>CALMEO010000065.1 GCA_937862935.1 uncultured bacterium | reverse complement strand
AATCTCTTTTTGTTAGGGTGGCAGGGGATCGAACCCTGGACCACTGGCTTAAAAGGCCATTGCTCTACCGACTGAGCTACCACCCCACAACAAAAAAGAGACAGAAACGATAAAATGAATATCCATTAAGTCGTTTAGACGTTGCATATTCTAGATAAATCCTTTTAGTTTTTTATATATTTTAGAACTTACTCTTATTTTAAGTTGAGAACCATCCTCGAGTTTCACTTTTTTTTCAATCAAATTTATTTTGAATGTCCTTTTCGTTGATCTCATAGAGTGAGATCTCATATTTCCCGATCATGTTCATCTTCAGGTAAAGTCACATACTCTTGCCATTGTAATTGAATGTAGAATGTAAAAGGTAACAGGTAGAAGAAAATATTTATACTTTCTACTTTATACTTGCTACTAGGTTTGTTATTTTTTCTCTTCTTTTTTCTCATCTTTTGCAGGAGCAGCATCAGGAGCAACACCAGTTGCAGTTGCTACTTCAGAAGTAGCTACTTCTGTTTCTTCGACGGTAAGAACAACGGTAATGATTGCTTGTTCTGGATCATCAAGTACTTCTACTTTGCTAGAGAATTTCAAATCTTTTACAAATATTGTATCATTGATTGTTTGGATAGTAGAGATATCAATAGTAACGTCATGTGGTAAGTCTTGTGGAAGTGCTTCAACCTCGATAAAGTCTTTTATAAGCTGAACTTGTCCTTCTCATGCTTTTTCGATAGGAGATTCACCAATCAAGATAACAGGTATTTCTGTAGTAACTTTTTCGTCTTTATTTACCGCCAAAAAATCAATATGAAGAAGTATATCACTTACCGGATCCAATTGAATATCTTGGATCAAAACGAGTTGACTGATACCATCACCGCTGATCATAAGTGGAGTAGAGTATCCAGCTTCTTTATATTTTTTGATAAGATCATTTCTTTTACATGCTATAGCAATAGGTGAGCTAAGATGTTTTCCATAAACGATACCAGGAATAAGTCCTTCTTTTCTAAGATCTTTAGCTTTCTTATTTTGACGAGAGATTACCATAAGTTCCATTTTATATACAATGATAGATAATAAATGATAGATGATAGATTTTAACATCCAATATGTATTGTGTACACATTATTTTTTTCCTTTTTTCTTTCCCTTATTTTCTTTTACTTTACCTGCTTCTTTATCAAGAAGATTGATATCTCTTTTTTCAGCAGTGATTTTGGACTTAAATCTAGCATCTTTTCCTACTTTGTCTCTGATATAGTAGAGTTTAGCTCTTCTGATTTGATATTCATCTAAGAGAACTATTTTGTCAAATTTATTAAATGAAAGCGGATAAATTTTTTCTACTTCTACTCCAGCTACCATTCCTCTGACAGTAAATGTTCCATCAGCATGACTAGGTTTCTTAGTCTTGATAACAAGACATTTGAATCTCCAAATTCTATTTGTTTCTACATCTTTTTCGTGAATTTCAATATACATTCCTGGTTTGATATCAAGGATTTTGCTTCCATTATTATCATAAAAGTCTTTGAGTCTGTCAAAATTCATGTAATTTAATTATAATTTAAAGTTGATCCATGATAGATGAACTAACAAGGTATATACTGCATAAAATAGTTCTTGTATCTTGAATCTAGTATCTAAATATTTATTTAGCCTTTTTATTCATAACCTTAGCTTTCCATTTCTTTTGTTGCTCAAGATTTCTCCTTACATCCATAATTACTACTTTTTCTACTCTAAACAATGCTTTATTGAGCTTCCTTTTTGCGTTAGTTTTTAATCTAGTCATCTAATTAAACAAATATTTAAAACGGGTACTATAATCCATGATACAACATAACTAAACAAGTTCTAGTATCTTAAATCTAAATTTATTTTTTAAGTCATTTTTTTTCTAAAGCAGCATCAATCATTTTTTCAGTAACACCATATTTTGTAAGTCTTGCTTGAGCTTTTTCTTTTGTCTTGTAGATCCATTTAGTCTCTCCTTGTTTATTTTGTTTTGCTATAAGAGAAACGAATCGTGCAATAGCCTTTACTAGTTTTTTTCCAGATTTTTGACTTGCTCGTGAAACGTTATACATTATATGCTTATATTTTGCACCACTAGTATTTCCCATTTTACTGTTACTATAAAGAATAAATATTTATCATACTATATGATTTAATTCACATATTTTGCCATATATGCAAACGCCTTGTTTGCTTCAGCCATTTTGTGTGTTTCTTCCTTTTTCTTTACCGCATATCCTTGGTTACCATAAGCAGCCATAATCTCTTCTGCTAACTTCTTGTACATAGGTTTTCCACTTTTTGAATCAGTAGCAGCAAGAATCCATTTGAAAGCGAAGAACAATTTTTTATCTTGTTTTACTTCCACAGGAACTTGATAAACGGAACCTCCCATTCTTTTGGATTTGATCATCAAGCTAGGAGAAGCATTATCTATAGCTGTTTCTAATACTATTTCTGGGTTCATATGTCCGTTAGATTTGATCTCTTGAAGCATATCATGATAGATTCTTTTTGCTACACTTTTTTTTCCACTTTTCATGATGTAATTGATAATCTTCTCGATTTTTGGGTTAGATAATGAACCGGCAATTAATTTTGACATGGTATAAACGTATGTAAAGGTAAAAGGTTACGAAGGACAAGGACCAAGGTCCATATTCTTCCTATGTTGTTTATGCTTTAGCAGCTTTTGGTCTTTTTGCTCCGTAAAGTGATCTAGATTGTCTTCTTTTGTCTACAGAATTGGCGTCGTATTTCCCTCTGATAATATGATATCTTACTCCTGGAAGATCTTTACATCTACCTCCTCTTACCAAGACAACACTATGCTCTTGCAATGTATGAGATTCTCCTGGGATATATGCTAATATTTCAGCTCCGTTAGACAATCTAACTTTGGCAAATTTTCTTTGTGCGGAATTTGGTTTTTTTGGTCCCATCACAGAAACTTTGAGACATACTCATCTCTTGAAGGGAGCGGGTTTGTCGATTTTTTTATTATTATCCAATTTGTTGATACCAAATTGCAAAGCAGGTGCTTTGGATTTGTAGGTTTTTTGCTTTCTTCATGTTTTGATAAGTTGATTAATAGTAGGCATGTATAAATAATAAGAAATGATAAATAATGAATTGATATATTAGGTACTCATAGGCTTTATAAAAAATTCAGAATAAACAAAAAATTTACGTGTCCGTGAATATAGGGAAAATAGATACAAAATCAACACAAAATTAACAAAAACCATCACTATGGAGAGTGGTAGACAAAATAGACGCTATTTTGAGAAAAAAATAATAGTTTTTTAGAAAAGATATTTTTATTTTTTTACAAAAAAACCTTTATCTGAATATCTTTAACGATGTATATGTATATATAGAGGTATTTTCTCGAGATTCAAGACTATCTTTCTAGTATGTATCTTTTTTGGCATAATAGAACTTTTTGTGTGGTTATTTTCAAGAAATTCATCTATAATTACCTAAATATTTATTTTTTTCTTCACGCTTCGCTGGACTTCCTTTTTGACATTGCCTCAAAAAGGAAGCAAAAAACTCTAGCCAGATGCAAACCCAACATATGGTCGTTTCACCATGAACTATTTATTATCTCACCTCAAACCCCTGGTTAATTACCAGGGGGCCCATTTCGGTTCGTTAGGATTCTATTGCTACGAGTTTGGGGGGTGTCTTGTCATGCATCTGGCATGGTACTATAGCTTTTTATTTGTCATATATAAAAATTTAGTAGATAAATCAATTCTCTACTAATTTTTTTCTTTATTTTAGCCACACATTTTCTTTAATTATGTATCTTTTTTACACAACAAAAAAAGTGGCGATAAAACATCGCCACTCTAGAGAAGACATAGGTACTATTCTTTCACAAAACGTTTTCCAAGGGAAATACCCTCAGCATTCATAAAAGAAATAATGTACATACCAGAAGAATACCCAGAAATATTAAGCTGCATTTCATTAGTGATGGCTTCTGTAGTATAAACTACTTTGCCAAGTATATTCACGATGGAAATACGCTGTATTTCTTTAGTATCGATACCACGAATATGCAACTCATTGACCGCTGGATTGGGGAAGATATTGAGAGCATCGACCACAAGCGTGGGATCGTCCACTCCCAAAGCGCCCACCGGGATATATTGGATTTGGGTAGCACTGCATCCGGTGATAGGATGCGTATAGGTATAGCTAATCATGTGCGTTCCCAATCCCGCCATAGCAGGATAAAAAAAGCTTCCTATCATACCATCGCCCAAAAAAGTTCCTGTTATGGGACTTACGTATGGTGTTAGATCAAATCCTGGTGTATCTATATATACCCCTGTAGTAACGTTCGTGAACATTACCGCAGGCACTGGATTTATTGTAAGCAAATCCGTGTCGGATGCAGAGCATCCATACTGATTAGTAACCGTATACATGACCGTATATGTTCCTGTACCAGTGGCAGCTGGAAATATGCTATTGCCATAAAATACACAATCTCCTGAGTAGGAGCCTTCGCCACTTGGATAACCACCGGAAAGGATTGCAGTATATACATCAGTACAAAAGTTATCTTGCACTAGATTCAAACTCACTGAGGGAGATGGATATACACCAATAGTGCTACTTGCCGTACTTGAACATCCACCCACTCCTGTAGCAGTTACAGAATAATTTGTAGTGAGAATAGGAGCAACGATAATCGTTTGACTTGTTTCTCCTGTAGACCACAAGAAACTTATGCCTGTACCTGTAGCGGTGAGGCTCGTACTTGCTCCCGCACAAATGTTTGGATTGGTGGTAGTAATGCTCAGACTTGGGGACTGGTTAATCGTTACCGCAAGAAATGCGGCTTGTCCAGAACCACAATCATTTTGTCCAAAGACCGAAACATTTCCTGAACTTGCCCCGGTAAAATTGACCGTAATCGTAGTAGTACCCTGACCAGAAACAATATATGCTCCTGTAGGTACCGACCAGATATACGATGTGGCATAGGGTATTGTATTCGTAGAAAACGTAGCGCTACTATTCTGACAAAGTACAGGATTGCCAGAAATAACTCCTGCAGCTCCAGGTAATGGTGATGCGGTAACCACAAGTGTTCCATTCATAGATGCAGAGCATCCTAAGGTATTTTTAAATCCGCTGACGGTATAGTTACCATCGAGTTGGGGTCCAAAACTAATAGGATATCCTGTACCATTTACAATATAAATACCTACACCATTTTTATACAGTTTGTACCAGCAGTCACTTTCTGAGCCATCAAGACCAACTATCGATCCCTGTTGTCCAGAGCAGTAGCTCGTACTCCCGGTAATAGTATAAGGGAGAGGAAGTGTTTGTACAACTACAAGAAAGCTAGTAGTAGAACTACAACCATGAGTATCCCATCCTGTCACGGTATAATTTGTAGTGATGGTGGGACATACCTGTAGTGTATCATTTGTCGTTCCTGTATCCCATTGATAGGTGTTGGCACCGTGAGCTACCAAAGTAACTACATCACCAGCACAAATATCAGTGGGACCAGTAATCCAAACGTTGGGTATGGGTTTGACGATAATATTGAAGGTATCCTGAGCAACAATAACCAAGGAAGCATCCAATACATTTACGGTATAACTCGTATTTAGGGTAGGGGCTACCGTAATTTGGGTAGTTGTAGCTCCGGTACTCCACAAATACCACACACCACTGGGATATGAATACCCAATAGTGAGAGATGTGCCATTACAAACAGAGTCTGTGACAACTATTGCTTTGGCCTGGCTCAATCCCACGTACATGACGAGGAGAGCAATCACTAAAGATAAAAGTTTTTTCATGCGTTTGATTTTTACGATTTTTGTTTATTAGTGAAAAAATTTGGTATACTATATATACGTGTTAATGATCTCCTGAAACAGAAGAGAAATAATCAGTTTCAGAGTACTTACTTGACCATACACACTCAGGTCAGCATAAAAACTATAAATAATTAATACTAATTGTCAAGCAGAAATAGAAAAAAGAGAAATAATAATTTTCTATCAATTTATTTTAATATTGACTTATTTAAGTAAATTAATATATAAAATATATAACAAAAAAAGAAATCTATGAAAAAGATGATTATTATTACGGTACTTGTTTTTGTATCAATCCCGGCATTTAGCCAGTTTATGCTCTTTGAGCAGGATGTTCGGTTCAATACCCTTACGGGAGCAATCCCTATGACGCAAATACAGGCAGATGCCCCACTCAAGAATGGATGGAGTATGGGTCCTTATTTTGGAACTACCTATGATTGGGTTGAGTGTTTATGGTTTCTAAACTATACCACAGGACCTATATCTTTTGGTCTCGGACTCGGTGGTGAGCAAACAATGGATATCTCCTGGAGAGTATCACCATGGATCAAGTTTGCACCAAGATTTATGTCAGATACGACCAAAACCATTGAGATATTCTCTCTATGGGAAATCGGATCGGGAAAGGATAATTATTGGTACACCAATACGGTGACCTTTGAGTCATCAAAAATCTCTGCAGGCGTGATGGCGAGAAGATTCTATGGCATTGGTCCTTTGTTTGGATATAAAGTCAAAGCTGGCGACTTTCATATGAAGTTCTCAGCCGCACCGCTGTATGACTTTGAAGAAAAAATATGGAAACCAACTGTGATATTCACAATCACCAATTAATCATCTGACGAAGATAATGTTCAGATCCCGTATGGGGGTCTGATTTTTTTTGTTGACTTTTTGTATAAAATATATAATATTAGCAAAAATAAAAAAACAAAACCAATGAAAGAATTACTCTATACTATCTATATAGCATCCGCCGTGATTTCTGTCCTGTTGATGGTAATAGGCATGTGGTGGTACAGTAAAGAAACCAAAAAAACAAAACATCGACCAAATATTGTCGTATTGTTTTTATGGGCCTTACTAGCTATTGTGACTGCAATTACTTATGAAATGATTGTCGGTGATTGGTTAAAATCATTTCTCTTGTTTACGGGTGTTGCAGCTAATATCTACGTCTTGGTGGTACTTATTCTCCATAAAAACTACCTAGTACTCAAAAGAGATATACTCATCATTTCTCTGGGAACATTGTTTATTGTAGGATTTGTACTCTGTATGAATATAAAAGAAGTACATATCATCATGCAGATTATAAACACATTGGCCTACATCCCTCTGATCTTGGGTATCATGGATGGTAAAGGGAAAGAACCATTGGGTCCTTGGATAGTTATTCTTATAGCATCCATAGCCAATCTCATTACCATAGTAGTATCATATAGTGATTATTGGTCCTTGATACAACCTCTGCGGTCTATTCTGCTGCAAATAGGAGTAATCATATTGATCAAAATAAAAGAGCTACAGACAGCTCCTTCTTGAGAGCTGTTTTTTTACTAGAGAAAGAATTGATAATTATCAAAATATTTCTATATGTAGTCTCATATGTTTTCACTAAAAACACATACATAAATTTTCTGCATATGAAAAAATGTATCAAAAATCTCCTCAGACTGATTTGGTATATACCTTATCGTTTATTAAAGTTTCTCCGCTTGGGTAAAGTACTACATGTTCCCATCGGATGGGATACATTATATCCATTAGCTCCTTACTCTGAAGGTGGTCTCTCTTGCGAAAGGATTTTTTGGAACTGTACAGAAAGGGAAAGGTTACTACAGAAGAATACTAGGAGAAAGAGTTTGGTAAATATATAGAAGAAATACAAACTTTTGAGTTTTGGGAAAGAAGAATCGCCAATCAAGAATATCTTGCACATTGGTGGATATAAAACACAAGGACAATTCTGTTTTCAGAATTGTTTTTTTTTGTGCTTTGATTTTTGCTTTTTAAAAAAAAGAGAATATACTTAGAGTATCTTTACCTCATTACCTTATGGTATGAAAAATTCCACAAAAAAAACATCGCCAGAAAAAACTATTTTTGCTTGGCCCAAAAAAAATCAACTATTTACATTACTTTTATGTTTACTTATCCCAATACTCGCATGAGTAATAGGATCACGGTTTACTCTACCAGCTATTGATGGTCGATATCTTACACTCATCAAGCCAGCATTCACCGCACCCAATCGAGTATTTGGTCCCGTTTGGAGTATATTATTTTTGCTGATGTGAGTATCATTATTCTTAGTATCCAAAAATGGTATCCAAGAAAAAGATAAACCAGCCATGAGATATTTTGTAATCCAATTGTTTTTAAACATTCTGTGGTCAATCCTTTTTTTCTATCTCCAAAATCCACTCCTCGCATTTATAGAAATTATTGTATTTTGGATATTTATTCTTGTCACTGCATATGAGTTTGGTAAGATACATAAGAGAGCAGGGTGGTTATTTTTACCTTACATCTTACGAGTAACGTTTGCAGCAGTGCTCAATTATGCAGTCATGATGCTCAATTAAAAACATTTCTTCTTAATAAAAAAGAGTCAGGCACTACTGCCTGATTTTTTAGTTGACTTATGATAGAAAATACATATAAGATATAAAACAAAAAAATATCATTATGAAAAAAATTGCTTCAAGTATTTTTTGGGTATCAATTGCAATTATTTTGCTAAATATTCACGTTATTTTTGTTGCATCTGACAGTAACGTATATGAAATATTTCCTACCTATTATCTGGGTATGGGAATTGTTCTTATTATGGCCATGTTTTCCTGTATGAATATGGATCGGGTGGCTTCCGAAATTGGTTATAAAAAATATTGGATCAATGTCCTGAGTATCATCCAAAAATGGTGGTATTGGATCGGATTCATATTCTTATTTGTACTTATCTATAATGCAATATATAGCTTAGCACAATTGGGTATGGACGAACAGACCATTTCACAGAAAATCTGTATAGGAGAAAATCAAGATCCCTATATGGGACAATTATTTACCGTATTAGCTGCGCTGGTCATGATAGGTTTCATTGCTCCCGCACTCTGGCGGAGGATGAGAAAAATGCCAGAAAAAATGCTGTAAATTAGGACATAATAGAGAAATGAATATATAGGTGTGCGTTTCCGCACATCTTTTTTTAAATAAAATTTTTACCATAAAAAAAGACGAGTGGTGTATGTCTCGTCTTTCATCTACTATAATAGTATTATTTTTTTAACTATATTATTGTTTATAAATATCTAATGCCTTAGTAAACTCACTTGCGCCTGGAGGCAATGCACTCCATAAGCTTGGGCTATATTCGATAAGGACAGAGGCACCATTAAAAATTTCATTTCTTCTCTCTGCTTTGATATATGCAAGAGATGATCATCATACATAAAACCAACCATTGAGTTGTGATCTTCTAGATTGTACAAGGTCTTCTATACCAGCTCCTATGAGTATTCCTTGGACTTTCAATCATCCAAAATTACACCATGCAGTATCTCTATCATCGTTAGCAAGATCTGGTCCAGCCAAAAATGATCAACGATTCGTGATGAATATTCATTTTACTACTTGTGTTTTGCTACATGCATCTGCTGATGGTAAGAAGGTGATATCTCATTCGTTGACCAAAAACATTGCATTTGTATGTTCTATAGATCCATTGATTTGGATGCTTGGTCCATCAACGATGACCGTAAATGGTTTATCACTAGTCAATCAGTCAGTATATTTCAAAGTACCTGCACCTTTAAAAACAACGATATTCTGACCAGGAACTTTATAGGTAGTTATATCATTTCCTTCTATAGATTGGATCACACCAGCTTTTACCGCAAGCTTTGCATATTTGTTTATAAAGGCATCCATCATGACAGCAACCTCATCACCTCCATCATAGTCTGATGCGTCAAGTACCATGATTTCATCAAGATCAGTACTATCGATCAGTTCATCACCATCGATCATCTTGTATCCTTCTAGAGGAATATCCGTAGCTCTCGGTGTAAGTCCAAATGAACTTTTTTGTGCAAGATATTGTTGAGTAACAGCAAAGTCTACATTACATACTCTATCGATTTCTGTGCCAACATATTCATTGTCTCATAAACAATAGTTGTATGATACTTTATCCAACGACAACTTATATTCTCAGAATATATCATCGACGAACTCATCAGTGTTCAATGCATACCTTCCAAATGAATTGGTGAGTGATCGCCATCATTGATGTAAGAAATAGTCAAATAGAGGATCATTGCCTCGATCATCGGTATTACATTTTTTGACGATAGTAAAGAGAGGGTCTCCATCTGCTTCTGTATGTACACCATTGTAAACATTAAAGGTACACATAATACTTTCTTCAGGTATTTTTCTTTCCTCTTCTCCATCACAAGAATTTCCTGGGATGATATTTTCTTTATAATCAAGTGTCCATCGGAAAGGAAGTATTTCTCATTTTTGTATAGAGATGCTCGTATTTCCTACATTGAAACATCCCATCATAGATCATCAGAGATCACATCCAAGAGAACAATCAGATTGAGAAGTTCCATTAAGTTCTCCGTCATCACAATCTTCATATCATTCACGGATACCATCACCACAGTATCATAAACCACCTTTATCTACGACAATATTTTCCTGACAAATAGGAGTAAATACCTCATCTACCAAACATCTGACATTATATGATTGTGGTGTATCTACATTATTATATTCACAGGTTGCTTCCAAAAATGATGCATTGTTGGTGACGTGTTGGTTTCCATCTCCACAGGTAATGGTTATCTTCTGTGCAGTGATACCATTGATAGTTTCACATCTAAATCTGCTACTTGCATCATTGTTTGCATCTACCAAAGCGATTCTTCCATCAAGTGCAGTAAGTGATTTACACTGTCCAGCATTGAGAGAAACAGGTACTTTACAATTGGGATTATTTATATCATTGGCTACTTTACATTGTGCGTGGCCGATAAATGATCAAGTATAGCTACAAACTCCATTAAAGAGGAGTCATGATCACAATAAACTTGTTCCATTACCACAATCTATGGTAATAGGCGTATTTGCGGTAGCATTATTTGCTCTACAATTAAGATTGACATCATATCCATTGTTTGTCACTATAGGAGATGATCCAGTCATGCTAGCACAACTTGGAGTTACTAGAGGGAGTTCTACTTCATCACAGTCTTGTCCCGTAGTTACGACACCAAGATTATTTATATATTGATAATTGATACATGCTTTATTGATGATACTTGTAGTACGAAGGATACACATACCTTGTTGGTTTTCACAGACCTGTCCACTAAAGAGGACGCCTATATTTCAGGCAGTATCACACATTTCCGTTCTCGTAAGGAGACCATCGCCACAGACAAATGGTTCTTGAATTGTTATACTATCTGTAATGGTTTGATTGGTATTGTAGGTCAGACGAGCGGTTGGTGAAAATGAGATATAGTTTTTTGGACCAACAATTCAGGTGATGATAATCACTCCAGTAGTATTGATGGGAAGTGTTCCTATATTTCCATTGTATGTTCCGAGACTTACAAATCCCTGGGTTCATGAAAGACCGATAGTTGCATTTGCTCCTGTCGCATTTCCATGGTTAGCATAGGTAATAGTGAGTTTGACAACATCACCACTGACTGCTTGGATCAAAACATTTGGTCCAGATCCATAAGGGATAGTATCATATTGTGGTCTTGTTATATTGTTTGCTATGATATCTAGAGTAACTTGTGCGATTCCTTGTGCCATTCATGTAGCACTAGCACTATTATTTCCTGTCTGGGATTCAATGCTGGATGTGCTAATGTTTGCAGTATTCACAAACACTTGTCATGAAGTAAATGCTTGGGTGAGCGTTCAGGTAAGGAAAATCGTTCCACCACTTCCTGCAGGAAGTGCTCAGAGGGTAAACGTAGTGATAGGTATATTGATATTTGTAGGAGCAAGGTCAGTAATCATAGTGTTTTCAGCTATTTTACCTCCACTGTTTCCATAGGTAATAGTATAGTATACATGGTCACCAGCAGCATATCCCGTGAATGGTGCCAAAGTCTTAGTAATCCATACATCAGCAGATGCTTGTACCGTTCCTGTTGCTGTAGCATTATTATTTCCTGTAGTGTATTCAGTACTTACACTTGTTGCTGTAGCTATTTGCGTAAATGATGTTCCTACAGCAAATGATTGGGTCATAGGAGCATGCAAACGAATAATTGTTGTTTGTCCTGCATTCAAATTCTCCAAATAGCTTCCACTCCAGACAAAATCTTGTGGATAGTTTATATATGTATATGCATAAGCGATACCATTAAATGTTGCAGTCGGTGGAGCCAATGTAGGGATAGGGAAGGTACTGATAAAAGTAATCCCTGTCGCAGAAGCAGATCAGATATTTTGTAGTGTTATATAATAGGATACATTGTCTCCAGAAAAACTTGGATTTGCTCCGGTCAAAATATTTGTCACCATAAGGTCAGCGATAGGGGTGATTTGTGCTATTGCTGAAGTAAGTAGAGGAGAAAATTGAGTATCTGTAGCAAAAATTGCTGTAGTATCTATAGTAGGGATCGTTCGTGTAGGTGCGTTAACCTTTGCAGTAATAGTTACGGAAAAATTACTGTTTGCAGGGAAAACAAATACGGGATCGTGTTCGATACCAAGGCTCAAAAGCGCATTATTTAGTGGAACAATAGTAGCATTGGTATATGCAATATTATAGCTAGCTGTTTGTCCTAGAAGATATTTGAGATATACTTCACCAGTTCCATTCGTTCATGTAACGGTAAAGGTCACTAGTGAACCAGAAATAGCTGGTTGTGTCGCTGGACTAACTGCCATGGTATGTACATCGGCTCGGGTGAATCATACGAATCATAAGAGCGTAAGTACTATAATATACAATGTTTTCTTCATTTCCGTAACGATAATAAATTAAAGATTAAGGGAGATATAAACTGACTGGTATTTGAAACATGGGACTTGGAAATTATTCCTGCCCTCATATCCCTATTTAATTATTCAGTTGAGCGTAATTTTACCTGTTCCATTGGGTGCAATAGGAGTAGTAAATATTCGCTGCAATAAAGTTCCTCAAACCGTTGGTGTTTGGCTTGTTGGCATAGGAGTAGAAGAAACAAATTGTAATGTTCCTGGCCAGTAATCTACGATATTGTATGAAGTGATAGTAGTTGTTCAATTATTCTGATAGATCAACTCAAAAACAACAGGGTCTCCTACATTATTTCCATAGGAGAGTGCAGTCTTGGTGATAGTCATGTTAGAACTAGGGAGCGTAATAACATTTATATTTACCTGTGCTTGTCCTGTTTTGAGTTGGCCATTGACGGTATATCTAAGATTGACAACATTGATATACGTACCTACACAACTTGGTGTGTTGGCAATATGTCAGGTAATATAAAGATATACTGTTTGTCCGACAGGTAGTGAAGCATTGAGATTCCAAGTGTATGGATTGCTACTATTAGTCATTGTCATTGGCGTATTTGATGTCCAAAGTGGATCAGCGATAATACATGAACTATTTGGCCATATATCTATGATTTGTACGTTATCAATAGCATCAGGACCATTGTTGGTAACTGCTATAGTAAATCCCGCATCTTCACCAGGATAGAAAGTGTTTTTATTTACTGCCTTGGTGATAGTAGCGTTTGCATCAGGAGTATACACATAAAATAATGCTGAAGCATACAAAGGACTCGTTTCATTAGAATCTAAAAATACATGATTCCATGTCTGATTTGATCGTTGATATCATTTAAATCTTCCAGTAAGGATCATATATCCTTGTTGCCCAGGAGTAAGTGTAAATCAAGAATATTCTGCCCAGATAGTGTTTCCTGTGATACCTGTTCCAAAAGTGTAAGGCTGATTTATTCCATAGATTTGACTACTTTCATAGGTCAATCCAGGAGGTAAAAGATCACTAAGAATAGTATTGTGAACAGTGATGTTTCCTATATTCGCAAAATCAATTCTAAAGCCGACAAGGTCTCCAGAACGATAAAGGATATTATTGATCAATGTTTTACTAAGAGATAGCTGAGGTGTACTCGGTGTAGTTACGTGTAATACTCCTGTACATGCAGCGGATGATTGATTGTTACTCACGAGCATACTAAATGTATAGTCTCCTGCTTGTGTAGGCATAACGGATGTTGTTCCATTGTATTGATTAGCATTTACCCAATGTGGCCACGCTCATCCGATAGTAGGAGTAACATATATATACGTTCAGAAAAAATTACCACCCGTAACGCTCCATCAAACAGATACAACTTGATTGGGAGAAACGTTGTTTGGTGTTACTGTTAAACTACATGATAACTGTTGTGGTGCAGGATTAACGATAATAGGTGCAGTACATACTGACGATCCTGCACTATTGCTCACGGTCATACTTAACATATATGTTCCTGTATGTTGAGGAATGATTGTACGTTGACCATTGGGTGTAGTTATGGTATAGGGTAGTCCAGTTATGTTCCATGTAGTAGGTGTATAGGTGATTTGTGGAGTATTGGTATAATTTCCACTAATTGACCATGATGTTTGTATCGAAGATCAGAGCTGAATAGTACCAGGAGATACAGAAAGTGTACATGTAGGTTTTACTACGGTTGTTTGAAGTGTACATGTAGGTGTACACGTATATCCAGATGGAACTCATGCGGTACCATCACATTGTTCATTTGCGATAGACGTAGTATAGGATCATCATGCAGCGGTATTTAAACTTGCTATACTTTGTTGAGTATCAACCACACCATCTCCACAGTAGTGGACGGTATAGTTTACACATTCATATCCATTGACCACTCGTCATGCTTGATTATGAAATGTTTTATTGTTGAGTTGAGCAGTATAGTTTATCAGATTAGGTCGTCCAAGATAGCTAAGTGAATAAGAACTAGATCATCCATTTTCCAATGCAGTTCTATGGATGTTGTAGATCAACTGTCATGGATTCGTTGAATTGACCACGAAGGTCCCTTGTGCTGCTACAATATTATTTACGGGAGCATTGTTGGGGATACCATTACTCTTGTATTGGATTGATGATGTAAAATTGAAGAGTGCAGGATTGTAGATAAATACTTTACTTGCATTCAACAATAATGTATCATATCCGTTTCCCCACTTAGGAACTATATCCGTCGTAGTATAGGTATCTCATAGATAGAAATGCCTATTTACATAGACAGTAGATCAATCAGGTTCTACACATTGAGATTGTGCATAGGGTTGTGAAATAACGGAACTTGTCATAGTACTTCCGATGCTTGGAATAGATTGTGCAATAGTCATTCCATATCACAAGAAGAGAAGACTAGCAGTTCACAACAATCACAAGAGATTTTTTTTCATGACAATGAGAAGAAGGTGTAAAATAGTATTTTATGGTGATATAATCTATATATAAGAGAACTCGTTATGTCTAAGGATTGTTAGGATCAACATCTGTTGGTGGTGGAGGTGGTGGTGGAGGAAGTTCAGGATCAACATCTGTTGGTCATGGCGGTGGAGGGTTCTTTTTCCCCAATAGTTTTTGACCATATCTCGCACTGATTTTTTCTTCTTGGGTAAGTATCACACTCGTGATAGAATCATTTTTGACCGAGAGATCTAATCCTGTGGTCTGTTCTTTTTCTGGCGTTCATACAGCGGCATATTCATTTGTCTGTTT
>CALMEO010000064.1 GCA_937862935.1 uncultured bacterium | reverse complement strand
ATATATTCTAAAGCTTGATTTGCTCTTTTTATCAATTGTGGAAATGTTTCTGCTCATTCTGGAGATAAAAAATACATGATAGTATCAGTTTTGATAATATCTGGTGAACAGAGTTTTTCGATATCTTTGATATTTTTTCCTGACATCATTCAAAAATCTCTTTCTATGAGTATATCTACTATTTCTGGTTTTTTCATGTGTATATATGTAGCTACTATTTCTGCTGTTTGATAAGCTCTTTGTAATGGTGAGCTGTATATTTTATCAAACACAATACCTGATTTTTTAATTTTTTTTGCTAACTGTTCTGCTTGGCTGATTCCAATTTCTGTCAGTGGAGTGTCGCGATGTCCATTGAGAATTCCATTGGTATTGTCTTGATCTTGTCCGTGTCTTACTATATATATGTTTGTCATGTTTTTTTGTCTACTGTATAAATTATTATTTAATATGCTTTTGCAAATA
This sequence comes from uncultured bacterium, assembly GCA_937862935.1. Lineage (GTDB taxonomy): Bacteria > Patescibacteriota > Gracilibacteria > Absconditabacterales > Absconditicoccaceae > CAJBLF01. Next base: position 8,447 of record CALMEO010000064.1, on the reverse strand, counting down.
ATACTCTTTTAGAACTTGGCTTCCCTGTAAAAACGCATGATCCTGCCTCATCTTCTTGGTCAAAAGGTATACAACGAATAGTTCCTGCGGTTTCTGCTTTGATTCTTTCTGCAGTCTCTGTAGTTCCATCTCGGTGTGCCATCACGAATCCTTGCTCTATTCTGTCTTTAAATTCATCGTAGGTATCTACAAGGAAGGTATGTGTCTCTCTAAATGATTTATTTTTTTTGAATAAATTATTTTGTGCTTTGTAGATATATTGATCTATGTGAAGGTCTACTTCTTCTATCTTGATATGTTCTTTTTCTCCTAGTTCTCTCTTAAATACCTCTACTGTACCACTAGATATATCTTTTGCTCCTACCGTAATTCTAATAGGTACCCCTTTGAGCTCATATTCGTTAAACTTTCGTCCTGCAGATTTGTTTGTATCTTCATCTATCTTTCGTTTTAATGGAATAGTATCATTAAAATATTTTGATTTAAAATCGAGTTTAGTACTTTCGAATCTTTCTATAAGTGGTTGAATATATTCTTTTATTTGTTGCAGTTCTTCTGATGTTTTGAAAATAGGTACTATGACTACATGAAGTGGTGCTAATGCTGGAGGTAAAATAAGTCATCAATCATCGGAATGTGCCATGATAAGTCCTCAAATCAATCTTGTAGATACTCATCGGGAAGTTGCATATACATACTCAGCTTCGTTTTTATCATTGGTAAATTTTACGTCAAATGCTTTAGCAAAATTTTGTCCTAGATTATGTGATGTTCCAGCTTGCAATGCTTTACCATCTTGCATTATAGGTTCAAATGTATAGGTCTCTACAGCTCCAGCAAATTTTTCATGTTCTGGTTTTACTCCCAATATCGGATCTATTGCCATAAAATTGGTCGCAAAATCATTGTATACATCCAGCATTTTTCTTGCTTCTTCGTCAGCTTCTTTAGCTGTAGCATGAGCAGTATGTCATTCTTGTCGAAGAAATTCTGATGTTCTAAGAAACATTCTTGTTCTCATTTCCCATCTCATGACATTTGCTCGTTGGTTTATAAGTAAGGGTAGGTCACGATATGAATGAATCCAGTTTTTGTAGCTATTCCAAATAATGGTTTCTGAAGTGGGGCGAATAATCAGTTCTTCTTCCAGTTTGGCTTCAGGATCTACGATTACTCATTTTCCATTGGGATCATTCATCAGTCTATAATGGGTTACTATTGCACATTCTTTGGCAAATCATTCTACGTGACTAGCTTCTTTACTAAAAAAAGATTTTGGTATAAGTAGAGGAAAATATGCATTTACATGTCCTGTATTTTTGAACATTTTGTCTAATACATCTCTAATATTTTCCCAAATAGCAAATCCATATGGTTTAATCACCATAGATCATCTTACTGCAGAATTTTCTGCTAATCATGATTCTTGTACGATTTCATTGTACCATTGACTGTAATCTGTTGCTCTTGGTGTTAATTTACTCATTCGTATATTGTAATATAATAAAGTTTCTCTCTATTTTTTGTATATAAAAGACCAGTATTATCAAGCTAATTCCTCTTATATTTTTATTTTTTTACTCTGTTCTATGTCTCTTTGGTTACTTTTTGCAACAAAAAAAACTCCACATTTTTGTAGAGTTTTTGTCATATATTTCCTCTTGTTATTATTTTTTCTTTCTAAGAAAGAATCCTGTTACAAAAAGCATACCTAGTACAATCAATAACATTCCACCAATCATATTGCGAAGAACATAGAGGCCGAAAATTAGAAGAAGGATACCAAGAATAGTGAAGATTTTTTCCTCGTTGTTAGAAGCTTCTCGTCGATTTCAAATTTTGCTTCCAATTTCTTTAGTTTCATCACCAAATAATTCTTTTGCTTCTTTTTCTACATTCTTTGCAAAATTCTTTGCTTTGGTCTCTACATTACTTACTGTTTTTTTTGTTGCAGTTACAACTTTTTTAACAGGTTTTTTTGTTGGCATTATCTTTCTATGTAAAGGTATAAAAGGTTATCATTGTTATATACAAAAATTTTCTGTTTGCAAATGTTTTTATATCCTGCAAAATTGAGATGATGCTCTTATAATCTGATTTCCATCTTTGCCAGTGGTTGTTTGACTGCTATTTTATTTTTTGATCTAATGAAGAGTCCAAGTGAAATTATTCTTCTTACTATCCCAATCTCCTCTAGTAGTTGTGTATCTATATATTTTTCTGAATAGAGTGGAAAGTGCTTGAGATGAATAGAATCTCATTCTGTTTTTCCTTGCTTGGTAAAGTTTTGAAGTTGGAGATACATATGTTCACTTACAAATGGTGCAAATGGTGCACATATTTTTAAATAACTTTGTAATACTTCAAATAAAGTATTGAATGCAGAATTTTTGTCTTGATCCATACCTGATGCTCGGAATCTTCTTCTTGATCTCCTGATAAATCGATTATTAAGCTTTTCAATAAATCATAATACTAGTTTCGCACTGGTATCGAGGAAATATTTATTCATCTCTTGTTCGACTTGTAGTCCAAGTGTATGAAGTTCTGCAAGTATCCATTTGTCTAATTCGTTGTTTATGCTATAATTTGGAAGTTTTATTGCTTCGAGTTTGTTGAGTGATGTTTTCGTATTGTATAATGTTTCTCGAAGTTCTTTGAAATTTATATCATGAGAGATAATCAGTATGTTTCTTCCTTCTCCTTTTTGTATGAGATTTTTATATACACCTATAGTATCCATATTTTCTCCTGATCGTAATTTTTCTTCTGTCTTTATTTCTACGTGTTTGTTTCTATAAAGTTTCATGATTTCTACTACCTCCTCAGCTGTTTGTACTGTTCTGGTTGATGGACTTGTATAAATGATATCAGGATTGATTCTGAGTACTTGTTCTATAAATTTTGGATGTTGCATAGCTTGTTTACTTTCTTCGAGTAGAGGACTTTCTATTTCTTCACCACTAGCTTTTCCATGTCTCATAAAGTAGAGTGATGTATTGTCTGTCGACCATTGATCTACCTTTGCATATGTTTCGAAAAATTTGTAGGCATTCATAATCGATGCGGTAAAATCTTTATAGACTTGTTCTACTCATTTTTCTGAAAACCTTACTGCTTCTGCTCTTACTCCTGGTGAAGAAAGAAGATATAATCTATATGCATCAGTTCCGTATTTTCCAAACAAATATTCTGGATCTGGATAATTTTTTAATTTTTTTGACATTTTCTTGCCATCTTCTGCGAGAACCATTCCATTGATTATCACGTTATTGAATGAATTTTCTTGTTTGACTCCGTTTCCACAGACATGCAAAGCTCTAAACCATCCTCTTGTCTGATCCAATCACTCAATGATAAAGTCTGCAGGATAAATAAGTGGTTTTGTACTATGGTCTGCTGTATATCCCGCTTGTCCAAATGGCATGGATCCTGATTCAAACCAACAATCCATAACCTCTGGTATCCTGCGATATTCTTCGGTTCATTTTTTAAATCGATAATTGTCTACATATGGTTTATGGAGATCTATCTCGGTATCTCTATCGGTGTCTCGATAGCGAATACTTATTTTTCCGTTGTTTGGATTGTATTCTTGTTTTTTTGTCAAATAATCAAAATATTTAAAGGTCTGATGCATTAAAATAACCGAATCTCTGTGGGTTATACTTACGATAGTTTTTGTTGCAAATTTTTTGTTTATTTCAATTGTATACTCTTTGCATCTTGCAGTTACTTCATCTATAGATTCTCCTTCTGGAGTAAGTTTCTCATTTGTTGGCTTACTTGTAGATAGTCATGTCGGAAATATCTTATCTTGAAGCTCAGGTACAATAATATCTGTAGTTCTAAAGTCAAGATAGAGCTGATCATTGATTTGAAATAATTTTTGTGTACTACTTTCTTGGAGATATGATTGAATTTTTTTCTGATCCCAAAGATCTTGATATATTTTTTGGATCTCATTATATTTTTTTTGAATATCCTGTATGCTTTCTGCAAAATTTTCTTCTAAATATGGAAAAATAGTCTGTAATGATCTTGCTAGTGGTGTAACAACAAGAATTATATCATCTTTTTCCAACGTGTTAAGATATTTACTGACTTCTTTTGCTTGTTGTAGTCACTTTTCGTTGAGCTCTGTTTTGCTATAACTGTCGTGTGTGTGTGTTTCATTATAGATTGTCTCTCCATGTCTGATGATTATGTTTTTTGTAATGTTTTTGGATCCTGTTCTTGTTCATTGATAAATTTCTTCAAGGGTTCCTGCAACGATAATGTCTTCTGATTTTTTTGTATTTTCCCAGATGGGTAGAGGAGCTCATCGATATCTATTTCTAGCAAGATTTCGATCTGGAGCTGATTTGAGTACGTCAGTAAATCTTTTCTTGACGGTTTCTGGAACAAATCATATATCTTTAGCATGGGGAACCGTTATTTTTGTGAGTTCTTGTTCTTTAATAAATCGGCTGGTAAGTGCTTTAGAAATCAATGGAGTATCACATCTTCGACAATGAGGATACGAGTGTTCGTATGATTTTTGTCCGATAAGTTTTTTTTCTTCCTTGAGACGTTGGATGATGTCTTTATTGGTATCATATACTCTTATTCCTTTCCGTTCTGGTACCTCATCAGTAAATTCTCCGTATTCATTGACGGGTAAGAAAAGTCGATTTTTAGAATCATCTCTTGGTAAGAATTCTGCAACGACATTATAATCGTCCATTCCAAATGCTGGTGCGATATGGACGATACCTGTTCCATCTTCTGTACTGACGAAATCTGCTATAATGACCTTAAAGAATTGTTCTTTATATGTATTATCTATTTTGCTTTGGTTGATATGCTGAAATAGTGGCTCGTATTTGAGTCCTATCATAGCTTCTCCTTGGATGGTATTTATTAAAATATATTCTTCAGGTTTTTTATAATAGTGATTGATTAGATTTTCTGCTATGACAAAATATTCTTTTGATTCTTTATCGTACACTGTACTATAATGAATATGTTTTCCTACTGCTAAAAACATATTGCTTGGTAATGTCCATGGTGTCGTTGTCCATGCCAATACGCTGAATGGGGCATTAGGGTTTGTTTCTTCAAAAATTCTCTTGTGGTAGAGATAGAGATCATAAAATTGATTCATGATTTCAAAATCATCGTCTACGATAGTATTTTCTATTTTTACTGAAAATCCGAGTTTATTATCAGAAGGAATTATTTCTGCCCAAATCATTTGGGGAAGTTTTTCTGGTTCCATAAGTTTTGGTTCTCCTTCTATTTCTATTTCAAACATATTGAGATTCCATAATCATCCACGTAATATTTCTTTGATACTTCCCAATGGTGTAATTTTGCTTACTTGTACTCACAATTCTTCTGCTATCTCTTTTTTTATTGTAATTTCTAGTGTATCTCCTTTATTTACTTTACCTCCTGGACATACGTACTTTTGTCCTTTTACACTATAGTTCATAAATATTTTGCCATCACGTTTTATAATACAGTCTACGACTTCTAAAAAACCGTCAGCTGTTGTTTCATATAGGTGTGGATTGAAACTTGTAGTTTGATTTATTTCATCTTGTTTTAATGGAAATTTTATTGTAATTGCTGTATCTTGCTTATCTTTATATCCTTCATTTACTTCAGAATTGGAAAGTGTTGTTGCACAACTTGGACACATCCATTGGACGTTAAATCATTTGTAAACTAGATTTTGATTGTACATATTTTGAATCATTCGGATGATAGATTCCATATAGTCAAGATTCATTGTGTAGTATGCATGATCCATATCTGCTCGTCTTCCTATCCAATCAACGAAAATCCTTCGTTCATCACTGGTATTACTGACATACTTTCTACATTCTTCCACAAATTTTTGTATACCCATTTTTTCGATATCTTTTTTTCCATCGAGTCCAAGTTTGTTTTCAACTGCTTTTTCTACTGGTAAACCATGACAATCTCGTCATCGGTCTCTATTTACTTTATATCCTTTCATGGTTTTGTATCTGAGAATAGTGTCCTTCATCGCTGAGGTAAGTCCATGTCCAAAATGTGGTGTCCCTGAAGCAAAGGGAGGTCCGTCATAGGTTATAGATTGAAATTTTTCTGATCTTTGCTCAAGTGATTTTTCAAAAATTTTATGTTCTTTCCAATAGGTGTTGAGATCTTGGATTAATTCTTTCTGATTCATTAAATATGATAAAACGATAAAATTGCTACATGTTTACGTAATGTGGTATAGTTGAGTAGTGAATATAGTAAAAGTTGAAATGCTTTCAAGTCAAAGGTATTTTTTTGATTGCAATATATTGTCTGAAATATACTATCTCGCAGCTTTATTTTTTTTACATATATCTTACTATGTATACCTACGATGAATTTTGGGATTTGATGAAGTGAACCTATCCTATTTCCCAATGAACATTAAAATTACCAATATCTACAAATATTATCGAAATAGCCTCATTAGATACCAATAAACTTCTTATGGAGAGTAAAAAAATCATACAAGATTTGTGCGATAAAATTTCTTCTTCTCCTGATATCAAAATATCTTTTATAGAAAAAAATTGAGAGTTGTGACTTAAAAAATTATTATCAAATACTTTTACTTGAGTGGTTAGATTAGACTGTGTTTTAGATCAATCTGGAAATACAAAAATATTGGAAATTAATGCTGATTATCCAGACTGATTGCTTATGCATGATTTTACCTATTCTGTAATTTCTGGATTTCCTACTATTAAAAATCTGGCTATGTATCAACAACTCTTTGATAAAAACCATACTATTTTTGTCTTATATAAAAAATGAACGTTTTTTGTGGATGCATATTATACCGAATATTATTTGTTACAACAACTTTGATATACCTGCTATATTTGAACTGAAGAAGACCTTACTTTTGATGATTGAAATGTATTTTTTAAATGAAATATTATCCATGTTATTAGAAGGTGTATGGAAATTTGAAAATTTACAGAATGATTTCTTCACGACTTATCTTCCTATAATGTACATTTTATCAATTCCTTTGATCTTAGGATCTTGTGATACAAAAATCTTCTCCAAGAGATAGAAAGTCCCTCAATTCCTAAAACGTTTGTTATTCATCATAATAATATAGATATCTTACTTGCACATAAGGATAGTTACGTTATCAAACCATCGAATCTTTTTGAGTGAAAGGGTGTTTATATAGGAAAATATTGTGAACCTAAAGATTGGGAACTTGCTGTAAAAAATAGTATACATAACAATTATATTGCTCAAGAATTTATTGATATGCAGAAAATGAAAGTACAAATGTATGATAATTGATCTATCGTTGAAAAAGAATTGTATTTTGATGTTTGTCCGCATATTTTTGTAAAAGATGGAAAAGTTATTTGAGATGGACTTATATTGATGAGATTTTCTGAAAATAGGATTCTTAATGTTGCTCAATGATGAGGAATCTGATATTTAAAAATATAGATGTGATAATAATCAGATAAAAATCCTGTTGTTTTTGGAAATTATTTCCTTATTTTTTCGATATTGTCAATAATCTTTTATTTGTCATTATCTCATATCATGGAACACATTGACCTTCAGTATGCCAATCTTGTTAGAGAAATCCTTAGTGCACCAAAAAAGGAAAACAGAACAGGAGTAAGTACTCATGCAATTGCTTGTCGGTCTATCAGACATGATATGGCTGATGGGTTTCCTTTGTTGACTACCAAGAAAATGGGAATGAAAAATATCGCAGCAGAGCTTGAATGTTTCATTAAATGACTGTCTTCCAAAAAAGAATTTCATGAGAGAAACTGTCATATCTGGGATGAATGGGCTAATCCCCAAAAGGTTCCTTATGGAAATGATGAAGTAAGCAAAAAAAATATGATGGAAGAGGATGATCTTGGTCGTATCTATGGTGTGCAATGGAGAAATCGAATGGGAACTATAGATCAACTTAAAGATGTTGTAGATAAACTCAAAACCAATCCTTTTGATAGACGTATGATTGTCAATGCGTGGAATCCTTCAGAACTTGATCAAATGGCTTTGCCACCTTGTCATTATTCTTGGCAAGTAATTGTTACGATCAATCATCAAGGAGAAAAAGTCTTGAATCTCACTTGGAATCAAAGATCAGTAGATACTATGCTTGGATTACCCTATAATATTGCGAGTTATGCTTTACTATTATTGCTTCTTGCTAAAGAATCCAATATGGTCCCTGGTATCTTGATGGGATCATTGGGTGATGTCCATATTTATGAAAATCACAGTGATGGCGCTCAAGAACAAATCTCTCGTGAACTCAAACTATTACCAAAACTTGAAATACTCAATTTTACTTCGATCTGGGACTGGAAATATACAGATATAGAACTTATCTGATATGAATCACATCCCAAGATTGAATTTACTATCGCTGTATAAACTTT
>CALMEO010000063.1 GCA_937862935.1 uncultured bacterium | reverse complement strand
TCAAAAAGGAAGTCCAGCGAAGCGTTTAAGAAAAAAATAAATATATATATTATAGGCGAATTTCTTGAAAATAACTACATAAAAAGTTCTATTGTGCCGTAAATAGATTTTTTTACTAGAAAAAAACCCGGATAATACATCCGAGGCTACGTTATTTTGGTCATTCTTTGGCTATTGCAAGAGCAGATTCTTTTGCTAGTTGCAAGAGGATGATTTCCTTTGTTGTGGTAAAAAACTCTTTGTTTATCTGATCCAATGACGCCTTTTTTTGTACATACTTTTTGTACAATATCCCTAGTGTAGGATATATCTTATCGATAAATTCTTTCGTTGTCGTATCTCCTATATACAACTTAACCTGCCTTGAAGGGAAGGAATGGCATTTGCGAAATACTATCATCAATTCATATTCCATCTCTTTTGTAATCTTTTGGTTTATGATTTGTGCAATCTCTTCATCTGACCGATCACCTTTTTCATTAAGTGTGAGTTCTACCCAGTGTGCACAGTGAAAACTTCGTGAGAGACTGGACAAGAAACTTTCAATCGTCTCATGAGATTGATTGATTTTTCTATTGATATAGACAACATACACCAACAATCCAAAGAGTAGTATGACACCTATCACACAGAGTAATGCTGTAGTTTCCATATTTTTGGGGGGTTTTTATTTTGTTTTATATTTTTTTTATATCTTATATATATTAGAATATACAAGTCAAGTTTTATGTGTGGTAGTATCTTTGTCCCATCTTTGTCAGTTTTTTTATTTTTTTGTTTTTTTATTCTTGCTTTTGGTAATGAGCAAGCTTCGTATCTGTATTGAAACATTGATATGTTTATCAGCCGAGCTTATCTCTCATTCCTTATGTTTGCATGGCAACAAACACTGGTTCTATCCCCTGCAGTAGTGTGGGGGAGATGATCCAGAACGGTGCAAACATTACACCATACCGTGTAGAATTCTTCACCTATACACTATATTTCCCTACCTAGGCATGGGAAACAGATGAAAATTTTTCTCTGCTCATCAAGAAATATTTTCTGATCTTATATTAGCGTTGATGAGATCCATATACACCAACACCAACAATTTTAAAAAAAACTTTTATGAAAAAAATCATGTTCTTGGCAATATTCTTGATAGGATTGGGAAGTTGCCAAAAAGAGGATCTTTCTCCGACAAACAAACAAGATGTCGTTGTAGATCAGATATCCTCTTCGTCTATGGATACTATGGAATATCCTCCACAGTACAAAGCCACTACCATGACAGAATATGCTGTCACCCCACGCTTTGGACGACCAAGCTCTACGAGCTACTTTTTCAAAGTTTATGATCTATCGGGAACCTTTGCTGTATCGGTAAAACTCTACAATAAGGCAACAGGTACTATCACCTATCTCCCTATGGTACGAACAGGAACGTATTGGACGCTCTCTACCTTACTCGCTAATAATGGTTGGTATGAGTATCGATATGTCTATACCATCTCGCATACAAACATCAGCAACACTACTTATGCTCCTCTTTGCAATACCAGAAATACTTTTTCTCCAAGTGGAATAAGCTCAATTTCTTGGCCATTTGGTGCTGATGGATCCAGTTGGAACAATCGGACGGTATATGTAAATGGTATGTCTCAGACATGGAGAGGTGGCGAAGAAACCAAAGGTACACCGTATCATTATGGATATGGCTGGAATGAAGGCACACATACAGGATACACCGAAAGATATTCTGATGATTGGAATCGTGGTATAGGAAGCCAAGATTTAGGTGCTATCCTTCGATCTCCTTTGGATGGATATATTTATGCGTATGGGACCTACGCTACTTCACTTGGTCTTAGCAAATATGTTTCTATAGTTCAAGAAGCAAGTGATGGACAGCTTTATCGATTTTATATCGGACACTTACAAAGCTATCCAAGCAACATCTATATAGGTAAATATGTCCGGGCAGGTATTGACCAAATGGGGACTCTTGGTTCTTCTGGAGCTAGTTCTCCGCATGCACATACATCGCTACGAAAAATTACGAATGGAGACAATGCATCGGTAAAATTTTATTTTACTGCTAACTAAAACCACATTGAATTGTTTTTTTTGTTCAGAGTGTTATTTATAGGGAAGGTATTTCCTTTCCTATGTTTTTTTAGATAAAAAACGTCTTACCTATGAGATATTCCCTACTTATTTTTTCTCTTTTCTTTGTGTGATTGACCTGATGCAAGCAACAAGAAACTATACTCCAAGAGCCAATACTCTCTTGAGATCTTTTTTCTTCAGTTTCTCCAGAAACAGGGAAAGAACTAAATTTTCATGGCAACACTATTTCACCAACACCTATTGACGGAAGGTATTTTCCCATTATTATTTCTTGAAACACATTATTATACAGTTGAGTTTTCCGTATTTCTATTCCTCAACATCTAGAGCTACGAGAATATCTTGGTACCAATGATTTTTTGAGCAAAACATATAAGGAACGAATACTGTTTACCAGTACAGACAAGAAAAAATCATTTAGTATCGAGACAAGAAAAAATATCCGGCCAGAGACAACGCTGACCGCAAAAGAATTATGCAAAAAAGAATATGTTGAATGAATCATATCAAGATCAGATACAACAAAAAATATCCAATGAAAAAATATATACATTGTCCATGCACTCTTTTCTCCTGAAGGTTTGGATGTACAAGCATGAACATCACAACAAACGCACTTCTGTTTTGTAGATAGTGGATTTATATATAATTTTTCTGCCATCGAGTATTCACCTGCATACATCGATGAAATTATCGACTCATTTCGTTTTCTTAAATAAATAAAGACAAGAAAAAATTTCTATTATCCTCACATTTTTGCTCTATAAGAAATACTGACACCAGCGGAGCCTTACAAAAAGCACAATAGAACTGTACTTATTTGACTAATCTCAACGGAAACACTCATTGGATAGTGTTTGCTGAGGATTGGATATTTTGCGTATTTGAAAGCGTAACTCATTGATTTCATCAGACATCACTTTGGATCATGACGCTCAATGTTTTGGATGTTCATTTTTTGATGAGTATGTCAGGAGTAAATGTCGCTAAGATACTCGTATCGCTAGACACACTTTGCATGCTTGCTATCTTTACACCATCATCTTCTATCCATCCTTTCGTGAAGCTTCCCACTTTTTGGAAGCTCAATGTTTTGAGGATAATATCCTCGTCTGTAGCTGTCAACTGCAACGAACCTACATATTTTGTACCTACAGGAAGCGTTCCTATCGCGAGGGAAGTGGTGTCTATTTGAAGTATCCCGCTCAAGCTAGTTATCTCGCTCTCTTTGCATTCATATGGACAATTTACGGAGTCTATCATACAGAGTACTTGATTTTCTGGACTTTCACAAGGTGATGGAGTATTTTCACTAATACCTCCTGCTCTCATCATCATCAACATAACATATCCTCTGACCTCCGATGCGTTTGGAGTTGAAACATCGTTCATTATCTTTGCTTCCTTGAGGGCCTGCAAATGACGCACATAATAAGGATCTCCATCATTGTAGCTCTCTCCATAGAGTGCTCTCGAGAGCACCGTACCAAATTGTGCTCTTGTTACTCTGTCATTTGGTTTAAATGCGGTGATGTCTTGTCCCATCAGTCCCATTTGACACGCTTGTTTGATATATCATTTGAGTTCTGCACTCTCATTGGCGATATCTGAAAATGTACATGTTAGTGAGCTATCTGGTGTGATACCGAGAATCTCTCTACCATAATTTACCATCATCTTGGCCATATGGGATCTGATCAAAGAGCCATACATATTCGCGCTGTCTATCGTCCCTTGAGTGGTGATACCTATGGTAAATGCGTAGGAATATGCTGTCTGAAGTTCGCTCGTATAGGACTCAGCAGATGTTGTTGGCATAAGCAATAAAGCAAGTAATGCTATGATAAAAAGCGGTTTTTTCATGAGTAATAGTACTGAGTAAAAGCATAGTTAGACTATAGGTATTATAGAAAAAAATACAATTGTTTTTTAGTTTCCCCCTCTGAAACCCCACAACAGGTGCGGGGCAGGCGCCGAGGGCAGTTCCCTTCCCTTATGGCACCTGTCCCGTCCTGCGGGAGGGGAAGGGTTAGGGTTGGGGTAATAAAAAAAACCCACATCCGCCTAGGCGGACACGGTCTTTCCTTGCCCCGATTTATCGTCGGGGTTGTTCCGTAGAAGTACGGAGTCTTATACTTTCTATAATTTTATATTATATTTTTCTTTAATGCTCTGTATACTCATAGATTGATGTTTACATATATCATCCAAAATAGATTTTGCTGTTCATGGTTTCAATTCTTGGTGTTTCGGGATAGTTAACATATATACTCAACACGAATATGTCTGATGACTTCATTTTTGATGATCCAGCACATAGTTGAAATCCTTTAATATTCTTTCTAATTCTCTAAGCTTCAACGGCATTTACTATACTTTTCATATCAAAATAAAACTTCCAATTTCTTTTATTAAGAATACTTTTTTTTTCTTTTTGAGAAACAGCTTCATAATAACATTGCAAAGCCTCTCTTATATTAAAAAGCAACTCATCTCGAGAATCTCACTGTGTATTTACGCAGATTTCTTTTATATTTGCACTGTATCATTTTTTATTATCTTGTATAATTTCTATATCCATACGAATATTTTTATATAGTAAATAACATCTGTACTATACTGATTTATCTTATTTTTTCAAGTACACCTTATCCAATATATTTATTTATCCATTTCCTTTCTGGTTTGTTTATCTGTGGTTTTTTTTATCTGTGGTATCTGTGGTCATCTGTGGTTCAGACAGTTTATTTAAAAAGACCCTCAGCCTATTCCCCGCAGTGATGCGGGGTGAACGGCCAAGGGTCTTTTGTTCCGCCCCGGTTAACCGAGGATAAACGAGAGCGGAGGATATCTTATAATAAATCATTCTTTGTTAGTCCTGTCTGTCTAAGTATAGCCAATAATGTTCCTATCTTTAAATCTTTAGCATGCATAGGTATAGTTGTTAACTTTTTGGTTTGAGGATTATAGAGATAACAATGACTCCCTTTCTGATGAGTTTCTTGCCATCACTTATTGATCAAAAATTTTTTTATTTCTTCTGACTTATATTGTTTCATATGCTACAGGAATAGAAGAAATAAATGTTTCTTTGTTGAAGAAACCTTTCATATTCGTTCCTATCTTTTTTTGTGCTTCCAAATATCCGGCAGCTGCTTCTTTGATCATACTCTGTGCTTCTTCCATAGTTTCCCCATAACTTACACAACCAGGCAACTCTAATATTTCTACTGTATATCAGCCATCTTCTTCTTTGGTATAGAGTGCGGTAAGGTTTACCATGTTTTATATAAGTAAGTAAATAACGCCTCGAGTATACTGATTTCTCTCATTTTTTCAATTGCTTTTTGGTTTACTTGAGGTTTCTATCCATTTATTTTCTGCCTGCCCCGTACTTTTCATTATGGGGTGATCATCTGTGGTTGTTTTTATCTGTGAAGGTCTGTGGTATCTGTGGTTGTTTTATCTGTGAAGGTCTGTGGTCATCTGTGGTTGTTTTTATCT
>CALMEO010000062.1 GCA_937862935.1 uncultured bacterium | reverse complement strand
TACGCCAAGAAGATTTTGCTAAATTGCTACAAAAATGACTCGCCATATATATGATCACATCGAATATAGTTAAAATAACTGATAAAGTTTCAGAACTTAAAGAAGAAAATGGTATATTATATATCCCAGCTATTAATGTTATGACATGAAAAGCACAAACACAAGAAGAATTGGATGCAATTTATACACAATTTGGATATAACCCAGATATACTTAAGATTAAAATACATAAATGTGCTGCTATTGAGGTCGACATTCCTGGTAGAGAGATAAATATCCCATCTACAACAAACTACTATAATGTTATTAGATCTTTAGAACTCTTGTCTCATGAAGAAGTTACTCATGCAATTACTTGAATCAATAAAGGAAATAAATTTAATATAGAATCAGACACCTATCTAGAGTTACAAGAAGGGGTTGCAATGCTCAATGAAAAAGCAGTTACTACCGGCATCAAAGACATATCTGCTGCACCAACTATACATCACCTTTCTACTTTTATCGGAGAAAACTATAACTACCAAGATACCTACAACCTTCTGAAAATATATTATACATTGATGGGGAAGAAAAATGCAGAATCATTAGCAAAAACGAGAACCGAAAGAGTCAAAAGATTTCATGCCAATGATCAATGAGGTGCAAATAGAAAAGATGTTGTATATCGAAGAGGGATTATAGATGTTCTAGCATACATACAGAATCTAGATCCCAACAAGATAGAAGATATACAATGACTACAAAAGAACATTTTCAACTTTAATATTGGAAAATTATGAAAAGAAGAAGTAGAAAATGCTGCAGAATTAACAGAATGATTTAATATAACGCCAAAGAATATTATTTTACCAGCCGATATTGGGAAAATACTGCTCCATATGTTGGAAAAAAACTCTCCCGATGGAAAATGAATTAAAATCACTAATGATAGATTAGGTGCCAACGATATTAGATTTAAAGCATCATTACCAGAACACAATCTCAATTACACACAAAAGAAACTCCTTTTGGAGATGAGATCTTTTATAGAACATCATAGAGAAGAATAATCTATATATAGTATAATTTCTCTTGATTCATACTACTAAATCACTTAAATACAGACAATTTATTTGTTTGTATCTTTTCATGAGAAAAAAAATCTTACTCCTCTCCCTTTTCATTTGAATATTCTTTTTTTTCAATATTTCTTCAGCTCAATTTACTCCGACCACCTGTGAATGACAAGCGCATTGCTCTGCTCCTACCCCAGGAGTAAACTATAAAAACTTTATTATCTACCTTTGAGAACAAGGAGAAGAATTTGATCTCGGGTTTCAGCAAAATTTTGATAAAAAGAGAACTTTACTCAAAGAAATCTTTATCTCAGAAAATAAAAATTTTTCTGAAGAGGAAATCCTTACTAAAATACAAGACAATATCCCTGATATCCAAGCAAGCAAGATACTCATTATCAATACCAGCAAGTTTGATGTCCTCTTACAAATCCTAGGGGAGCTTCATGCTTCAGAAAATCTTAACCTCAAAGATAAAACTATCTATCTCGTGACCAACAGTAATAAATTTTTTCTCAAAAGGATACTATCCAAATATATTAAACCGATAGAGATAACAAAAATATATACCCTTTCTCAAAACAAACTACTCAATTTTCTCTCGACACTTTCCCTCGACAAAATAACTAATGAAGAAGAATATATTACTCCATTTTCTCTTTCCTTCCATGAGACACCAAAATATCTTGCTATCTCTTATCTTGTAGACCGTTTGATCTACCATGGATTTCCTATAGAGCTTATTACCATGTTTCTCGTACTTTCTCTAGGAACATTGTTGGTCAGCATTCTCAGACAGGTTGTAGGATTCTCTATCTTTGGTGTTTATAGTCCCCTCCTTTTTGCAATTTCTTTATCAATACTTGGTATACCTTTCAGTCTCGCTTTACTTGCTATCTGATTGGTAGCGAAACTCATCTTAAGGTTATTTACCAAAAGGATGTATCTCCTTCATAATGCAAAAACCTCTCTTCTCATTCTTCTCTATTTCTTTCTTATGCTTCTCATTTTTTGACTCAATAGTATTTTCTGACTCAATCTTATCGACCCACAACTCTTTGCTAACGGATATATTATCTTTCCAATGATCTTCATCATTCTGGTAAGTGACAAGGTTTTCAACGAATGATTTAAGCCATTTAGT
>CALMEO010000061.1 GCA_937862935.1 uncultured bacterium | reverse complement strand
TATATATTTATTTTTTTCTTAAACGCTTCGCTGGACTTCCTTTTTGACATTGCCTTCCTGCTTCGCCGGACAGGCGCCAAGGAAGCACTTGTCTGCGCAAGCAGGAAAAACTCTAGCCAGATGCAAACCCAACATACGGTCGTTTCACCATGAAATATTTATTATCTCACCTCAAACCCCTGGTTAATTACCAGGGGGCCCATTTCGGTTCGTTAGGATTCTATTGCTACGAATTTGGGGAGTCCCGCCTTGCGGGATAAACGTCTTGTCATGCATCTGGCATGGTACTATGGTTTTTTTATTTATCATATATAAAAAACCAATAGATAAATAAGTTCTCTACTAATATTTTCTTTTATTTTAGTCACACTTTTTTTATTATGCCCTATGTACGTACTATTTTTTCTCTGACATATAATCCATACGCGATAGCAAACAAGGCCATAAAAGGATAGACAATCATCCTATCTACGAAGCTATGTAATACTAATCATTCGATACTTAGTCACAGTATTCCTACCCCAAAGGCAAAAACTATCGTACCGTAGAGTTTTCTTTTTTTGGTGATTTTGTCATCCGTCTTTTTCTCTTCTTCATAGGATTTATATGCGATCCGATGGAGATACCCATAGAGAAATAATCGTCAAATAAATCATAATATACCATATTCCAACCATATCTGTAAGTACTGATTTTCTGGATTATATGAGGTGATACCTTCTACCTGATGAGAAGCTGGTCATGCCGTTCCGGCTCATTGTCACCACAGCGGTCTCTCAGCTATTTTGTTGACCCCTTCTACCAAGAGTCTAAAATGTCCTGTATTAGAAAACTCTCTGGTAATGATTTGTTTTTGTCCAATATATGTCACTACCCCAAAGAAAAAGAAAAGCGGCAAAAATCATCGCAGAGCCATTCTCCAGTATTTTTTGGGAAATTGAAACAATACTAGGATGATTGTTTGGATAAGGAAAACCCCTCGTGCAGCTCTAGAAAACGTGGACATGATAGCGAGTCCATACAAACTTCATCGGAGTATTTTCTCTCTACGTGGTTTATTTTTGAAACATAAAATGAAAAATAATGGCCAAAAAGCGATCAAGAAAAATCCTCGGCTAATAGGTCTTTCAAAGAGAAACTGGTTGCGCGCATATCCACTATCAAACTGGGTATAATAGACAGCAGGCGGAGCGATACCAACATCACCTTCATAGTTCCACTGATTGTATCCAGCAAATTTCAAGAGGTTTGGTATCAGCCAAAGGATCCCTCGCCAGAGCAAACTTCCTACCAATAAGGTCTTCATTATCCTCGTATATCGTTTGACAAGATTGATTTCTCTTGCACCAAAAAACAAAATAGTGATGGTAAAAAATATAATAAAAATCAGGAATCCTATCATGCTATATCTGACGGACATGATCCAGGTTCCGATACCGGTATGATTGACAAATATCGATATCAAAAAGCTTACTAGGAGCGTAGCAAGAAATACCCATACAAAATTTTTGAGTGGAAATTTTTCAAAAAACGATTTCAAATTTCTTTGTTTCCAAAAATATCGTCCCAAAAATCCGAGCAATCCGATGAGGATAATCTCTTTTCGCATCCAGACAATTTTCCAGATAGTTCAATCAAGTCCTAGTTTGTAAGTGACCAATGTCTGGAAAAAAAACTGAAGCAAAAGTCAGATGAAAAATATTTTTGCAACAAGGGTAAGTGGTTTAATAAATTTATTTTGATCCATACTCAAATGACTAAATAATTAAAGGATGTATGATATATGAACAGAAAAGACTCTATTGCTAAATAGTACTTGTATCTTATATCTTATATCTTGTGTCTTATATCTTATATCTCATGTCTTGTATCTATTTTATTTAGTTTATAAACGTTTTATTGAATTGATAGAATAATATAATGATAGTAATAGCTGCTAATATACCCTGAATAAACCATGCTTTCATGACAATGGTTGTTTCCTCTATCCCTCTATGTTCGAAAAGATGATGCAGAGGTGAGATAGCAAAGAGTTTTCTTTTGAGATATTTTTTCCAGAAAATCTGGAGAAAACTCGAGCAAAGCTCTATGATAAAGAGTGAAAAGAGTATGAGAAAAGGAATAAATATCCCGGTCCTCATGTTGAGAAAATAGAGGAGTGAAGCAATGAGTCATCAGAGTGCAAATGCTCAGCTGTCACCCATAAAGATCTTGGCGGGATGGATATTATAAAACATAAAAGCTACAAGTATCGCCATCATGATGGCAATGACCGTAGTTGCGATATAGGTCTGATTGAAAAAAAGCGTTATCCCCAGGATAAAGAGGATAAGTGTCATAAGTCCTCACGCAAGTCCATCGAGTCCATCAGTGATATTGATAGCATTGACGATCGCGATAGTACCAAAGAATGTCAGTATCGGATAAAACAATCCGAGAGATATTTTGCCTGCGATCGGCCACAAATTTATATAATCGATCCCAAGTCTGCTATAAAACCATCGACTGATAAATGCAGAGAACACGACCATACCAATCATTTTGGCTTTGGCACTCAGTCATTTTACGGCACCATGTCCTTTGATATTGAGGAAATCATCTACGAGTCCTATGAGTCCCATACTAAAAAACCCAAACAGAAGGACATAGGTTTCTTGTCTATTAAACAAAGTATTGTTGATCCATCCAAAGTCTTTCAAAAGATAGGAAAGTCATATCATGAGTCCCATCACCAACAAAAAAATACCACCTCACATCGTAGGGGTCCCTTTTTTGTGTTCATGCATCTGGGAAAATATTTTTGATTGTTCTCCGGTGACAGATGCTTCACGGATAGTTTTTCCGAGTTTATATTTTTTCAAAATACTGATATATATCGGATAGATTATCCAAGAAATGAAAAATGCGATCAGCGCAAACATGATAATATTATTCAGCTTCACCAACATGAGATCTGTGCACAGAACATAAAAAACATCGTTTGGACAAAAGTGTACTTAAGTTTATACTCTTTTTCAAGTATAAATGTCAATAAAACTATTGTCAATTATATTTTTGACAAATGAAAAATACCAATGGAGTATTGAAAAATAAACAATTTTTTTTATAATATGAAAACGATTTTATTTGTACGCAATAGCTATGCAGCACCAGGCGCTTCTCTATTCTCTCGATCCTACTATCACCCTCAAACAGCTCCAAGCACAAGCAGATACTGTCTACGATACGCACAAATATACTAAGCTTCATGACCGAGTAGCGACAAACCATGTCTGAGCTATGCTACGTGCAGAAGATGATATGCATTACAAATTTCTTTCCATCAGACCCAAAGTCCATATCATCTATTATCTAGGAAATATCTGACTACTAAACAACAAACTCCTTGCCATAGTCGGTCCCAGAAAGATGTCGAGCTACGGCAAAAAGGTTTTGGAAACTCTATTTAGCTGAGCAAGTGACTATGATTTTGTTACTATCTCTGGGATGGCTGAAGGTGTAGACCAATGGTGTCACCAACTTTCTCATGAGTATCATATCCCTACAATAGCAGTACTTGGGTGAGGTCTTGGACGATACAAAAAAAGACCCGAAGCCAAACTGATAGATCAGATCCTCGCCAATGGAGGACTCGTGATCTCAGAATACAAACTCGGAGAACCAGCCAGCAAATATACTTTCCCGCAGAGAAATCGTCTCATTGCAGGACTCGCAGATCTCGTATTTTTACCGGAAGCAGGAGAAAAGTCTGGGAGTTTAATCACGGTCGATTGTGCATTAGCCATGAAAAAACCAGTCTATGCTACACCAAATACCATCTTCTCCCCTACAAGCGCAGGGATCCTCCAATATATGGAAAAGGGTTTGGTAAAGCCTATTTTTGATCTCACCAATTTCCTCGCTAGTCACTTCACTGCTCACAAAACTATTTCCAACAGACCACAGACGACAATCATCCTCACTGAGCAAGAACAATGATTCATCTCCTTGCTTTCTCGCGATCAATGAAGTGATATTCAGTCATTGGTCCAAAGGTCATGAGCAGATATCCAAGAGAGTATCTCCTTGTTGACGATGTTGGAGATCAAGGGCCTCGTGAGTCAGAATGAGCCGGGGAAGTATGTCTTGGTATAATAAGAAAACAAACCCACCCCAACCCTCCCTTGACAGGGCGGGAGTAAAGGAAAGTTTTATATACTTTAATTCCATCAAATGAATGACTTTTGAATACAATATAAATCATATAACAGAAGCAATATTTCATCCGCAAGAGCAATGAGAAAAAATCCAACACCTGCTGAGGAAAAGATGTGGGAAGAAATACTCAAGCATAGACCTTGATGATATAAATTTACGAGACAAAAACCTCTATGATCATTTATCGTTGATTTCTATTGTGCCAAGCTTTGATTGGCTATAGAGATTGATGGAGAAATTCATAAAAAGAACAAAGAATATGATAAAGAGAGAACATATTCCTTGTTATCACAATGAATATCTGTCATAAGATATTGGAATAGCGAAGTTATTAAAAATCCAGATAGCGTATATAAAGATCTATTGAAGTATATAAAAAAGTAGGAAGATAAAAATTCCATGTAGCCCCCTGTCAAGGGGGAGGGGGGTTTGTTACCATAAAAACAAAATAAAATAAATAAAAATAAACCAAAAACAGCAAAAATCTCCTCCCAAATCACCCCCATATTCCCTCAAACTAGGTATTGAAATTGTACTACTATTTCATATCTTCATGACAATAAAGAATAGCGTTTTTTTATCATTTTTCTCAATTCCATGTTTTCCAAAAAAAATAAGAAAGGTTTCACCCTTATAGAAATGCTTATAGTTATCGTGATCATTGGTATCCTCGCAGCAGCGCTTATCCCTAGACTATCTAGTGCGAGAGGAAGAGCAAACGACGTCGCTCGTAAAGCTGACTTAGCTCAAGTAGCTTCAGCAATAGTGTCATATCAAATTGATAATGGAAAATTTCTTGATTGTACTACTTGATGTACATTATCTGCGCTTTCAACAGGATTAATATCAGCATGAATGAATAGTATACCAGCAGATCCAAACTCAACCAGAAAATTTACTGGCATTGAATCACTTACTATAACTGGGGGACAATACGGATATATAACAATTGTAAAATGATGAATTGATAATAATGGTTTTGTTCTTATGGCTGGTGCAGAAACAGAATGATGATCAAATCGAGTATCAAGTTGAACTATTGGTCAAATTACAAATTCAACAAATTATAGTGATATTAATTTATGTAAAACATTTGATTCTACTTGTCCAGTAGCTGAAGCTGATGCAGACTGAAAATGTTGTTACGATAAAAACTGAGATCAACTTAGATATATCTACCTCTATTAAAAGCACTTTCCCACAACAAAAAAAGCCTGCACATTCGCAGGTTTTTTTTATATATCGTATATCCCTCAGTCCCCCTACTTGTTTGCCCTCATTCCGGCATTAAGTCCTCGTGCCAAGGTTTGGAAGAGAGGATGCGGCCGGAATCCATACAAAGCAAATTGGATTCCTGTCTTCGCAGGAATGAGGTGCTTATGAGAATGGCACGGGAATGACGTACATACGGGAGTCGGGAATGACGTGGACACAGGGGAGAGTTTACATAATTATCACCTCTGGTTCCAGCGTTACATCAAACATCTCTTTGACCTTTGCTTGTATTGACTGAGCAAATGCTCGCACTTCTGCACCACTTGCACCACCCATATTGACGATGATGAGTGCGTGTTTGACATAGGTAGCGACTGCACCTACTTGCTTTCATTTATATCCAGCGAGCTCGATGAGTTGACCAGCAGAAAGCTTAATCTTATCAGAAACAGCATTTCATTTTATCTCTGGATATTTTTGCAATAATAAGTCATATTCCTTTTGCGTAATTATTGGATTTTTGAAAAAACTTCCGGCAGTTCATATTTTTCTTCGATCGGGCAATTTGCTTTCTCTGATCGTGATGATACTATCTGCGACTTCTTGTGCGGTGATACTCAGGGGATCGAGTCCTTGTGCTACGATGCGATGTTGGATATCAGCGTATTGGATATTGGGGATATACTCAGGAGACTCTTTTGTGAAGACAAACGTCACTGCCGTGATGATGATTTTATCCTGCAATGCGTGCTTGAATATACTTTCACGATAGCCAAATTGACACTCAGCATTTGTTCGTACTTTTTTTTCTTTGGTCACGATATCTATTCATTCCACCTCATAGACGATGTCTTTTGTTTCTTTGCCATAGGCACCGATATTGCCCACGGGAGCTGATCCTACTTGTCCAGGGATGAGGACCATATTTTCTCCTCAGACATATCAATGCTCGAGTGATCGCATTATAAACTCATGTCGATCTTCTCCTGCACCTACTTTGACCCAGACATTATCCGTATCTTCTTGTACTATTTCTTTGCCCAAGAGATCGATCTTGATAACGAGTCCGGGATAGTTTTTTGTGAAGAGGATATTAGCTCCTGCTCAGAGAATCAAATGTGGATGAGTAGCAAAAACGTCTAGAGAAATCAGATCAAAAATATCTTGTTCAGTATAGACTTCTACAAAAAAATCTGCCAATACGTCGACTGCAAAGGTATTGTAGGCTTTGAGTGAGAATTGCTCTTGGATTTCCATCATGACTCCTTCGTAAATAAAATGAAATGGGGACTCGGGACTTGATTACTGTAATGTGGGAACTGGTACGTGGTCCTTGGTACGTGGGACTTGGGACACGGCACTTGTTCCTGTGCCCTCGTCCCTCAGTCCTTGTTTATAAAGTCTTAGCGAGATTTTGTTGTTCAAAAGCAATGTCTTCGATGTCTTGGTAGATGTGATTAAATAATTTGTTCGCAGCATCTATCCTATCGTCATAATCATCTCTATCATTTCTATCAGGAAAAAATTGTACAAGCATCCTAGATATCCTTATCAATTCAGCAAATTTTTCTTCAAATACTTCTAAACTATCTTGAATATCGTTTGCATGATAATAGAGTATTTGTGTGGTAAGTCTCCCATGTGTGAGTAATTTTTTGTAGTAAGCGAAAGTATCTTTCTCTTGAGTATAAAAATTATCTATCTGGGCGATAACAAGAGCAATTTTTTTATATTCCTCTGCAACTCTTTCCGCCATATCTATATATACCGTGAGTGCTTTGATGATATCATGAGCAAATGTTTTACTGGAGAGACTGACTATTTTTTTTCTCTCAAGATTTTCTTTATGGTCACTAGTTTCCAATCCATCTTGCGATTCGTCTTTATAGGGATCTTCATGAGACAAATGTTCCTCCATAAAATTCCAGCAATAAATAAAAACAACAAAAGAATATATACATAAAAATGATATTATGTCAATACTCAAATACATTCAATATGATGGGTCTGGGGAAACATATCTACGGGTTGGATCTCTTTGATAGAAAACCCTCAAGCAATCAAGAGTTCTATATCTCTTACCATAGTGACAGGATTACAAGAAATATATAATAATTTAAAATCTGATTCTTTTTTGAGATCGCAAATCATTTGGACGACATTTTTGTGGAGACCATCCCTTGGAGGATCGATGATGACGAGCCCGATATTGTGGAGTTTGTTTTTGATCTCTGGTGTCTGGGTAAATGCTTTTTCAGCTGGATTAGCCAAAAATACGACCTTATTTTCCATACCGTTGATTTTTGCATTATATCGCGCATCGGTGATCGCTTCCTCGACGATTTCTATTCCGACGAGCTGATTACCTTTACCGACTTTCAAAAAACTTATCCCGATGGTCCCTGTTCCACAGTAGAGATCTAGGATTGTTCCCTCTACATTTCCGACCATTTTCATTGCTTGAGCAAAAAGCTGTTGTGCTCAGAGTGTATTGGTCTGGAAAAAGGAAAATGGCGATACCCTAAAAGATACCTCAGTAGCATTACCCGTGTTGGTGTTGAGTATATCGCTACTGGTATCACCTGATGTTTTCTGACTATTTTGGAAGATAAGTTTTTCATAAATATATCATTCTCACCAAAATGTTTTGGTTTGTGATTCATTGTTTCTTATCGTATCTGCAAGCCCGTTATTATACGTGATGACGAAACTGTTTACTTTCTCTCTCAAGAAGGCATCGTTCTTTAGTGTTTCCATCAAAGTATTCCATTTGGAAAATCCATCTTCTTTGAGATTGTTTTCAGAAACAGAAAGATTGACCAAAAATTGCTGAGTATTCGTTCCTTCTCTAATCACTACATGTCTAAAGAATCCCTGATGGGTCATCTGATCATAGACGGGGAGTCCAGATGCTATGCAAAGTTCTTTGATAGTAGCAAAGAGTGTATTTGCTTCATCAGAGATGAGTCCACAGGTATCGATATCTATGATTTTACTAAACTCTCCTTGCTTATGAAACCCAACACTTCGATCAGAAAGAACAATGTTGGGATTTGGGGCATGGGACACGGTATTTGGTACTAGGGACTTGGTACTTGTTCCTTGTTCCTTGTCCCTCGTCCCTCATCCCTTAGTAATGTATTTCCCAAAGCTAAACTCTATTTTATTTCTATAATGCTTCTCTTCAGGTGATCATATGATAGACGAGACAAACAAATCAGGAAGTTTTTTTTTGATCTTGGTAAAGGCATCATTGACGATATCCTCTTTGAGTTTGAGCTGATTAGCATAGCTCAGCATCTGCCATTTACATCCGCCACAGCCAATCTTATGTTTAGATTCAAGCTTCGATTTTCCATCTTCAAGTTTACCTTCTTCCCAGAAAAAATGGGGACAAAAAATTTCCCCATCTACAATCTTGGGGTCGAGTGATTGGACATGCGTAATATGTGCTTCTACATAATCTTTTCTTTGCTTTACGATTCTCAAATCTACAATACTTCCCGGCAAAGCACCTCATTTGATCAAAATTCTCTTCCCATCGCTCATCCTTGCAAGTCCTACTCATCCATATCCTATTTTATCTATTTTTATTCTATTGAGTGTTTTTGCCATAGTATATTATGTATCAATTAAAGCCCTAACTTATTTCTCAATTCTGCTTGTACCTCTTCGATACTCGCATCAGCATTGACCGTGATGACTTTTCCTAGCGACGCAAAGCGTTGGATGACGGGCAATGTTTCATGCATAAATGTTTCGATTCTTGTATGCATAGCTTCAATAGTATCATCAGCGCGACCCTCAAGTTGTGCTCTTTTAGTCATTCTTTCGATTGATTTTTCTTTGGATAACTCAAAGTGAATGATGACAAAGTCTCTTCCATATTCTTCCATTTCTTTGAGGACAAATTCAGCTTGTTCCATAGCTCTAGGGAATCCATCTACCATAAGTCCTACCTTCTTATTAGTAACTATTTGTAATGCTGTATGAAATCGGTCAAGACTAACAAAATGAGGTACCAAACCTCCACTATTTACGATATCTTTTGCAAAATTACCTATAATATTATCGTTGGACATAATGGCTCTAAAGAGTTGTCCCATTTCCAAATAATCATACTGACC
This sequence comes from uncultured bacterium, assembly GCA_937862935.1. Lineage (GTDB taxonomy): Bacteria > Patescibacteriota > Gracilibacteria > Absconditabacterales > Absconditicoccaceae > CAJBLF01. The sequence goes on along the minus strand of CALMEO010000061.1, from coordinate 8,360 downwards.
TGCCAATTCTTTAAACAATAATTTTCCCTGTGTTCATTTTCCACATCCTTGGATCCCAAGAAAAAATAAATCTTTGTTCATGTACGATACCAATAAGAAAAATAAAAAGTCCAATATATTTACTATACTAAGTATGTCCTTGGTATTTTCAAGAAGTGATGATATCTCTACTAGAATTTACATTATTAAAAAAAGAATAAAAGTGATTGAAATAATTATTATTATATATATGGTAATAGTGTTTTTATATTATATATACCATATATTATGGACGATATTACTAAAATTCAATCTATTATAGAGAAAATAGGACTTTCGAGGAATATATTGGTACATTCATCTCTCATAGAAAAGCACCAAAAAGAGCTTTATACTATTTTATTAGCTATGAGTAAGACACCTTTGGAATATGATAAAATATTCACAGAACATAGCAAATCTTTAATCTCCAGAGAAATACAAGCCAACAAAGAAAAAATATATGTTCCAATGACACTAGAAGAACATAAAGAAAATATACAACAAGTATTAAACATAATCCAGGTCATTGTTCCAAAGCTTGAGAATCAATTAGAATCTATGAAAAATAAAGGATATTTTGTTCCGTGGGAGAATATAACGAAACATGAAACAGTATGGGTGAGAAGGCCTTCTCGTGGATTGATTTGAGATCGCGGAATTTCTCGTAAAGAACCAAAAAAGGTTCTGTTTACTAAAAAAGAATTTACGCTAGAGGATATAGAGTTGTTTCTCCAAAAACTTCAGAATATCAAAAAAGAGTCAGCTCTTTTCATTAAAAGTATTAAATCGATAGAATTGCTAGATAACCCATTTGCAAAAGACAATATCAAAATAGCCCAGGAAAAATGATCAGAAAAAAGAAAGGAAGTGATGGCTATTTATACAGCAATCAATTCACAATTTGGGATTGGAGATATTCCAGAGTATTTATTAGACCAAGAACTTGATGTTGATGGAAATGAATATGAGGAGATGCATAAGATTATAAGAGGAAAATCAGTAAATGTGATAGAAAGCCAGGAAATAATAAATATGCAAGACCCTATAAATAGAAAAGAAAAGATAGGATTTTTTAGTAGAATAACTACGAGAGATAAACACATTATAAAAAAATGAAATAACTTAATCTGCACTATTCCAGAAATTGATACTCTATTCTCGGTATTGCTCACAGATATGAAAGACATTACAAATCCAGAATACCTCAAAAATAAAGATCAATTGAGACAATTGGAGGTAACTGTTGATCAAATTAGTACTATATTATGTAGCCTAAAAAAATAATAATCAGATACGAAAATTCATTATTATTCCAATACTGAAGTGTCCTAAATTATTTTTATATCCGAGTAAAAAACAAAAAAGCAACCTTCACCAAGTCCCCGTATAACGGTTCCTCGAAGCGAAAGTTGCAAATCGTTAGAGCTGCATGCAGCTCAATACCTTTTTTTCACTTTGCATAGTGGTTAGGTGGTAACGATTACATTCATTGCTACATGTTTCATAGGCATATGGCGTTATTTAGCCATCACCAATATATATATTATAAATAGTGTTTCAAATGCTTTTATGACAAACAAAAAAACTCTTTTCCCAAAGAGCCTTTTTTTTAATGAATAATGAACAATGAATAATGTTGGTATGTTTTTTATGTGGACTATCGTAATTTACAATAGCTTATAAGAGATAATTCCTACATTATTCATTTTTAATTCAATTTTTTATCTCTTTGACCATGTAGGTCCTTTTCTCGCTTTTTTCAAGCCTGGTTTCTTTCTTTCTTTTACTCTAGGATCTCTCTTGAGTAATCCATAAGGTTTCAAGGTAAGTCTAAATTCAGAATTCCATTCGATCAAGGCTCTAGCAAATCATAGTTTGATAGCATCAGCTTGTCCTGATATTCCTCATCCACTGACAACGATTTCAGCATCAAACTTTTTGAGGTAGTCAACGCCCAAAGTAGTGAGTGGAGAAAGTGCAGCATCAAGAAGGTAGAAGTTACCACCAAAGTACTCTGCCAACGGTTTTTGAGATCCATTAGAAGTTTTGATAGTGAAGTTACCAACTCCATTTCCAAAAAGTTTAACAACAGCTGTTGTTTCTTTTCTTCTTCCTATAGCATAGGTATATTCTTTGTTCGCCATTATGTAGATAAGGTATAATAAAATATAAAGTGTATTGGTGAGATTATTTTTTTAATGTCGTCGGTTTGAAATGATCGTATTTGGTAGTAGTTCCTACGACAAGTTTCATCCTTTTGATTCTTTTATCTCTGAGTTTGTTCTTGGAAAGCATTCCTCTCACAACTGCAGTAAGTAATCTTTCAGGATTCTTTTTCATTACAAGTTCTCGGGTGATTTGTTTCAAATTTCCTTTATATCCACTATATGCATACATAAGATTATCTTGAAGTTTTTTTCCCGTAACTTTGACTTTGTCGATATTTTCTACGATAACAAAATCACCAGCATCCCAGAAATCGGAATAGTAGGCCTTATGTTTTCCTAAGAGTAATTTTGCAACATCTACGGCCAATCTTCCAAGTACTTTACCTGTAGCATCGATTTTCCACCATGTTCTATTTTTCTCCATATCACCTGGTTTTACTCGAAGTGTTTTATTAAGATCTTTTTTTGTAAATTCCATAATTGATTGTTAAAATGATTAAATGAATTATCATGATGTATGATATATGATACATGATGTATGATACATGATAACTAAATAGTTCTTGAATCTAGTATCTTGAATCTTAAATCTAATATCTAAGTTTTAAAGTAATTTAAGCAATATTTTCTGGACTCCATCACCTACTCTAAATCCTAATTTGTAGTCAGCTACGAAACTTGAAGTAGATCATGATGCAATATATTTTGGTAAGAGTACGTTCAATACTTTTTTTCCTTCAGCTTCACCAAAAATGATAGACTTAATATATCTGATGGATTCTCTTTTTGCATCCTTTTCATCAAGTTTTTTGCTGATACTTACAAGTTTAGCAAAAAATGAATCAATTTCAGATTTGAGTACTTTAGCTCTCTTTGGTGTAGTAGTTGTTTTCCCGTTTTTTACAAGATTCGTCAACAACTGTCTGATATACACATCTCTTTTTTTTGCTCCTGTATGGAGTTCGAGCATTTTATTGTCCTTATGTCTCATGGTACCAAACTATAATATAATTAAAATACAAGTGTTTATCCTATTAATGCTTTATCTATATTTGCCAATGCGCTGTTGATTTCATCTATAGCTTTTCTCCCTACTCATTTCATAAGCAAGAGTTCTCCTTTCTTCTTTTTCTCAAGATCTTCTACATATAAGATATTGTTTTTGATCAATGCGTTTCTTGTTCTTTCACTAAGAGGAAGTGCATCGATAGGCATTGTTTTTATATTAGTTTCTTCATGGAATTTATCTTGTACTCTATCAAGATCTTCCAACTCTACGAGGAATGATCTATCGATATATACATTATCAAATACAAACAATTTTGCATAGGAAGCTAATACTTCCCCAGAAAACATCATAACTTCTTTTGGAGAAACACCCTTAAACCATGATCTGATTTCGATCACCAAAAGGTCTTTGATAGATCAGGTGAAATCTTCGATAACTTCTTCTACATCATATTTTATATAGTCGATGATTTTAAATTCATTGTCAATCAATAAGATATTTGCATCTACATCTTCTTCTTTTCTATCACGAGATCTAAGATAATCAATACTATAATATCCGTATCCTTTTTCTATTCTGATATCGATATTGAGTTCAAGTGATGGATCAGTGATTTCAAAAAGTACTACGTCATCATTGAGAAGTTCTATACCAGCGGGTAACTTAATATTGCTTGATGTATAGACACCTATCCCTGAGAATCTCTGAGATACCCATTGAATGGTATCTGATTGTTCTTCCACTTTGAAACGAAGTGCTTTGATATTTAACATCATATCGATTACGCTTTCTTTTACTCCATCTATTACGTGATATTCATGGTTTACTCATTTGATTTTCAATCCGGTGATAGCTCACCCAACACTATATCACAAAATAATTCTCCTTAATGCATTTCCAAGGGTCTGTCCAAATCCTCTAGGTAGGTATTTTACCTCAAATTTGGTAGTCCTATCGTCTACATTTGAGACAATAATTTTTGGAGCTCAGATGAATTTTTGTATATCCAACATGCAGAGTAATAAAGGGTAAAAATGTTTTTGTTTTGTATGGTAACAATATACACATATACGGTATTGGAACTATGCTCTCGCATAGAATTCGATAACCTTCAAGATGTCAGCAGGTACCCCAATTTCTCCCATCTGAGGGACATTGAGCACTTCTACGGTATTAGCTGCTTTGTCCAATTTTATCCATGAAGGTGTTTTTCCCTTGATATCTGCAGCATTTTGGCTGTAGAGACTTGAGTCTTTTAGTTTTTCTTTAAGACTGATTTTATCTCCGATACTTACAAATGCTGAAGGAACATTATGTTTTTTTCCATTTAACAAGAAGTGCCCATGATTGACCATTTGTCTTGCTTGCATCATAGTTTTGGCAAGTCCTGATCTATATACAGTAGAATCCATTCTTCTTTCCAAAAACTGGAAAAGTGCAGTATCGTGGGTAATATTTTGATTCTTAGAATATTTAGCCGCAATATCTTTAACTATTCTTACAAATTGTCTTTCTGATAACATATACATTCTCTTGAGGACTTGTTTGTTTCTCAAAAGTTTTCCATATTCAGAAGATCTTTGCATATTAGCTCCATGCTGTCCTGGTAAGCTTCTATTTTTTTTCACGTTATATTTCTTTGATCAAAATAGATCTACCTGTTCTCTTCTACATAATTTAAACTTAGGTCACGTATATCTCATTAAAAAGGCAATTTAAAATTTAAAATCTATAATGTAAAATATATATTTTGTTAAATTCTCTTTTTTCTTTTTCCTTTACATCCGCCAAACTGGATAGCAGTATCTTCTTTGATATATTGGATATCAATAAGCCCTATTTCATTGATAGCTTTGAAAACACCATCCCTTGCCAATCCTGCTCATCTAAATATAATAGCTATCTCTTTGAGTCCGATAGTTTGAGCTTCTTTCAATATTTGCTTCGTCAAAACTTCAGCAGCATATGGTGTGCTTTTCTTGCTTCCTTTGTATCCGAGTTTTCCTGTTCATCCTCAAAGCACTCTATTACCATTCTCATCTACCAAGGAAAGAATAGTATTATTGTCAGTAGTTTGTACATGAAGAACTCAACTCTCCAATTTGATATCTCTTTTCTTCTTTGGAGTAGCGACTTTTGCTTTTGCAGCTGTAGGTGTAGCCATATTATAAACAATGATAAATGATAAATGATAATTTAATGAATAATGAATAATGAAAAGGTAAAAGCGAATGAATTATCTTAGTATGGACTATTGTAATTTACTGTAGTTTACAATTACAAATTCCTTCATTTTTCACTTTTAATTTTTAGTTGTTAGTTTATTTCTTAAGTACTGGTCTTACTTTATTTCTTCCGAGAAGTTTTTTTGCGGTTTTCCCGTTTTTTCTTGTCAATTGTCCTCTAACAGGCAATCCAAGGTTATGTCTCATTCCTCTATAACATTTGATTTCTTTGAGTCTCTTGATAGCAAAAGCTATCTCTCTCTTGAGATCATTTTCAAGAACGTATTTTGCTATTTGTTCAAGAACTTTTTTCTGTTCGTCTTCAGTAATATCCTTTACCTTTTTAAGGTAATCAATACTAGCGTTGTCAAGGATGGTCTTAGATCTTTTGAGTCCAATACCATACAAAGAGGTGAGTCAGATCCAGATAGATTTATTTTCTGGTAAAACGTGTCCCGATAGTCTAAACATGCGATTAAAAAACAAATAAATAAAATTATCCTTGTCTTTGTTTGTGTCTAGGATTTTTTTTGCAAACAACGTAGAGTATTCCCTTTCTTTTTACTATCTGGCAATACATACATCTTTTATGGAGAGAAGATTTAACTTTCATCTTAGAAGTAGTTAATACTAAATAAAGCTAATTATTTTTTATAATCATTATATCTAAAGATAATACGTCATTGACTCATATCATACTGATTAATCTCCAGTTTGACTCGATCTCATGGGATAATAGAGATATTGGATTGACTCATTCTTCATGATTTTTTACAACGAACAAGAGTATCAACATCTTTGAGTTTTACCTTAAAAAATCATGCAGGTAATACCTCGAGAACTTCTCCGTCTCGTTCCAAAACTCATTCCTTACCCATTAATGTCGATTTTTTTAATGTTTAAAAGCGATTGATGTGGTCTAAATCCAATCGTTCTCTGATATCTATTTTTTCTTTTAAATTTAATAACTCTGATTTTATCTCCTTTTTGATTTTTTGCTACGACACATTCTACTTTTGCTTTATCAACATAAGGAGTACCTACGATTACCTTATCTCCTTTTTCATCAAATGCCAAAAGTACCGTATCGATAGTCAGTTTTTCTCCTTCGTCCAAATCTACAGTATCAACAGTGATAGTGTCTCCTTCTTGTACGATATATTGATGTCCTTTGAGTTCTACAACAGCATACATCTTTAGTTTATAATTTATAATTTAAAATTTATAATCAATATTATACGATCTTTCCAAGTTGGGCAAGGGTATTATATTTTTTCTTATTTGTTCTATATGCATTAGAAACGATAGCTTTTAGTCTTTGATATCTTCTTGCACCAGGAAATTTGAACGAAACAAATTTTCTATATCGTTTAGTGTTATAGTGTTTCTGTTTTTTAGCTTTGTCTAAGATATGAGATGCCCAGAGTTCTTTTTTATAGAAAGAAATCATTCTTTCGTTGGTATTGAGATCTCAGGTTCTTCGTATAGTAAATCCCATGAATAAAAAATTGATAAATAAAAAAAAGTTTTTAGCCGTGTGAATATATAATTATTCCATCAAAATGCAAGACCTTTTTGGTACAAGATATCATAAAAACAAGATTCGTATATATGAAGTAGTTTTTATGATGTCGAAGCCATAGGGCACATAGCGGTATACGGTTTTTACGTAGTACTCAGCATTCATTTCGACGTCTAATCGGGTTGGCTCGGAGCTGAAATAAAACCCTCGGTAATGGGTACCGGGGCAGGCCGTCACATAGTCGACTAAGCGACTGGGTGGGTTCATTATTGGCTTCTCGAGGTTTCTGTTGTGATATTAGGTAAACTAACTGCCCGGAGCCGGAATGAACCCCGCAGTACTGCGGGGCGGGCCGGCAAGATATTGAGCCTAGGCACGCTCTATTTAACAGTAAGTTAAATACATTGTAGTATATAATTGCCCGGAGCCGGAATCGAACCGGCATAGTATTACTACTGCAGGATTTTAAGTCCTGTGCGTCTACCAATTCCGCCATCCGGGCAGAAAAAAACAACCACAGGGTTGTTTTATTTTACGATTTCTGTGTATACTTTGTCAAACACTTGTGGGAAGGCAATAGCAATATTAGAAAGTACTTTTCTATCAAGGACTATGTTTTTCTTGGTCATACTTCCGATAAATGTACTATATCTGTTTCCTTTTTCTTTGACAGCAGCAGACAATCTTTCGATTCGAAGTCTTCTAAAATCTCTTTTCTTTTCTTTTCTACTTTTATATGCATGTTGTCATTGTTTTACCAATGCTAATCTTACTTGTTTATATACTTTACTTCTTCCGAGTCTAAAACCCTTTGCAAGTCTAATAAACTTTTTATGTCTTCTTTGTCTTTGAAGTCCATTTGTTACTCTTACCATGTGAACTATTGGTTATAAGGAAATAAAGTTTTTACTTTTTTTACATATGTTTTAGATAAGGAAACCCCATATCCATCACTTTTATTATTGTCACCCTTATTGGTCAATAAATGATTATTACAAGCCTTCTTGAATAAAACTTTTCAAGTTGAAGTGATTTTAAATCTTTTTTTTGCTCATGAATGAGTTTTTAAACCTTTTCACATAATATTATTTACTGAATAAAATGATACTGTATCCTTGAGCCTCCTGTTTTGGGGTATCAAATTGAGATTTCCCATATTCGGCTAAGTCGTTTTTTATTTTTACAAGTTTTTCAATAGCCTTATTTCCATATATTTTTTCTCTTCATTTGAGCTTGATGAAAAATTTCACATTATGTCTTTCTTTCAAAAATTCTATTGCTTTCTTTAATTTCATTTGGAGATCGTTTTCTCCGATAGCATAATTAAGTTTAATTTCTTTGAGTATGGTTGGTTTTTGTGTTTTTCTCTTTTCTTTATCGTCTTTTCCTTTCTGATACATATATTTTCCATAATC
>CALMEO010000060.1 GCA_937862935.1 uncultured bacterium | reverse complement strand
CATGTCCCTAGTCCCACGTACCAAGGACCACGTCCCAGTTCCCGCGTCCCAATAACCAGGTCCCCTTTACCTCCTAGCGAGATACTATGACAAACAAGACAAAAAAACTAAGAATAGCATTGGCTGGGTGAGGAACCTGAGGACATGTATTTCCTATCAGAAGTTTAGTAGAATTTCTCAAAAACACTCCAGAATATCATGAAAATATAGAACACCTATATTGGTTTGGAGCAAAAAAGAGTCTAGAACAAAACGTCTGTAATGATCTTCAAACATCCAATCGAGAAAACATATTACAATTTATTCCCATCTATTCAGGCAAATATCGTAGAGAAAGTTATCGAAAATCTAAACTCAAAAATATTCCAGATTTCTTTTTATTCCTTTTGGGATGTTTTCAATCACTCTTTCGACTCCTCTACTATCGTATCGATGTTGTATTTTGTAAATGATGATATGTGGCTTTGCCGGTAGTTTTGGCTGCTGCACTCCTCCACAAAAAGATTGTTGTCCATGAGTCAGATACTCGTCCATGATTGGTAAATAGAATCGCTAGTCGTTTCGCAAAAAAAATATTTACTGGATTCGAATGAGCGCTAGCAGAGTGACAAAACATTGGACAAATACTTTCCGATGATATCGTTATAGAGAGTTATCCTAAGTTTAGTTCTAAGACTTTGATTCTCGTTGTTTGAGGATCTCAGGGATCAAAAAGATTATATCAAAATATCCTCAACATAATAGAATTTACGCCAGATATATCATCAGGATATGAATTTTTTATTGTCTTGGGATTGGTAAATAATGACATGTTGACACTCTTCGACAAATTCCCTTATGTACATACTTATGGCTTTGTCAGCCAAAAACAGATGGGAGAATTATATAATATCTGTGATATTGCTATCACTCGTGGAGGAACAACTTCATTAGCAGAACAAAAACTGTATGATATGAAACAGATTATTGTTCCTATACCACGAACTCATGATCAATATGATAATGCAAAATGGTATGTAAGATCTCATAATGATATCATGATCAATCAGAGAGATACTGATTTTGAGTTTCAACTAGCCAAGGCTATAAAACACTTTAAGTGATATAAAAAAGTCACTCAGCAAAAAGATAAGAAAAAGATTATTGCGCATGCTAAAAAAATAATTCGAGACGCTTTATTGGGGAATAGGGAATAGAGGAACAAACCCCTCCGCCTTCGGCACCTCCCCTTGACAAGGGAGGAACAGGAACGAGGTATAGATATGAACCATTACCTAACTGTAGTACCTCATTCCCTTGAAAAAGGGAATCCAGGTTGCTTGATGTGGATTCCTGCCTCCGCAGGGAATAGGGACAAGGAACTAGGACCAAGTACCCCGTACCGCGTCCCAATTCCCGAGTGCCACATTCCAAGCACCAGTTCCCAAGTTCTGATTATCCAGCAAAGCTGGGCTTTTTTTTGTATTAGTTTTGTCCATTTTTTTCTTTTTTCGCTTTGATAAAATGCTTATCGTTCTGCGCGGAACTGTTTTATTCTAAAAGATACCATAATGGGTAAGCGACTAATTTTGTCATTGCTTGGATGTTGATTGTTTTTTTTGTGATCGTGATGGGCGCAGTTTGAGTGAACGTGATATTTTTCGGATGTATGAGATTTTGGAGAAACGCTAGATATGGTTTTGGGGTCAGATAGAGAAAATAATTTGCTCCAATCAGTGTTTCTTATACCAGAAAGTGGACAGGTAGTGACAGGACTGGACACGGGAGATTTTGGTGCTTGATGACTGGAGATTTTGACTATTGATAGCACTTTGTTATCAGGTGTTTTTTATCAATATTTGGAGGAGGAAGCGCTTACTGGGGAAACAAATGGAGAAGTACTACTATCTCCACATGAACAAATCATTTCTGATCCTCTTCCTCGTTTGCTTCTTTCTGAGGTGTATTATGATGGAACGGATGAGCGGATTGAGATCACCAATATCGGTGAGGGAGATTTTCAGGGAAACATTCTCCTCTCGTGAGCAAAAAGCACAGCTCTTTCTCTGACCAATATTTCACTCTTATCGGGAGAGTCAAAAATTTTTGGAGACACGCTTGTCCAGCTTTCATGAACTTCATTTGTAGGAAAAACAGGATTGGGATTGAGTATGACGGATACTGCGGCGATAAATATCTATCTCATTGTTTCTGGTCAGATAGAAGATAGTTTTCTCGTAGATCACTATCGGGTCAACAAGTATAATGACAAAAAAACCTCATTTGAAAAAGTAGCTGAAATTTCTACCCGGGTGCAAAGTGACAGAATCGCTCATGCCCAAAGTGGGTATACGATCAACCCGGGTATCTACTTTGGCACAGGAATATTTGTTAGCAATGTTTCAATTGCTCCGGAACAATCATGAGCCAATCTTATCATACCTGTTTCTTGTGATTCTCTAGACCAAGGAGACCGTATAAAAATCAATGAAATATTCCCTGGGAACGAAAAATATCCTTCCTATATCGAAGTAGCTGTCCATGAGGATATTAGCCTAGATAGTTTGTCTATATCCGGAAACCTCCTCGCTACCGGAATAGAATTTTTGTTTGAGAGCTGAGGTACTACCTTGGAAAAGAATACCATATTTTTACTAGCTGCTACAGGCTTCTGGCAAAGTGAAGGAATCAATAGTGTACGAAATAGTGATTTTTCCCTGCTTAGTACCTGAAATCGATTGCTGATAACCATTGGTTCTTGACAAAGTAGACGACTTTTGGACATTGTCTATGCTTCTGGGAATATCATAGGTAAGTCCTCATATTTCTGATCAAGAAGCCAGCAATGTGCGAGGATTATGGACGAATTGGACGAGTTTTCGCCAGGATTTGATCAAAAGTTTTTGAAATATTTCCCAGTCACTACCATTACTAAAATTGAATACGTCCAAATAGGAGATACTAGCCCATCAACAACGGGGAGCTGTCAAGTTCCCTGACCAAATGGAACATTTTCTTGAGATATACTAGTAAGTACTGATATTTCGACGATAGTAGATGAATATATTATTCAGATTTTGGATATTGAATATGATCCTGAGGGTTCAGATACCAATAATGAAAAAATTACCTTGCTTGCGAGACATATTTCAGGTGATCAACATCCCTTGGATTTGAGTAAAACATTTAGGCTCAAGGTCAATGGGACCAACAAAACACTTCCCCGGATATTGCCCATGGATACTCCCACCACATTTACCAAGACCTTTGGCTTTCCCAATACTACACTATCATGAGCAGCAGTAATGGTCTCTTTACACTATGGAGAACATATATTTGCTAGCTATACCTATACACCCAAAAAGCTTTCCTCAGCAGATGAGCAAGCATTGACGAGTACAGGATATACGGTAAGTTCTGTCCTTGATGGTGATACTTTGAGAATCAAATATCAGGGAAAAACACAAAGTGTAAGATTGCTGGGTGTCGATGCACCAGAAAGTACCAAAACGAGATACAAGTATCTAGAATGTTTTGGTAGTGAGGCAAAAAACTATCTCAAATCTTTGGTCGACAAAAAGAAAATCACCTTCCAATTCGATCCCTCTCAGGACCAAAAAGATCTCTATGATAGACTATTGGCCTATGTATATTTGGACGAAAATTTAATTAATCAGACTATGATCGAGAATGGCTATGCTAAAGAATATACCTACAAAACTCCGTATACCTACCAATCTCAGTTTCAGCAAGCAGAGCAGTCAGCGCAAGAACAAATGCTAGGACTATGGAACGAACAGACCTGTGGAGTGTCTTTGTCTGGAGTACAATTGACAGGAGACTTAGAAACTACAGGGACTATCTTGTCGCTTTCTGGATGGGAATTTACTATTACCTATGTGCTTCCCAATCCGAAGGGGAGTGATACGTTTGAGGAAATCGGATTACGTATTAACTATAGGGATGAGGATAATGGGACGGGAGATGAGGGACAAACCCCTCCACCTTCGGCATCTCCCCTTGACAAGGGAGGAACAGATGAATCAATAATTGATCTGAGTCAGGGATTTACCCTGCGTGTTGGAAAGACTAAGAAGAAAATACATCAAATCGTCCATATAGGTCAGGAAAATATTGTGTCAGGAAGTTTAGGATTAGTCAATAAAGCGGCCTGTGTCTCCTTGTGGTATGAGGAAGAAGAACTTACCAAATTTTGTTATGGACAGCCAAAAGAGGGACAGAAAATATATGCCAATTATCAGTGATTAGCAGAAACTCCCCAAGAAAATTTGGATATCCTCAACGCTCTTCAGCTCAAGAGAATCGGGAATACTCTCTGTATTTGGTACAAAGACCAATCTTTTCTTTGTAAACGTATCCCAGCTTCCAAAGCAGAAATAAAAGCGACTCAAGAACAAAAATTATACAAGGGATTTGCGAGTCTTATCAAACAATATATTATCACCAATTGGAAAGAGTTATATTATGATACTCCACTCAAACAGTATTTTGATCTTGTAGCACAAAATAAAAAACTGATCGCTAGTGGAGTATCTCATGTAGACATTTATGGACAACGTGTCTTGATAACCGATTTGAAGGGGCAGTTGAGTGTTTTGGAAACAACATTACCAGCAATCATTGCACTCTTTATGGGGGAAAAGGTACTGAGGGACACAGGAATAAGGGAACAGGACACAGGGACGAGGATAATGGGACAAGGGACGAAGGACAAACCCCTCCGCCTTCGGCACCTCCCCTTGACAAGGGAGGAACAGGGGACGAGGGAACAGGGCTGAGGTAAAAGGAACGAGGGACAAGGACCAAGTACCAGGTCCCGCGT
>CALMEO010000059.1 GCA_937862935.1 uncultured bacterium | reverse complement strand
TATTTTAATGAAAAAACTAATACCTTTGTCCCAATATCCAAAAAAATATAGTATTTTTCACACATTGATACTAAGAAGAACCCATTTTACCGATAACAATGAGTATGATCATGGACCAGAGAAATCATACTAAGGTATCATCTACATACATCAACAAGAAACAAAAGAATATAAAAGAGAGAGATATGCTCAGGACAATAATATTCTTATACCTATGCTAATTGAACAAAGGAAGATATTCTTACCAATGAGCATATAATATTAATTAATCAATAAAAAAACAATAAATAATAAGTTTTTTTAAATATAAAAGTAGAGAATATAAATCTTCTTAGACAAATATTTGACAATATTGTCTATTCTAACTATAATAGATAGGGTAAAATATAATCTCTTACATATCTTTTTATAAGGTATAAGATATAATGAAAATTCACAAAACAATTAAAAAACATGCTCACAAGGTATTCAAACATATTAAAACATATAAACATCATTATATGTTCTGATTGTTTGGTACTTTTGCGATTGTAAAAATGATACTATTAGCATGGGGAATATTTGGAGTATTAGTTATGAGAAATACATTTGCATGAGGATTTGACAACGGTTTGGTTGCTTATTGGTCATTAAATACAAATGCAAATGATTATATTAACAGCAATAATGGAACCACTTTCAATACAACATCTATTACTGGTAAAATTCATAATGCTTATGATTTTAATGGAGTAAATGCTTATATTGAAATCCCCAACAGTAGTACTCTCAACATAACTGGATCTATAACTATACAAGCTTGGATAAAACGAAATTCAGATCCTATTCTATGAGCACGTCGAGCATCAATAGTCAATAAAGGGGGAGATAATCAATATCGTCTGCAACATAGTATCAACAATACTGGATTTGAATTTGCAATAAGAACAATGAGTTGAACTTCTTTTGTTGCTAGTACTACAGCACCACAACAAGATGTTTGGTATTTTGTAGTATGAACATATGATGGTTCTGCAGTAAAAATATACGTAAATGGAGTACTAGAACGCAGCATTAGTCGTACAAGTCCTATTATGAGTAATATTAGTCCTGTAAACATATGAAGGAGAGCTACTATAAATGACCGTTATTTCGATGGAATCATTGATGAAGTAGGAATATGGAACCGTAGTCTGACCGCAAGTGAAATAGCTAGTTTATATAATGAATGAGCAGGTCGTTCTGCTATCACCCAAACATATACACTGAGCTATAGCTGATGAAACAATGGAACATTGAGTGGAAATAGTTCTCAAACAGTTGAAGAATGAACCAATGGAACGATGATAGAAGCGATTGCTAATAGTTGATATCATTTCACACAACGAAATGATGGAAATATAACTAATCCAAGAACCGATAGTAATGTACATAGTAACATTTCTGTAACTGCACAGTTTACTGCTACCCTGGTAAATACATATACGCTAAGTTATGTAAGTGATAGTAATTGAACTATTGACTGAACAGCTTCACAAACCATAAATGAAGGGGAGAATGGAACAGCAGTGACGGCAGTAGCCAATAGTGGATATCATTTCACACAACGAAGTGATGGAAGTACAACTAATCCAAGAACAGATACCAACGTCACATGAGATATTTCTGTAACTGCACAGTTTACTGCTACCCTGGTAAATACATATACGCTAAGTTATGTAAGTGATAGTAATTGAACTATTGACTGAACAGCTTCACAAACCATAAATGAAGGGGAGAATGGAACAGCAGTGACGGCAGTAGCCAATAGTGGATATCATTTCACACAACGAAGTGATGGAAGTACAACTAATCCAAGAACAGATACCAACGTCACAGGAAACATTTCTGTAACTGCTCAATTTGTTATAAATTCTTCAACTAACTATACTGATGGATTAATGGTATATCTTCCATTTGATTCTGATATGCAAGATTATAGTACTAATAATAATCATGGTGTGTGAATTGGTGATATTAGTCCTATTGTATGAAAAGTATGATGAGCCTATGACTTTAGTGATGGAGAAAAATACGTGTCCGTGGCAGATAATGAAGCGCTGAGAATGATAGGAACTTCCTACACACTTTCTGCATGGACATATATGCGTAACGAACAATCAGAAGGTGGTGTTATTGCAAAATGAATGTATCCATCAAGTGGTCCTGGATATTGATTTATGATAATAGGAACAAATCCAGCATCAATATCTGGGAATCCTCCTGGAAATCGGTTTAATAGTAGCTATTCCATACCATTAGAGGAATGGCAATTAATAACAGTAACCTTTGATGCTACAAATAATCATACTATATATGTTAATGGAGCAATGAAGAATGAAACAACTAATGGCGGAAGTGCACCTGTTGACGATAATAAAGATTTATGGATTGGAAACCGAAGAGAATGAGATAGCTACAACTTTGAAGGATACATAGATGAAGTAGCAATATGGAATCGTACTTTAACATCAAATGAAATTGTGGGAGTATATAATAACGGGAATGGCTTGTCTCTTCTAGATGATTCTCCAACTAGCTATACCATAAATTATGCTGCTTGAGCCAATGGAACATTGAGTGGGAATAATTCTCAAACAGTTGAAGAAGGAACAAATGGAACGACGATAGAAGCTATCGCAAATAGCGGATATCATTTCACACAACGAAGTGATGGAAGTACAAG
>CALMEO010000058.1 GCA_937862935.1 uncultured bacterium | reverse complement strand
TTCAATATCACCAAAAAGCTATCAAATTTTTTGGTAATTTCAGCAATATCTTCAGGAGTGATTGCAGGGTTGTTTTTGACTTTATTAAGTACAAACAAGGTAAATGCATTCACCAAAGTTTTCATCTGTGATTTTTGGAAAACAGGCATCTGAATGGTAAATATATTATTTCTTACATTAAGCTCTATAGGTGTATATGTCAAAGCATCCTTACATACATTAAATTTGCTTACCTCAGCTTTGAGTACAACAGCTAACGTAGCCAAATTTCACGTAGCAACTACTCCAGTACCTGAGACAGGGACAACATAGGTATGAGAAATAATAGTTCACAATGTTGTCTGTACAAGATCACCAGTTACCATAGTAGTGTTACCTGCTCTATCAAATACATGCAAAGTAAAAAGATATAATTGACCTCTCTCAAGTCATGAAAAATCGATCTGTTGTGCCGTCAAATAGTTAGGAGTAGTACTCGTCAAGATCGTTCATCCTGTTTTTTGATAGCTAAGTGAATACCTTATTGGTTCAGATGAGGAGAAGGTAAAATATACACCACTAGTATATCCACTAAAGACAAAATTACTCACTAATGG
Organism: uncultured bacterium; assembly: GCA_937862935.1. GTDB lineage: Bacteria > Patescibacteriota > Gracilibacteria > Absconditabacterales > Absconditicoccaceae > CAJBLF01. Next base: position 3,181 of record CALMEO010000058.1, on the reverse strand, counting down.
TCTTATTGTATCATATATAAATGATCAACTAGAAAATACACTACCGGTATTTCCTGCAATATCAGCAAATGTTATAGTAAGCGCCAATGGTCATTGAGGAATCAGTGGCGTAAGATTTCGTACATACGTAGAAAACAATCAAGAGACAGATGAACTCGTAGGTACCACACCAGATCATAAGTATGCTTGGACACCAGTAAGAAGTTCACTTGCAGTAAATGTTAATGTAAGCACACCGCTAGTAGTCACATATCAACTAGCAACTCCATTAGCAAGCAAGCTAACTCAGCTCAAAATAGGTGCTTCATTATCTATAGTAAATGATGGTGTTTCCGAAACTAATGTCTGATCAACCTTAGTCAATCTTACTTTATATCAGCTAAAAAAACGTAAATACTCTCCCGTATAGGTCCCTGTATAGAGATAATACTGTCCACTCATACCAGTTCATATGATATGATACAATCCTGATTGTTGAAAACTATATAAAGGACGAGAATCAAAGGTATAACTCGTAACTCATGGAGGGACACTTCCCAAATCAATCCGTTGATTATTATGATCTCGCAATTGCAGTGATAATCAAGAGAGACAATCTGTACCTACATATGCCCAAGTAAGAGGAAATATATTTCTGACAACAGATCACGAAATAGTTGTATTCCAAACGATATCTCATGATTCACAGATACCATTTGATCACAAAACTATAATTTCTTCTTGATGAGCTCCAGTATTTTCATCTCACGTCCCTGCATTTCACGTACCTACTACCTCGTCCCCCGTCCCTATTTCCTCATCACATTCCCAAGTCCCACCTGTCCAATATCCTCAAGTCAAGGTATATCCAGTCATATATCCCTCACTAAGCGTCTGTCCTGTAAGTACACATCACGTCTGTGACTCCTCTACTCGAATCTGCGAAACAACAGATCAAGATTCATCTAAAACCTCTCATGTATATCCTGGCACGGTGATACAATCGACCAAGTATCATCAGACAAGTTCTTGTCCAGTAAGATATCATCATTCTTGATATTCTCACGTATAATATTGTCCCGTAAGTACGCATCCACTCGCTGATTGTGCAAAAGTCGAATTATAGGTATATTCTACGACAGAAAGTCCAATCACCAACAAAAAAAGTTTCACAACAGCAAAACCACCAAACAATCCAAACAGATATTTTCTGTGATGATATTTGATATGACGAGTAACGTGATGATGAATATGAATAAATGTGTGTTTCATAATAAAAAGAATGAAATAAATTTTCACAAAATACAAATGTAATTCTTACTGTTAATTATATCTAGAACGTATCTTTTTGTCAAATTTTTAAGTAAATTTGATAAATCAAATTTTTTTTAGATAAAAAAATCACCCGGATAAGCAAGTACCCGGATGAAAATTTAATAGTTTAATAATTATGGCGCATTTATATCTATAGTAATAAGTCAACTATATGTGTCTACACCTTGTCGAGCAGGGATAGTGACCTTCATCCAAGGCAAATTACCATATCTACCTGTACCACAAAGATATGGACTAGGTGAAATATCTCTTTTAATATAATGTCTAGATCAAAGGAAGTTAACATAATTTGGCGTCGCACCACTCATATATACTCAGGTAGAAATATAGACAAATGGATTTGCTAAAGTTCCGTTGAGTAAACTAACTCATCATGTTCCATTAAAATAGATATTGGAATTGCCTATATAAAGATTTGGATTGTTACGTCAAGTAAGTGCAAGAGGAAGCATTATAGTACTATACCATCAGGTCGTTCAAGCATCATCTTGTACATAGAAGTATCAAGAAAATTGTCATGAAAGCGTCTGTGCATTACCGGAACTCGTGACACTTCATAAATCAATTCATCGAGGGAATCATATATAGACTCAGGTGATGTTGATACCATATCTTCTTCCTGTAGCATACGTATTTTGAAACAAATCTGCGGCAGATCAGGTGTAATTGTAGGTACCATTACTTATACACATCCTCTCATCAGTAAATAACCATTGTGTGGTAGAAAATTTATTGAGGTTGGATCTATATAACAGGGCTATCTCTCACGTTGAAAGTGCACGATTGTACACACGGACCTCATCAATTGATCAATTCCATCTATATGATGCAGGTCAAGCAATAGAGAATACTCTTCATCCTGTTGTACTTGTAGGATTACGATACAATGCTTGTCAGACATATATTCAATCTATATATAAGGAAGATTTATTGGCAACTGCATCTATAACCGTTATATAGTGATGTCGTTGTCCTGTAGATGGTTGACTAACATTCATTCATCATCAAGAGAAAGGATTACCATTACCATCTCATATATTAAGATATATGCTATTACCCATAAACCACAAATCATAATAAGTCGTGCTAGCATTAGATGGATGATTCCAAAGCATCTGAGGATTTACTACATTAGTTTTTGCTCGTGCAACAAAGGTAGCACTAGTACCTATAAGATTCGTTTGTGCAGATATATATGCAGTAGTCCCATTGAAAGTATATGCACCATTCCATTTACCTGGAGTTGTAGTGATAGTACCGTTTATCGTTCCATTATTTCCATATTGCGACATATCCTTCACTACTGATCAAACTTCTCCCAAGGCTGATAATGCATCAAAATTATACATCGCTACTAGTCCAGAATCATATACAGAGTACGTTTGTCCATTTCGGGTATAGAGGAATTGTCCTAGTCAGATACCGGTCTCAGTGATCTGTAGTTGTGGGGTAAATGTATTTATAGTACCTGTGGTATTGTTTGCTGGAGTAGATCAGGTAAAGATAATCATAGGCGCAGTACCATCATAGAGATATGTTCATGTTGTACCTACTCAAGTATTGTTTGCTACATCTCTGACTCTAAAGTTGATATTGAGGGTAGAAGTATAATTGAGTCCTGTCTTGTAACAATAAGGAGCGCTTCGACTGGCTGCTACCCATGATGATCAAGTCGTATATTCACAGGTAGCTCAAGAGATACCGTTGGTATCGGAAGTAGTCGCTCTGATATCTACTATTCATTTGTAATAATTGTTTGGTGCGTTGTATCCAGTCGTTCCACTATAGATATACGCTTGTCCTACCGTAGGATTAGCAGTATCTACGGTAATAGTATCACTAAAGTTTGCTCAGGTATTCCAGAGTT
>CALMEO010000057.1 GCA_937862935.1 uncultured bacterium | reverse complement strand
GTTTCCAACCCACCCTATGGACTGAGGATGAATGCATACGACCTAGAAAAAGTATATTACACAATTACAGAAGTATTCACTCATCATCCAAAATTACACGGTGGTATCATCACATCTTACGAAAAATTTTTGCCGGAGAATATATGATGAAACTGGAAAAAATCTATGTTTTTCAATGGTGGGGAAAGATGTCGATTCTACAAAAAAACATTACTCCAGGGACTAGGTGACAGGACCTAGGGGCGAGGGGACAGGAACAAGGAACGAGTCCCTAGTACCAAGTCCCGCGTCCCAGTTTCCAATTTATTATTCATTCAATAGAGATGATAAAAACAAGTATACTCGACGCTGGTAAATTACAAGCATTTACAAAAGAACATAAACTCCAGCCATTCAGAGTAAAACAAATCTATCAGGAAATATTCAAAAATCAGAATATTAATTTTACCGATATGACGACACTTTCCAAAGAGCTCAGAGAAGACTTGGACAAAGAGTTTTCTGTAGTGACACTCAAGGCAGATAAAATATTAGAAGATGGTAGCACGACAAAAATCTGATTTCAAACACAGGATGGGTTGATGATCGAAGCGGTAATTATCTATCATCGACAGAATGAAAAATACGTCAAAGATAATATAAAAAAATTAAATAGAATAACCGTGTGTATTTCATCGCAGGTTGGTTGTCCCATGAATTGTCTATTTTGCGTAACGGGAAAACTTGGCTTCAAAAGGAATCTTACCCGAGACGAAATGATTTCTCAAATATTTTTTGCCAACAACTATATCAAACAAAAATTTGGAAAACAGGACGATGGGAGTTTGTACTCTGTAAGGAATGTTGTATTTATGTGAATGGGAGAACCGCTACTCAATTATGAAAACGTCAAAAAATCTATAGAGATTATGCTAAGACAAGATGCATGATTCTCTCTTTCTAGAAGACATATTACTATTTCCACAGCAGGGATTATCCCAGGAATCAGACAACTAATCAAAGACGAGATACCAGTGAAGCTTGCGATATCATTACATGCACCAAACCAAGCCTTACGTGATAAACTCATGCCAGTAGCCAAAGCATATCCGCTGGAAGCGCTTGATAAAGCAATAAGTGAATATGTAAAAGTATCAGACAATAGAGTATTTTATGAATATATTATGATCAAGAATATGACCGACAAACCTGAGCTTGCCAAAGAGTTGGTTACTTTACTCAAAAGAAAACTTGCTCATGTAAACCTCATTCCTTACAACACAAATCCAGCTATCAGTCTCGAAGAGAGTGACGTCAAAACTATCCAAAATTTCAAAAAAATATTAGAAGAAGGTGGACTGACTGTGACAGTCAGAGATAGTATGGGAAGAGAGATGAAAGGAGCTTGTGGTCAGTTGGGATATGAAAAATTAACGAAAGAACAAACAGAAGATAATGAATAACTAACAACTAAAAATGAAAAATGATAGTATAATATACGTACAAGCTATTGTAATTTACAATAGTCTATAACAATACACATACCATCATTATTCACTTTTCACTATTAGTTAAAAATTATATAGTTCGTTGGCCGTGAACGATACCGATAAGATACCATTGTCCATCTACTTGATCAAATACTAATGTTAAACTTTTCCAGTCAATACCTTCATATTGAGGATCGAATCAAGCAAAATGAAATTCTACCCATTGTTTTCCAGAATATACTTGAGCGATATTGTTGATAGTATTTCCCCTTTGTACGCTTTGATTATAAAGTATTTCTGGAGCACTTGCCCAGTCAGCATCGTTTACAAATTTTTCAAAATATTGTCCGATTCATAGGTCAAGAGGGAATCCTGATCCATCAGCGGTACCCCAAATAAATGAACGAGACATAATGAGTCCGTTATATACTTCCTGGGTACTGAGAATAATATCTGATCATGTATTTACATATTCATAGGGAGAAAAACGAAGTCATTGAGAGCCGACGAATGTTGAAAGGGTAGGTAAATCATTAGTTTTTATTGCAAGTAAAACACTAGCAATAGCACCCGTGAAATCACTATGGTCAATAGATCCTGAAGTTGTTCAACACGCAAAACTTCATGAGTCAATGGGACAAATTTCTGTTGTTTTTTGTTGTCCACAACCAGAAAATATTAGTGTTATTCATAGCAAAGAGAGCAAAAAAAATAAGTTTTTCATGATAGTAATATATACATGGTAAAAGGGACGAGGTCCAAGGAACGTATTCCAGTTCCTATATTTCATACTATAGAAATTGTTCTCTGTTTTCCAAGAGAGAAAATATGTGTGAGTGAATAGGATGTATAATAGGTCACAATTTTATTATCGTATATTGTCCAATAATATTATCGTTCAGTTACGAGCAGGGACTACAAGACGATATTTTTCAACAAGATGTGTATCATCAGTTCTTTTCAACATCAACAATATTCGAGCTCTTTTTTCTAGCATAAATGGATCTTGAATCTTTGTCATAATATTGTCCTCAAATAATCATCTGAGATGTTTTTCATACCAAGTATATATTTCTCATGCATAGACATTGTATTTGTCTCCATAAATGAGTCTCGAAAGTATTGTACCAAACTGTGCTCTATCTACAAATTGTTCTGGGTCAAATTTCTGTTTTGGTGTATATCCATCAGGATGCAATCCCATGAGATCAAGTTGACAAGAAGTTTTAACGAAGAATTTCATTTCATCAGAGAGATCACCAGTATCAGTAAAGGCATCACATCATTCCTTATGTGTGTCTGGATAAATACCCATGATTTGTATCGTAAACATAGTAATCATTTTTGCTAATTCTTTTCTTTTGATACCATCATCTAGACGAGCTTCTGTGATAGGACATTTATTAGTGATATTGAGATCATATCCTCGTTGAAATGCATCAGTAATTTCTCCATCATAGAGAGAATCGGAAACATCACATCCAGCTGTACCATGTTGGGTAGATGCACAACATGTAGCATCATAATAACTATCAGAATTATCTATTCATGCGGTATTTGCACAAGCTAAAGTACTTGGAAGTGTACAATTATCTAGAGTAAGCGTTCCTCATCCTCCACCACCACAAGAACCAATACATCATCACGTAACAGGTGGTACATATATTCTTTGGAGATAGAGTGTTCTTCCAGAAAGCGTTGCTTTGACACTTATTCCCGAAAAAATCAAATTGGGCAAATCAAAGAAACTGACATAAGTCGCTGTTCATGACTGTTGTTCTATTCATTTATAGATGTTCATGCCTTGTGATTCAAGGCCACAGTCAACTATTCCTGTG
>CALMEO010000056.1 GCA_937862935.1 uncultured bacterium | reverse complement strand
CGTGAAAATTGCGTGAATACAACAGTCAACCATGATAGACTATCCAGGTAAAATAGCTTGTGTAGTCTTTACTCAATGATGCAATTTTCGTTGTCATTTTTGTCATAATCCCGAATGTGTATTGCCCGAAAAGATGTTATTGTTTCAAAATGATCTCATCCCCGAAGAAGCGTTTTTCAATTTCCTCAAAACAAGGAAATGACTCCTCGATGGGGTCAGTATCTGTGGTGGAGAACCTACTATACGACCAGATCTCTATGATTTTGCTAAGAAAATAAAAGATATGGGATTTCTCGTCAAATTAGATACCAATGGAAGAGATTATCAAATCGTCAAAAGAATGATTCAGGATAAAATTTTGGATTATGTAGCAGTAGATTTGAAACATTCACTCCATAGCTATGAAGATGCTATTGGCGTCGCACAACCACCAGAGTTTTATCATAGTTACCAAAAACTCTTACAGATATTATTGGAAAGTAAAATAGACTATGAATATAGAACTACCGTTGCTAAATGACTTCATTCTGCTGATGATATTGAAAATATGGCAGTTTATATTAGAGGTGCTAAGCATTATTATCTCCAGAACTATATCGGTGGAAACACTCTTGATCCTGATTTTTGAGGTACACCGTTTAGTGATGAAGAATTGGATGAGTTTAAAAAAATAGCTGAACGTTATGTCCAGCATTGTGAGATAAGGAAATAAAATAATTGAGAATGAAAAATTAATAATGAATAATGTATGACTAACACATCACAGACTATCGTGATTTACAATAGTTCATACTTAACAGAATCCAACATTATTAATTCTCAGTTATTAATTATTCATTAATTTTTAAAGTGTTCCATACAATCTTTATACCCATCGAGATATGCCTTGTGCATATTTTTTTTGTTCGTATCTAAAACACTCAGTGGAATATCTTTATAAAATAAATGGTCTACTATTCACATATTTTCTATGGTATGATTTCTTAGAAGAATTTCAAAAGAGACAGACAGATTGTCAAAAATCGTTTTTATTTCCTGGTTTTCTTTAAATTTATTGAGAGCTATTCCGATAATTTCATTATTTGGATATTTCTTTTTTGCTCTATCTACAGGAAAATTATTACTTGCTCATCCATCCATTAGAATATAATTATGATATTTTACAACAGGAAATATTCATGGGATAGAAATACTCCCCAACAAAATGGGTATCAATTCTCCCGTAGTAAACAGTTTGAAAGTACCTGTATTGGTATCCGTAGTTCAAATATAGACTGGTATTTTGAGATCAGTAATTTTTGATGGCAAATCTTTGGTAAACTTTTTTTCAATATAATTAAATTTAAGGAGACTTTTTCTAGATAAAATATTTATGGAAGATATTCCAAAAGAACGATCAGTAAAGAAACTATCAAAAATTTGTTGGGCGGTATATCATGCAGCCCAATAACTTGCTAAAATAGCTCCTGCACTGACGCCATAGATTACTTTAATTTTTTCTCTATATCCTAGTTCTTCTAATCACTTTAAAATCCCTAATGCATAAAATCATCTTGTTCCTCATCATGAAATAACGAGGGTATATTTTTTGGTAGTAGGTAATATTCTTTTGAATAGAGAAAATATTGGCATATAATTAATGAAAAACTAAAAGTGAATAATGAATAATGTTAGTAACATATAATTTTATATACTATCGTAAATTACGAGAGTCTATATCAAAACAATTCTCTCATTTTTCATTCTCCATTATTCATTGTTCATTATTTTATGAGTTCTGCTCGATCACCTGGTTTTACTCATGCAGCATTAGCCTCTTCAATATCGATATGAAAATCTAATGCGTAATCATCTTTTGCTCTGACGGCCACATTTTCAAATACTAATCATCTGATTCCTCATACATGAAGTTTTATTTCATCACCATTTTTTATTCCTAACTCTTGAGCTTCTTTGACCGTACAATGGAGATGTCTTTGTGCTATCATAGCAAATGGACCATAGATTTCACCCATCGGTCATACAATTTTTATATATCCTAGATCATTTGTTTCCCCTGAAATTCTGATAGGCGCACTTATTCATAAGGTAAAAGTATCACCCATACTGAGTTCTACTTGGGTAGTTTTTCTGCTTGGTCCTACTACTCTTACTTTCTCTATACTTCATTTTTCTCAGACAAGCGTAACCACTTCCTGTGCAGCAAATTGTCCTGGTTGGGTAATATCTTTGAACTTTTTAAGTTCATATCATTTGCCGAAAAGTTTTTCAACATCACTTGGAGATAAGTGAACATGTCTATTTGAAATACCTAAAGGAATTCTCATATATTTATAATCAAAAAAATAAAATATTAAAATTTGAGTATTGAAATATTATATATTGAAAAATAATGTCTCTCTATTTCCGTATTCCACTTATAGAGTAATTTTTGTTAGCATCTCATCAATCTTTTGATAGAGATCTTCAAATGTTCCATTATTTATGAATGTGTAATCAGCAATTTTGATACAAGCAGATAAATTTATCTTTGATGGATCATCACTATGCTCCAATTCTCTTGCTTCATTGGCAGTAAATGTTTCAAAATCAACTTGGTCCTTGACACTATTACGCAAACGAATTCTTTGATATCTCAAATTTTGATCAGCATCTACAGCAAGCAAAACAAAATCTTCTAATGCCTTCAATCACATGACTTCTCATGGAGATCTTATACTTTCGATAATAGTATTTTTTCATGACATTTTCGCTTGTTGGTATAGTTCTTTAACAATAAAATCTGGTCAAAAATTTTGTTTTAAATCCCATCCCACCTTATACATAGTATCTCTATTTACCTCAAGTCCTCTTTTTTTTATTTCTACTGCAATATAATCGCTCACTGAATAATGACTAAATCATTTTTTTATAAGATAATCTGAAATAGTACCCTTTCCTGCACCCAAAGTTCATGTGATTCAAATAATAAGCATAATGATAATACTACATAATAAGTAAAAAGTATGATAGTAGGATAAGATTCAATATCCAAAAGCTATTGCGTAGTTCTGAATCATGTATCAAGTATCCATACTAGTATAGCAATTTACCTTAAAGAGTAAACAATATTTTTCTGTTTGAAAAACACTCTATACTTGTATATAACTCTCTTACTCAGAGACGTGGAACTTGGTATTAGGAAAAAGGAATGAGTACCTATTCCCACGTTTCCAAGTCCCATTTTTTTACTTTCTGTTTATTTACTCATGCGAGAACAGATACAAAAATATTATACTGAAAAAAAAATCTTTTGAGGAATTATTATTGTTATTATTTTGATCCTTATTATCATATCCCAAGTACATGGAGGAACAAAATGAATACATAATATAATGTATGGAAAACTGAATTTTGCCTGAGAATTTATGCCAACTCAATGAAAATATAGATTAAATATTGAAAGATTTGATAGAGAACTTGCACTACTTCAACTCAACCCAGCGCAGTTTGTTATTATCTATAAAAGATGGAATCTGATTATCCCTATGATAGAAAAAGAACTCAAAAAGGCAGGTCTCCCTGATGACTTAAAATATATTCCGGTGATTGAAAGTGTACTCAGGGACAACGCTGTAAGTTCAGCTGGTGCTGCTGGTATTCGACAATTTATGCCAGATACTGCCAGAAGATATGGATTAGTAGTCAATGATTTCGTCGATGAGAGATTTGATATCGCTAAGTCTACAGCGGCTGCCATACAGTATTTCAAGCAGCTCAATACACAATTTAGTGGGTGGACCCTTGCTGCCGCCGCTTATAATAGAGGTGAAAATGGTCTTCAAAAAAGCTTAGAAAACCAATTTAGTAAGAATTATTATGATCTCCGATTGAATAATGAAACATCAAGATATGTTTTCAGATTACTTTCTATGAAATATGTGCGAGAACATAAATATCGTTTTTTTGACGATAAAACTTTGGGGAATATGTATCGTCCCTTCGTAACAAAAAATGTACATGTAAAAAGCATAGAAAACATCGCTGATCGAGCAAGACAGAACAGTCTAGGATATTATGAAGTCAAAAAATTAAATCCGTGGATTATGACCAATAGTTTACCTGAAGGGAAATGGAATATCCAGATATTTAGTCAGGATAAATAATATTTTGATGGAACATGTATTCCTTTTCCTTATACATAGAGAAACTACCTCACCCATAGAAAACAAAAAATAAACCAAAAATCCAGAGCTATGGAAACGTATATCCCCATTATTTTAGTGGCTAGCATACTCACCCATATTGTCATGTTGATAATGCTCTTGGCGGTAACAAAAATAATATATACCATCGAGTATATATATGCTGAGTATCAACGACTTCCCTCGAAAGAGAACATAACAAAGGAATACGATCTCCTTTTCAAGACATTTATTCAAGGCGTAACTACCACAAAAAAAAATCTGCCTAGATTTATATGTCTGTTGCTATGTTATTATTCCTTATTTTACTCCAACAAATACTCTTCGTAATCGGATTGTATCCACCACTATATGATTATAATCAGCTACAGTATATCACAGCACTACTTATGATTATATCTTATTTTTGGTTGACCTGGCGTATTACATATATACAGGGAAAATTTTAATTTGATTGAGAGCGGTATTCGTTCTCTTTTTTTCTTAGGAAGCATTTTTTAATTAAACAAAAAAGGGAAGAGGAACAAGTACCAAGTTCCGCATCCCTTATACTAAATTACTTATGTCATAGTTTAGTTAGTTTCTCAAGTAAGAGTATTGAGAGTAACTGTATCACCTTCGTTTTTGTGAAGAGGGATCATTATCTCCATACCCGTTTCCAATGTCGCTGGTTTTTTTCCTGCTTGTGCTCTATCTCATTTTACTCCTGGAACTGTAGAAATAATCTTATATGAAACCGTTGGTGGTAAAATAACACTTATAACATTTCATTTATAGACCATAACGAAACAATCCATATTTTCCTTGAGATATCATGTGATATCATCTACCATAGATTTATCTAGGTCATACATTTCACCGGTGTCGTTTTCCATAAATGTATAACTATCTCATGCTGTATATAAAAAAATTGCATTCTTGGTAATCACATCCCCTTTTTCTAGAACCGTTCATGATTTATAGGTGAAAGATTGCACACCTCCTGTGATAAGATTTTTCATTTTAAAACTATAACTTCCCTGTCTTTGTTGCATTTGCATAAAAGCAAAATCAACTACTTTATATAACTGACCTTCGATTTCTACGATGGTATTTTTTTTGATTTCAGATACATCTAACTTCATAATATTATAACTAAAAGATTAAAATATTTAGATACAAGATTCAAGACACAAGAACTATTTAGTTGCCTTGTATCTTATATCATGTATCATAAATCAATTTGCTTAATTAAGTTCAAATACGATAAGTTGACTTCATCCTCCCAGACTTTGTCCGAGGATACTATTAACGAATTCTTGATATTGAGTAGCATTTGTTTTGAGTAGATTAACTAATCCCATATATTGAGTCAGAATCAAACGTTCATCTTGTGACAATCATTCAATGATTTGAGTAAGTTCTTCTGAAGCTCATTGTTGTGCAAGTATCTGTTGTGCAGTCATAAATACCTTGTTTGCATCAATAGTCTTTCCGTAAACATCAGCAATATCTCCTATGACTTCACCATTACCAATTCTATTGGCGAATGTTTCTCCTATAAAATTGAGTAATTCTTGTGCATCAGGAAAGAATCTTGCAATTGAAAGTTTTGCTCTTAGGAAGACAAGTTCATCTTCAGACATCGTACCAAATTTTGCTTGGAGTGTTGCATCATCCAAAGTAAATGCATATTTAGCTCCTAGATTATTGGTAGAAAATAGTTTGATGTATCCTGCTTTTCGAAGTTTTACTAAATTACTTATTGCTCCATCTTCTTCTATCTTTTTGGTCACGGGATTTTGTTTAGCAAAGAATCTATTGAAGAGTGATTCGTTTCCTTCTCCCATCACAACGGTTCCGATATTTGGATCGATAACAAGATATTTGAGATTATTTTCCTTGAGTCTTTGATATGACTTACATATATTTCCATCACTATTTTGTTCTCGGAACCGAGAAAGCATTCCATCATTTTTAATATTTCGTTGATTGTCTAAGAAATATTGCATGTAGGTTCCTGCTATCAATATTCCATCAGTATTTTTTCTATCTTTTACATAGTCGATGAACTTATTGTAATGAGGAAATTGGAGATCGAATACATCTTTTTGTCCATATCCTGCTGTCACTACCTCTTTTTGTTGGAGAGTCGTCGTGATTTCTATTGTTTTTCCGTTATTCATTTTGTATCGAAGGAAAGGACCTCCTCATCCTTGTGAAGATATTCTGATAAAGTTGAGTGTGAATTGTATAATTCCTCGGAGCGCAAAAAGAAAAAGAATAATATATATCATTGTTTTTTCTTTTTCATCTTTTGCGTTTGCAAACATATCTCTAAGAATGATTGCAACTGCTATCACGGTCCAAACAATAAGTCACATAGCATACCAAACAATCGCTCATCCGATGATCCACCGAACTGCCCATCCAATAATAGTAACACTAGAAAGTACTACTAAATTGGTATCTTGTTTGAAACGTTTTGTGTTGAATAAAGTATAGATCAATCCCAATGCTAAGAGCATAAAGATCAATAACCAGACAAATCCAATATCGGTATAATAACTACTAAGATTTTGTAATGATCGATTGAAAGTGACATTAAATGGTACAAGATATCTATACGGAATATTTATTTTTCCTGCTTCTGTTTTGATAGCATGATTTTGATAATATTGTCTTAGAGCAACTATCTGATCTCTATATTCTGTAGGATTGACTATTGTTCCGCTTCCTTTTGTTTCATATGCCATAAGTGCTCAGCTCAAAAGATCATATGCTTTAGTCCCTGGCTCTAGTTGAGTAAATACTTTTTGGAGCGTAGGGATATTGAAATTTTCTATCGCTTGTTCATTAGTACATAATAATTTTGCTGATCTATTTGTACCATAACATATATTATCTTTTGGATAGAATATTCTCAAAAGTCCATATCCAAGATTGAGTCCTCCACCCTTGCTTATATCTTTCCATCCATATCCAACATATCTTCCTACATCTTCATTAGTTGTTATTGCCTTTTTTACATCAGCCTGTAACTCTTCCTTGGTAAAACTCATATTATTACATTGTTCTACTGAGAGATTTGCTGTATCTAAGGCTACTTTATCTATTGCTGTTTGGTCAGCTAATACTGTAGTGTCTGTTGCTGCTAATAAACGTTTGGGCTGATTATCATTTTTTAATAATAATACACTCTTGATAAAGGTTCCTGGACTAAAGGTACCTGCATTGATTTGATTGATGAGAATATTTGGTCATTTGAAAATCATTAGCATAGCTACCAATGTTGTTCACCAAACAAGTATATAAGTAAATAATCTTTTTTTATCTGATAAGTTTCCTTGAGCGGTATTTTTCTTCATTATCATTCTTATTATTCCTACGATAACCACAAGTGCTCCAATAAGAACAATATATTTTCCTGCAGCAGGTGTCATCATATCTGGTGCATTAGCAAGTTTGAGAATACCTGTCATTCCTACTGTCATAATACCCAATCCTATAGCAATCACGCTGTCTATCCAAAGCCCAACAAGGAGTAATCCAAATAATGCAATATCAATAAATGCTGTTTGTTTTGACATAAGTGCCCACGCAAACATAACTCATGAAATAATGATATATTTGAGTGAATCTCGATGAAGTTTGAGTCCATGCTCACGATTGTCGAGAATATGTTTGAGGAAGATAAATCCAGAAAGCATTGCCAATACGGTCAAAGCCATTACTCCAAGATCAGTTTTATTATCTACGAAGACTAAGAAAGCCCCCATTCAGCTTGTAAGCCAGAACAACAACATCATTCGTCCACTATACATACCGATTGTTGTTGTTATGTTTTCTTCTTCATCACTTTTTTTTGGAATGAAATAACTTATTACTTCTTTGATAAGTCCTGTTCCGAAGATCAGTACTAATATTCCACTCAGGAAGTTCATAGCAACTGCTATAGTATCTGGTGCCATCCAAAATCGTCCCTTGATAGGTTGAATAAGTGAGAAAAAGAATGTGATAAACATATGCCAAAGTCAAGGTGCTAGAGAAATAGCTCCTCAAACATCTCACCAGAGTACTCCATGATTTTGTGCGAGTATTCTCGGCAAATACATATATGCATGATTAGCATCCCATGCTGTTGAATACGGGATAAATGAAAGTTGAAATCCGTAGAGATAGTAGATAATGGAAATTGCTAATAAAACAATTCCTATTCGTTTTCGCCAATGTATTTTGAGTTTGTGTGCAGTAAATTCGTGAGCGATATCGGTGATAATATTATTATAGGGAAGCATATCATTTTTCATATACCATATCATATATCCCAATCACAAGAACATAATCCAGATTAGTATTCCTCGAAGTAGATGTACCATAGAGAAAACATATATAATGAGAAGGAAAATCCCTAATCAAATTCAGAAATTGATCAACATTTCTTGTCGTCTTGTTTCTTTAAATTTTATATATCTTTGGGATATTCGTGTCCCAAATGCTGTTAATCCCAAAAGAATATACCCACCAAGGAAATAGAGAATCAAAGTATTGAGGACTAAGATAATAAGTCCTGCTGATCATCCTATAATACTATCCTTGATTATAGTGAACGCTATGGTATGAAGAATAAGTGTAGCAGGTATGACATAAACAAAGAATTTTTTTACAGAAAACACTTTAGATCTAATGATATAGACAATGGGAATACATACCGCAACTATACTCCAAATCACAATCTTCCAATTGACCCAACTTGCAAACATCGTTTGATAGTAGGTGTGATTTAGCATAAATTCGTTGTAGATAGATACTCCAAAAAAACTTAAGAGTAAGATAGTAATGACTAAAAAGATTTTTTGCTTCATGAATGAAACGATTAAAAGATTAAAAACATTATTATACGGACACTTATTTTGTACTATTCTCTATTTTTATACGAATTTAATTCGCTTTTTTCTTTGAAACAAAAAAGGCATGAAGAAGTATTTTGGTTAATGGAACATTGAAGAATAAGGTAAGTAACATAGTCACAATCAACATAGATCCAAATCCTTTGAACACATTTGTACCCATAGAGAAGAGAACGAAAGCAATTATTCCCGTACTTATTTGACCATCTCTTATTGCTGACCAACTTCTATCTTTCGCGTTATCTATTGCACCTCCCATACTTTTTCCTTCTTTAAGTTCTTCACGAAGTCTTTCATAGATTAATATATTTGCATCTACTCCCATTCCTATAGAAAGAATAATAACAGCTATTCCACTGAGTGAAAGCGCATAGTCAGTAAGTTTCATAAATGCTGCAAGAACCGCCAAAAATGAAATCAATACAATACCCGTAAGAAGCATTTTTTTGACTCCATACATCGCATAAATCAAGATCATGATAGCAACAAATCCTATCAATCATCATCGTAATGCTCCCGTCAATGCATTATCTCCAAGTGATGGACTGATTTTCTCTTCTTGCATAAGAATCAATGGTGCAGGCAAGGTTCATTCATTTAATGCATTGGACAACTGTTTTGCAGATTCGCTGGTAAATGATCCATTTATTTCTGCTGTCCCTCCGCAGATTTTACTTTGGATATTTGGTGCCGTAAGTAAATTACCTCCCACAAAAATAGCCATAGGTTTTCCTATGTTTGCTTGCGTCACATTACAGAATATTTCTTTTCATTTTTCATCTAGATTGATCACAACAACTGCTTCTCCCAATTCTGAGGTTGATGTGTTAGCAAACTTGAAATATGCTCCATTGAGAATCGTTTGTCCGTCTGTTGCAGCTACTCGTGTTTCTCTATCTTGCACAAAAACATCTTCGAAGACATACAATGTTGCAGCATTTCCTGATAAATCTTTTCCTTGTTTTTTGTCTAGCACACGAAACATTGTATAACCATCCAATCTGACTCCTGTACCTTGTGTAAGAGCAGAATCACCCTGTTGATAAATAGTTGTGTAATTACCCTCTATAAGTCCATATATTTTTCCTGTCTGTGCATCGTCAAGCAGTTTTGGATTTGTTTTGTAGAGATCAGGTAATTCGGCTAAAGTATTTCCTGTATAGATAGTATGATAGATATTTTCTGACATTCTTCCTTCAAGCATTTTTTGAATATTTTCTGGATCTTTTGTAATCTCAGTCAGTACTTGATTTGCTAATAATTTTCTAGCTGCGATAGTTGTTTTTGTTGGTTCTTCTGGGTTTTGCAGTTTAAATTCGAGCTCCAACGTTTTTCCAATCAATTCTTTTGCTTGGTCAAGATCTGCGATACCTCCTATCTCTACTACGATATAATTTTGATCGTCAAGATTTTGAACATAGGCCTTGTAATCACTTACTCCAAGTTTGGATATTCTGCTATCGATATTTTTCATAATGATAGTTTCGATAGTTTTTTTGATAGCAGCAAGCTCAGTTGGATTGGTATATACTTTTTCATATTTATCATAAGAAATTTTATAGACAAGTTTTGTTCCCCCTGACACATCAAGTCCTTTTCTAAAATGTGACACTCCATTTGAAGTAATGATAAAATTTCTTGCTCCTGTTTGTGGATCAAATTTTCTTCCTACAAAGAAGATAAATACCACGGACACAATAAATAGTACCGTAAAGATCATTTGTTTACTAATTTTCATCTGACACTATAAAGATAAATAAAATCGTTG
>CALMEO010000055.1 GCA_937862935.1 uncultured bacterium | reverse complement strand
TAACCTTTCTTAGTTTTTTCACGATATAATTTTGACCATTCTGACATCGGTTTTGTCAGTTTGGTACTTGTAGAATCTACACGTCCATATTCAATGTGAAGTATCCCGTTCTTTTCCTCCATAATGTAGAATTTGTTATTATTCTCAGAGGTTACCATTAAGAGTTTACAATATTGACCCATATATGTTAATTTCTTTCTATAAAGATATAAAAAAGCTCAGTTACCCAAACTTTCTTTCAACTTTTTTTGAAGCTTTTACAGTTTTTCTAATTTTGCTCTAATTTCAGTTAAGGTAATTTGATTATAAAATTTACCATCTTCATAAATTACTTGAAGTAAACCTTGATTTTCTTCTTGTCCAGTACATTGTACCTTTACGTAATATTCTCCACTATCATCTTGATGAACTGCACACCTACCTCTTAAAGACTTTTTAGTTCCGTCATCTGTGACCGGATCTTTGTAAATGTCAAAACTTCTTCTAGTTTGTTCAAAACCTTAGTTAATAATCTTTGCAACTGCAACAAGCTGGAGAACGTTATAAGAAATAGCTACGAATTGTTTTCAGTTGAAACTAAAAAACCTTCACTCAATCTGTAATCTATTTCGTCTAAGGCATCTTCAAAAGTTTCTGACACAATCATAACTTCATCGCAATCATTTGTATTATACGCTTGCCATCTATCTCTTTTTTCTCTTGAATAATCAAAAGGAAATTCGCTTATTTCGTAACCCCTGTATTTAAAAATTCTTTCCATAATTACTATTTCTGTTTTTACCCGCTACTTCTTATAACAAGTGTTTGGCAAAAAAGCGGTTTCGGTTATTAATTTAATGTTTGTTTTTTATTTGTAACCATTTTGCTGGCTTCGGGAATATGGTGCATTTTTTATCCGCTTCTTCGCCAAGCACTCGAACGTTATGTGCCATTTTAGGAACACTCATTACACAATATTCTATCTCGTTTGAAAGTCCAACCTTCATGAATTAACTTTTCGGCAAAGTAATAATCATCAGTATTGTAATCTTTTTCAACCTTTTTACACTTTTGGCACTGTATTGAACATTCAACCAGTATTGCTTCTTGGACTTTCTCAAAAATCCGTTCTTCTTTTTTTGTCATAATTTGAATAAAAACGGCACATAACATCGGTTTTGCAATAGTGGGGCTGACGGTTGTTATTTCAGCTTCTGTAAATAAATTATGCTGCATATCTTAATTTGAACTTTTAGTTATTAAATTCCCTGCCATCGCAAAGCCGCAAACGTTAGCGGTAATGCTAATTGACGTCATCATTCCATAAAGGATGGTCGCAATTATCACAAAAACCAACTGTTATTTCTCTATTATCTTTCTTTATGTTTATTTCCTTGCAATCTGTACACTCATAAATTTTGAACCCAACAGGTAAAGCACTACCGCTAACACCAGTTTGTAGCAATTGCAAGGCTTGGTCTTTTATTTGTATTAATCTTACCGAAATCTTTATAACATCCGTTTCAATTCCGTTTTCAATATCGTATCGCAACGATTCTATTTTGTGTATTAAATCCATAATTTTTGTAATGTTTAGTTAATAATCTTTGCAACTGCAACAAGCTGGAGAACGTTATAAGTAACTTTAACCGAACTGAAACGTTAACTTCTAATGTTGAAAATCAATGCTCTTACATCATTACAATTGGCTTAATCTCTCAATCTGTAATATTTCGACGTTTCCTTACTCGTCAGTAATTCTCTCCGTCAGCTATTGGTTGCTTCTTACCTGTTCGGTTATTATTACTTACTTTATGAAATTTTCTATATAATATTTTTCTCCTAAAACATTCTCATACTGTTCTCCACTTGTATCCCACCCACCATCAATAAACGCTTCTACAATGTGTTGTTTTTCTATTGGTAAATAGTTTATTTCTAAATCTAAAACCATTTTCATCAGTAAAGAATATTCTGCTTGACAATAGATTTTTTGTTCTTCTGTCAATTCTTTTTTATCTTTTAATTTTTGTATTTTATCGTTACAATCTTCTATTAATTGCTGAATTGCTGTTTTCATAATAAAAAGCTACTTATAACATCGGTTTTGCTCTATTGCGGTTTAGTGCTTAACTCAATGTTTGGTTTGTATTTGTTATTTTTGTTTTTAAATCTAAACTTTTGGCTTACTTTTCCGCAACAAAGCAAAGCCGAGAACCGTTATGACCAATTATCTAACAGAAACTTCTTCGTAATAACATCTGCTTGTTTTTTGAAGTTTATTCCATCGGTAAAATTTAGTGTCAATGTGTTCGTCTGCAATCCAAGTCATTATTCCGTACTTTTTAGTTTCAAATTGCTTGTAATAGTTTTGCCATTTTTTCAATAATTTATTGAATTTCGTGCAGTATTTAGTAGCAGTTGATTTTTTATTTGTGGCAAAAACAACCACATCGAAAGCATCTTCGTAACTTCCGCCTGAATACCTAACCAAATAATAACTGGTCATAACACTCGTTTGGCTCAATGCCTTATTTTCGTTTATTTCGTTTTTCATCACGTTTATTTTTAATTAGAAATTATTGTTTTCATAACTCGGCACTAAGCCAAGCGAGGGAACGTTATAAACAAGCTATTCCGAACTTTGCGTATAATCTTGATTATAATAATCTTCGCTTGAAATTTCACTCGCCCATTTTCCACCTTGATTAAAAGCACGTCTTATTTGATTTTTCTCAATTTCTAAATAATTAACTTCTAAATCTAAAAGTATTTTTGACATAGTAGAATAACTTGCTTGATACCATTGTTGTTGCATTTTTGAAACCCCACTTTCATTTGAAGAAACTCCAACACCAGCCATATTAGCTTTTATTTCTTCAATAAGTTGTTGTATTGCTGTTTTTTCTGTTGACATAATTTAGCCTGTTTATAACAGCAATTTGGCACAATTGCTGTATTTTGTTTATACTAATTTTCAAGTTATTTCTGTTATAAATATGAAAATCTGTTTTCATAATCCGCAACTGATGCCAAGTTGCAAAACGTTAGCATCAATGCTACGTTTATTGGTAATCAATAATTTCTGCTATTAATTCAGCTTTTGTAAAAATCACTTTTCTATCACTTGGATACCATAATTTTGGAAGCAAAGAATTAATCTTTTCAAAGTCAATATTTGCATCGAGAATTTTAGATATTTTTTCTTGGTCGTCGTACATTTCTTCAGAAAATCTATCTTCATCAAATGCTCTTTCTGCAATTATTTCGCCACTCAAAAAACCTATTGTTTCTAAATCACATTCGTAGGCTTCAACCGTAAAATCATCGGCTTGCTCTACTAAAAATTCATATTCAAGATATTCTGCTATATCTTGTGCTTCTGTAAAAAATCTGTCATCAATTGCGTACATAATGTTTAGTTTTAAGAACCGCACTAATGCTAACAGCAGTTAACCAATATAGCTTGGTTCGGGATTAATTTATACTTTGTTTTTTCTTTGGTTTGTTAAGTCTTAAACCGATACTTTAGGATTATTTGCACGCTACATCGTTTAGCTGCAAAACGTTAGCAGATATTTTAAGAACCGAAGTACAAATCAAAATCCTGTTTAATACTATCTTTAATTGTATCCGAAGCTGTGAAATAAGAATAATGTTCATTTATTAATTTATACTTATTTTCAATGCTTGTGTTTTCAAAACCTAAAATCATTTTATCTCTGACAAATTCAATAATCCCCTCAAATGACATTAGTATTTTAATGAAACGATTGTTTGAAATTTCATCAATATTACCATCTCCTGAAATTCTCGCTTTCAATAATCTAATTTGATATTGCGTTTCATTAGCTAAACAAGCTAATTTATAAACATCTTTTTTGGATAATTTACTTTCATTTTCCAAAAAGTAATCCATAAAGTAATGTTGGAATATAGATATTTCTTGGTCTGAAAATGGCATCCATTCACGTAACAAAAAAACATCTGCTAACATCGGTTTGGCAAAATTGCCGTTTTCGTTTTCAATTGACATTTTATCTTAATTTAAAAGTTTGTACTACTAATGAAGTTTTGTGTTAGGCAACTTCGCCAAGCCGTTAAACGTTATATTCCAGCTTCGAGCAACTTTGTAACCAAAGCTACTCTTGCTGGAATTTTATAGTTATTCGGAATTTCCGAATTTCTTTTTAAAATAATCAAGTGAATATTCTGAAATAGTCTTTTCATATCCTACGTGTTCAGTAATATATCCTTCTCTATATGCTTCCGCTATTTGTTCCTTTTCTTTGTTTAAGAAAATTTCAAACCATTCAATTTTTAAACTTGGATATAACTTTTGATAATCTTCACTTGAGATAAAAGTTATAAATTCTTGCATTGGTGTTTTCATAATTTTATATTTAATTTGTTAGTGAAAAAAAGCCGAGAATATAACAGCGGTTTTGAGCTATTGCCGTCTTGGTCTTGAACTGAATTATTGTTTTGTACTTGCATAATTTGTCTTAAATTTAAAGTTTTAGGTGTGTTTTTTCGGCAACATCACAAAGCGAGATAACGTTAGCAGTAACCTTACTTCGCATCACGTTTATCTTCACAAACAGAACATTTTGCATTTCCGTAAACGTGTCCGTAAGGTGTTTCTACAAACCCATCTTCGCAATGTGGATTACTGCACTCAAATTCAATTGGTTTTATATCTGAAATTCTTAATCCTTTGATGTACGAATAATAATTAATTGCCTTTCCTTGATTTTCTACATTATCCCAATACCAAGCGAAAATTAACCCTTTTGGAGCGTCTAATTCTAAATCTGTTCGTATATCATCAAATGATAAAAAAGCATCTGCAAAACAATTAATTCCGCCTTTTATTTCTCCAATCCATCCATCAGCATAAACTTCTTGTTTTTGACAAAATAAATCCGTGTATAAATCAATGCAGTTATCCAAACGCTCTTTTATCTCCGAAATAGAAAGGCTACTGCTAACATCGGTTTTGACTAATGCCTTGCTTGGTTTTGTGTTTGTATTCATTGTTTTTTAATTTAAAAATTAGTTTGTACTTTTATAATTAGTCTTGAATTTACGGCACTAGACAAAGCCGAGAAACGTTATAAGCAAGCGGTGGAGTGATGAGCAACTTCACTAACATTCATTCTCTCTCAGAGAAGCTACCTCTCCGTCAAAATGTTTGCTGCTTCCACCGCCAGACTTATAACAATGTGTTTGCGTAATTGGGGGTTCGTAGTATCTTGGGAACTTCGGACTCCCGAACTGCACCGATTCAAAGAACCCACTGCAACTTTTTCAAGTCCCCAACTACGCAAACACACTTTCCGTTAGTGGCAAGTTTAAGAACCGACATACACCCATTCGCCACCATAAATACTATCTCGTTTATATTTACCTTTCCAATTTAACGGGTTATCTACTCCTTCGTCATTCTCTGCCATTCCAATTCCCCAAATGGAATCTAAGGGTGAAGCTTCTACTAAAAACCTATCTTCAGTATTTAGGAGTTCTTCTTGCAGTTTTTGATTTTGAGTAAATTTAGCTAAATTACCTTTGTACACAATTGATAGGCAATTTTGTTCCCAAATTGCTTTGTCAAAGTTTTTAATTTTTCTACCCCACTTTTTTTGTTCTCTTGGATTTTCCTCAAGTAAGATTTCTTCTGCTGTGTATTTATCGGCAAACAATAAAGCTTTTCTATACATCATGTACTGTTCACAGCTATTGAATGTAATTCCATCTATAACCATGTCAGCCAAATACCACTGAGAGTAAATTCCATTCCAAAAGAAAATATGTTTCTCTGTTGTTCTCATTTAGTTTAGTAATGGTTTGTAAAGTACAACTGTAACTTCACAATCTAAAAGTTCAGTTTGAATTATTTTCTTAATCACTTCCCAATCACCACCAGCTAATCCAGCACCTATTTGAGGTAATCCAATGTGTTTACCTTTAAATACCTTGTTCATTTTTCTCATACACAATGTAAGAGCTTCGTAGTCTAAAGGTTTGAAAGTTCCATCAATATGATTTCTACCGTAGTTGTACTGTGTATAGGCGTTTACAACTGTTAACTCAGGTTCATTTTTCTTATTATCAGCATTATCTAAAGACCAGATAGCATCTTTACCTAACACAAAGGTTTTGTAATCAATGTTACCTAACTTTTGAATAGTTGAACCCCATAATTCCATTGTAAACTTATCAGCACCAAATGCTCTAGCTATTTGAGGAGCTATTCCAGCACCCATAGTCGAATGACAGTTACATCCATGTGCAATTACATCAAACTTACCTTCTTTAGCTAATTTGATTAAATCTCCTTCTACTTCGTTATAATCTATCATAATTAATGTTCATTTGTGTTACTTTGTAACAAGATTTCTCATGGATCAGTAAGAAGTTTGGATCTTCTATGTTGAAGAAACTATCTGTACAGAAGATTCCTTCAAAGTATTCGTTCAAATCTCTAAATCCATTTGAGAATACTCCGTGTGAGATAGCTAAGTAAATTTTACCTGCATTTTTTTCCCGTAGTTTTTTAGCTAGTTCGATAAATGTTCTACCTCCGATACAAATATCGTCAATAATCAATACATCTTTTCCTTTAAAATCTTGTTTTGATAATTCTAAAGATTCAATACTTCCAGTTGATATTGAACGAAACTTATTAGCTGCAACTAATTCTCCTCTCCAATCTAATTTACTACATAACTTACCTATTTTCTTGTAAGCACCAGCATCAGGAGATAATATACACAATGTATCCTCTAGTATAACACTTTGTTTACTTTTTATGTTCATTAGTACTTCATGAATGTATGAACTATTGTCTAACACAGTGGTTTTATGTAATAACGCAGGTGATACATCTGAATGCGGATCAAAGATAAAGAACCTATCAACATCTAAAGTGTTTAACATCTTACAAACTGTCTGAAGTGAAAAACATTCTCCTAAAGAAAAGTCTCTGTCAGCTTGTTGATATGGCATATAAGGTAAAACTACTTCAAGTTTTCCTCTGTACCCATCTTTTCTAATAGTTTCGACTACTAGAATAAGTAACATCAAATCACTTGTACTAGTAACTCTACTAATAATTCTGATTCCATTTGAAACATATAGTACCGAAGGGTTATGGAGTCTAAAGTGTACTTCACCACCGGGAAATACGAATGCATCATATTCACTAGTTTTTGTTATCCCTTTTCTTAGGTCTAATACTTCCATAATGTTATTTCTATTCACTAAAGATAATACTTATTTCTCATTATCCCAACCTTTACACGAAGTTAATTTCGTTAGTTTTCGGGTTCCAATCAAAAGTAAACGGCTTTTGTGAATAAGCGTACTGTTCATCCAACACTGAAGCATTAAAGAAATGTGTACCATTTTGAAATTTGTAACCGTAACCTGTGTGTATATGTCCACATACATGTATCTTAGGTTGTATTTGTTGAATTCTTTCAGCTAACAGTTCACAACCTAAATTATCAAAACTTCTTCCTGCTACTGTGTCTAAAATACCCCATGCTGGTCCATGTGTGAGTAAGATGTCTGTATTTTTTGGTATTGCTTCCCATTTAGATGCTAACCCTAATCCATTTTTAGGTAAATTAAATGCCCAATCGTAAAACCAAGGTTGCCAAGGTGAACCGTAAATACGAATATTATCTTCAGGAAATTCTCCATTTGGCCCATCGAAGAACAGTGTTAGAGTATCGTCTTGAATGTAATCAATATCTTTATATAAATCAATAATCTGTTGTATAACTTCAGGATTATTTTGAAACATTCTGTCGTGATTTCCTGCTATAAAAACTTTTGATTCGTAATTACCTATCGAACTGTACCAATTACAAAAATTGATAACATCTTTTTCAACATATCCAGAATTCATAAGATCACCTGTGTGAAGAAGTAAATCTCCACCAGGTAAATCTTTTGTAACTAAATTATGTAATGTGTGGGTATCTGAGATAACCGAAATCCTAAGTGTACTCATGTTGTCTTATGTTTACATTTATCAAAATGCCACCTATTCATTGTGTTCCCACCTCCTTCTTTTCTACAGTGAGGACAAACCTGTTTCATTAAGCTTTGCCCTTTTTTCGAAGATGCTCTCATTTTGGCTTTTGTTTCTTCTGAAACAACTTTACCTAGGTGTTTTTCTCTGTTACTTTGTTTTGACTCTTCTGTGTGCTGTCTTCCTTTAAATGGGGATGGATTATTTTTCCAATACTCCTCCATTTTTTCTCTTTGTTCTTTTGTCCACTTTGTACCTAATCTTGATCCTCCGTGTTGACTTTGCCAATGATTTTCACGAATTTTTTGCTTTGTAGCTTCGGTATGTCTTCTTGCTTTTAACTTTTCCCTAATCTGTTCTTTGTCCGGATTATTTGTAAAGTTATCACCTCCTGTGCCTCCTGTAGAAATGTTGTAACTTTCCCTATCGGTACAAGCATTGTAAATTTCGATCCAGTATTTTTCCTGTTCTCGTAACTGTTCAACTGTATCGCAAAATTCCAGTATGATTTTTTTAAAAGATTGTCTGCCGTATTTTTTAATAGCTTTTTTTAATATGGTACCTGATCCAAGATAGTTTGGGTCATTTTTAGTATCCATTCCGATATAGTACTTTCCGTTTACCGTATTTAATGTTTTGTAGATTATCATAAGAATTACTTTCTTATAAATATCTCAAATTTTAAAATACCGTTATTCTTATTTACTATTTTGCTTTAAATATTCTCGAATTGATTCTTCCAATCTTAATCTACTGGAATGCCATGCATCTCTAATTTTGAGACAATCTTCAATTGACATACGTGGCTGGTTTCGTTTAACATAAGTTTCAACTAACTGTTCTGTCGAGAATGCTTTAACCGTTTTGTTTAACTGTGTTCTTTCTTTAGCAGTTTGTTCGAACAAGCTCCATAAATGTGGTGCAGTATTTACACACCAGTAAGTACTTCCTTCAAAGATTTTAACTCCATCTTCGGTTACAAAGATAGGTGTATTCTTTCTAACATAATCTCTTGCAGCGTTTTCTGTAGAAAATACTTTATATGTGTTCGGTTCATCTCTAAGTAAGTCTACGTTCGGTTTACACAATCCTAAAGCATATTCACAGTTACCGTTGATTACCCAATGTTGAACACTATCATAACTGTAAACTGGTACCCCATCTTCTGTTGTAAGAATTGGTCTACGAATCTCTTTAATACGGTCAAGGTGCATTCCACCATTTTTGACTGTAACCCAAATTCCTTTTTTAAACGAAGTTTTACCATCGTTAATTCTAAATCCAGTGATAATTTCCGGAATCAAAACATTTTTCGTTACTACACAGTCTCCAACTGTAAATACTACCCCATCTGATAGACGTTTTACCGAGTGTATTGAGTTCCCATACTTAACTAAACAGTCTTCAGTTGAAAACCCTCCTTTTCCATATCTTCCACTTGGCTGTTTTTCGTACAATACACCTTTCGTTACATTATCACTAAATGTTAGGATTTCGTAATCTAATTGCTCAACTTCTTGCCAAAATTCAGGATTATTTTCAATAATATCTTTACGGAATCTAAAAATTCCAGCTTTTACTCTTGCTTCGTAACATTCTCCGGATAATCCATTATTACCCCATTTAACTTCTGTCCCTACTTCTAAACTTCCTGGGTATGCTTTTTGTAATCTATACGTTTTCATATTATTTATGTTTAATCTTTCCTGACATTGTTTTGACGTTTCCTTCAACTGGTCCACATGAAACATCTCCTGAAGTGGTTTGTACACTTCCGTTTACATATCCACTGATGTCTACATCTCCTGAAGTAGTTTTAATGTCTCCTGTGACATTTTCACAATATACGTCTCCACTAACAGTGTTAACGTTATTAACATTTCTCTTAATATCAAGTTTAGTAACATAATCAGCTTCAATGGAATTAACGTTTCCTTCAACGGTAATATTAACTGTTTTAGTGTTTACAATATCTTTATCTGTAACCTCTACTCCATCTACAATGATTTTGTTTTTAGAAATTGAAATGTTATTTCCGTAAAATACTTTTCCGTTTATATTTATCATGAATAATATCTTAAATATAATGCTTGTTGTCTAATTCCAAATTCTCTTGTAAGAATGTTTGGACGTTCAGTTCCCATTACAACAGTTCTTACTGCAGATGCCATTGTAGCTCCGTTAAAAGTTCTGGTTCTTCCCTGTATGAGACCTGTTTCAGGATCTGTGAAGGAAAGTATTGCTGCTTCAAGAGCCTCAACTGTCTCACATGCATTAACCATTTCGTATTTTTCTAAATTTGTCATTTTAGTTTTCTGTTTAAAAATTCTTGAATTTTATCATTATTTTCTATAAAATCAACAACAATCTGATAGATTAAAAACCAGTTAAAAAACGGTACTAACCCCATACCTATTAGGCGTAAAGCATCTCTAACTGTTGCAGTTTCATCTTCTACTATGTATAGTGTAATCAGTATGATAATAAATGGAAGTAACCAAGCTAAAAGTACGTAAATCATGATACAGTTGTTTTTAAGATAAGGAGCAGTAAATTTGGAAAAAAAGTTGATACCAGTTGTCAAAGAGATTTGATTTTATTGAAATGCGCGATTGTTGATACTTTGAATCTTTGAAGTTTAATTACAATGTCATTAACTTTTATCACCCTGAGTGGCAGTCTGTATGGTTTTACGGTATAAACAAATCTTCCTCCTCTACTACTCCCTAAATTTATATTAATTCAGTTGTTGCATTATGATAATCTAACTCTCCTTGAATCTTTTCAATTTTAGTTTCAAGTTTAGTTACCATTCCATCTACTTGAGCGATGTTAATTTCAACATCTTTAATTGAGATAGCTGAACCATATCTCTCAGTAGTTTTTCCTTCGTCAGTTGGAATTCTTTTCAACTGTTTTACTCGACCTTTTAATTCAGCCATTTCGAATATTTTGGCATAAATCGGTGCATTCGTTAAATGGATTCTTGTTTTTAATGTTACCAACTCTTCAGATAGTTTTTGAGCTTTTTCTAAAGCAGCAACAACCGAATAACGTCTTGGATTACCTTCTTCCTGTGAGTTGTATTTTGCAGCAATTTCATATTGCTTTTTAATTTCAACAGCTAACCTGTTTTTTTGCTTTAATGCTTGAGATACATTCATAACTTTTGTATTAATTTTACCTTATAAAGATAAGGGTTTTAACTCAGACTCCCAACTATTTTTAATACTTATTATAAATTTCTTTTGAAATTATTTTCTGGGAAATAACCTTAATCTATTAAGAGTTATTGTATTATTCGGATATTTAAGTATACAAATTTAGGTGATAACAGAAATAAAATTTGGACATTAACATAAAGTGTGTCACGTATTTCCATCTTCGTTAAACACTTTATCAAATTGAATTTTCATAAACTTGATACTATCTGTTATTTTTTGACGTAATTCTTTACTATCTCCTCTACCAAAATAATAATCTCCGAAATCATAACCTAATGCATATTCAATTTCTTCCCATGTTTTGTTGTAGTCTACTCTACGCATAAAAGCAAAAACCACTTCTTTGTCACTACCGTAAGTTGTCATTTTATTTCTTTTTAAATTTGTTGAAAAGTTCTTCTTTCTTTTTTCTTGTTAACGGTAATCCCTCTCTTGCACCAAGTTCCCAAGCATCTAAAACCTCTTCCTTACTGTACATTCTTTCAGCTTGCAATTTAAAGCCTTCGTATAAACCTATTTTAATATTATTCAAATCATTTTCATAGTTTGTAGGAAATGGTCTTTTTGGATAACCAAAAGTGTATAAATGCTCCCATCTGCTTTTTGTAAAGCTGGTATTATGTATTCGGTTCTTGTTTCTTGTTCGTTCATTATAAAGAATTAAAAGCAAGCTCAAATAAGGATTTTTTCAATTCTTCTAAATCATCAACATTATTCTTAACTTTTAAAATAAATTGATTTGTCATATCTGTCAACTCGTCAAGTTTTTCAATTATCTTTTTTTGTTCGCTTATTGGCGGAATAACCAAAGGTGTATTTAAAATATCATCCTTTCTTAAGTTAGTTTGATTTTCTCCATTGTTAAATGCTAACAAATATTTATGCCTGTTTAGTTGATAAAATAAATATTTTTTTTCAAATCTTTTGGAACGTATTGCACATATACGTTGATTTAAAGTATAAGTATCATCTTCATCAATTAAAAAACATTTAGCAAGAGCTTTTCCATTTGGCACATCACTCATAACCATAACAATATCATCAATAAATAATGGAAATAATTGTTCTGAAGTCCTTTTATAAGTTAAACCGTTACTTGAAATAAATTTTGAATTGACAACGATATAGTCACCATCTTCATCTATTACTTTTTCATGTGCTTTTCCATTGAAAAAATCACAACATTGACCAAGTGTAGTTCTTTCCCACTTATCAGCTTCTTTAAATAATAACTCATCTATTTGTTTTTGATAAAAATCACTATTTAAATGAGTTCTTATTTCATCTATATTACTTGTAATATTTTTTAGTATTTCTAATGGTTCTCTTACTGGTTTATCTTCTGGTGTATTTGGATTTATGACACTTAAATCATAGTTTTTTGTATTTACATCTTCAATATTTAAAAACCATGATTTGTCAGTTATTGATTTTGTATTTTGTACATGTAGAAATTCTAATAAATCATTATCATTTATTGGGCTCGTTTTACCAAGACTTCTGTCGACACTTAATTGGTAATTCCATATTTTTTTAGTTGGTTCACCTTTGGTAAAAAAGAGTACAACTGTTTTTTGTCCAACACCAGTAAAAGTACCAACGGGTAAATCTAAAATGGTATGAAGGTCACAACTTTCTAATAAATATTTTCGTAAAGAAATTGAAGCATTATCACTATTACTTAAAAATGTATTTTTAATTACAATGCCAGCTCTACCACCTGCTTTCAAACTTTTTATAAAGTGTTGTAAAAACAGAAATGCTGTTTCACCTGATTTAATATCAAAATTTTGTTGTACTTCTTTTCTTTCTTTACCGCCAAATGGTGGATTTGCAAGTATAACATCAAAACGGTCTTTTTCTTGAATGTCTCTAATGTTTTCACCTAATGTGTTAGTGTGAATAATATTTGGTGCTTCAATACCATGCAATATCATATTCATTACACCTATTACATAAGCTAAATTCTTTTTTTCTTTTCCAAAAAGTGTTTTTGCTTGTAAAGTTTCTAAATCTGTAGTGCTTAATGCTTGTTTGTCTTTGCTTAAATATTCAAACGCTTCGCATAAGAAGCCACCACTACCACAAGCTCCATCATATATTTTTTCTCCAATTTTTGGTTTTAGAACACCAATAATTGCACGAATAAGCGGTCTTGGTGTATAGTATTGTCCACCATTACGACCTGCATTACCCATGTTTTTCATTTTGGTTTCATACAAGTGGCTTAATTCATGTTTGTCTTTACTTGTTCTAAATGGCAATTCATCAGCCATTTCAATTATTTCACGAAGATTATAACCGCTTTGTATTTTGTTTTTTAGTTCGCTAAAAATCTCACCAATTTTGTATTCAATAGTTTGTGGATTATCTGCTTTTAATTTAAAGTCTGCTAAATATGGGAATAATTTAAGGTCAACAAATTGCACTAAATCAGGACCAGTCATGGCTTTATGAATGTCAAGTTTACCATTAGCTGTTTTAGGCATTGCCCAATTTGGCCAACGGTATTCTTCATCAATTATGTATTTGTATTCTTTGCCTTGCAAACCTGCTTCGTCTGCTTTGTCTTGTTCTAACTCGTCTAAATAACGAAGAAACATTACCCAAGAAGTTTGTCCTATATAATCTAATTCGCTATCTGCTCCTGCATCCTTAAAAAGAATGTCGTCTATATTTTTAAAAGTTTGTTCAAACATTATTTATCGTCTATTATTTTGAGTTGCAAATTTACATTTTTAAAATGGGTTGTTTTCTACTATGTTGTTTCAAAATTCCCTATGTCCACTGGTAGGGTGGTGGGTGGGCTTGGGTGCGTTGGGGTAAAATTAAATGTGGTGCAAAAGCGTTGGCTTTGTGCGTTGGCTTGCACCTCTTTTAATTTTACGAAGCGTTGGCTTTTTTGTCTTTTTTTTGTCGGTCTGTCAATGTACGCAGAGTGTCTCATAGGGTGTCGGCTAACGTCCCGGCGCTTGGCGATGTGGCGGATTAAGGAAACCCAAACTTTCGGTTAAACACCAATTTTCCAGGCACAAAACCAACTTCAAATTAAGCCTAAACCCGCCATATTGCCAAACGCCTGTTACCTGCTGTGTTGATTCGGTTTACAAGTTTGTCGTGTCAAAATATTTTTTAGCAAAGTCAGATATTCTACAACTGCATGTCCGTATTGAATACCTTGTTGTATTGGACTGATATTATATGGGACTAATCCATACATTCTGTAAGTTTTACTCTCTACGTTTTTCATGATGATCTTTTGGTAATGCTAATTTTTTAACTGGTCTGTTTCTCATTAACGTTAACACTTCGTCTAACGATAACGGTTCTAAATTATTTCCATCTACTCCAACATCCATTGCTTTACCTTCTGCAATTCTCTGGTGTGGAGGTAAATGTACGTGTCCATGTAAATGAATAACACCTTGGTTCATATCATGCCAAGATGCAATTGGAAAATGACACAACACGAATCTTAATTTATCATGTTTCTCCCCTTTGATTTTTGCTGGTCTAATAATAGTTAAATAAGTATAATGATCTACTGAGAGAAATAAGTCTCTAATGTCCTCTCTATTGTTCATGATGTGGTGGTCGTGATTACCTAAAATTAAGTATATGTTTTTACAAACAATACGATCTCTAAATTTCTGGATATTTTCGAATCCACCAAATGACCAATCACCTAAGTGTATCAATATGTCATTTTCTCCTACTTTACTGTTAATACCATTTACCAATGCATCATTCATTGCATCTAACGAAGGAAAATCTCGTGTTAAATCATCTGAGTCTTTCCAAGTTGTGGTTGCTCTACAAATATTAGAATGTCCAAAATGGGTATCAGAAGTGAAGAACAGTTTTTGGTTACGTTCTAGTATTATTTTCATTTCAATCTATTTCGTTAACAGGAAATAACATATTCCCTTTTACTGATATGTTTTTCTTTACGAGAATATCTACTTCTAGTTCACCATCATTGTAGGCTCTTTTAGCAATCTCTACATTCATTGTTACAGTCTTTTCGCTTATTTTACTTATTCTTCCTATTCGAACATAGGTAAATCCATTTTCGTTTCTAGAGTATCCGTATCTTTGACCTTTTTCAATTTCTATTCCTAATGCGTCTTTCATTTTATTAATTTTAATGCTTCTTGTAGTCCTACTTCTAATGCTTCTTCTGGGGATACCCAATATTTTTCATAACCAGGTTTATGCATTATTTTTTTAGGTTTATTTAAAATACATTTTTCAGAACTTACACCTAAATCTCTATTTTTTCAATTTCTCTTAATACGTTGGTAATGTTCAACTCTACACGTTTAACCATTTCATACATTTCTGCAGAGTAACCGTAGATTGGATATACTTTGTTACCTGGTTTAAACATTGCAGTTCCATATCCTACTAAGTCGATAGAGTATACGTGCATATTTTTGTATGCATAAGACTCCAATGTAGAGTTACCTTGCATATCTGAAATTACAAATACACGGTCATAATTTTTACCAATTTTACTGAAGATGCTGTTGAATGAAGTTCCGTATCCAACTCTTCCTTGACATCTCATGAATTGGTTTTTTAACGTATTTACACTGTCAAGTGGATTAAATTTAATTTCTTCACATCTATCAGCAAAGTGGTAAACATCTGCATTGATACCTTTAGCTAGTGTAGCTGCAACTAATGATGCTTTTTCGATAGCTGATTTACTTCCTTGGTTTCTGTTAGCTAATCTAATAGAAGAGCTCATTGACCCTGAACTATCAAATACAACAGCAGTTCTACCGTGTGTGAATAGTTCAGTTAAGTTTGGGATAGCTAATTCGTAAGCTTTATCACAAGCTTTAACAAATGGTAATGCTTTTGAAGCTCCAACTTCTTGGATTAATACCTCCAATGCAATATCGATTTGGTGTGGAAACACTAACGATTGTTTGATTAGTTTTTGATCTGTTAAGATTTCACAAGCTTCTTTGATTAACTCAGTGTTGTTTGTTGTACCTACGATATTACGTAAGTTACGTAGTAACGCTAAGTACCCGATTTTACGAGTTTTGATCAACTCAGCATAGTTAGATTCTTTGGCAACTTGTAATTCTTTTTCAGCTTCCGCTTTAGTAATTGTACCAGCTTTAACTTTTGCAGCAACTTCTTGACCAGCTTTAGTATTTTTGTCTTCAACAGTGTCAAATTGTTTTAAAGTACCAGTCATCAACTGTTTAAAAGTTTCTTGCATCATTTCTGATGGAGTTGGGTGAACAAGGTTAACAACGTCAACAAGTGATACTTGTTTGTTTTTTCCTTGATATTTAGCCAACTCGTATGCATCAGCAGCTTCTAATGCAGCTTTGAAACCCTTCTTCATTGAGTTTGGCAATGGTTTACCCGGGTTAAAGTGTTGGTAACATGCTACAATTTCTAAGATATCATCTAATCTAAATACGATACCCCCTTTATTTGCTTTCTTATCTCTTTTAGAGAAGAACTTTCTAGCAACTGCTCTACCTGATAATAGAGGAGTCAACGCTACAGCACCAAACTGTGATACTGATCTTTGTCCTAAAACGGCTCTAGAGTAAACCAATGCTTTGGCTACGAATTCCGGTTCTTTCTTAGCTATGTCAACAATCAGAGTTTTGAAACGAGTTTCTCTATCTGTTAGTTTTTCATAGTAAGTGTTGTCAAACCCTGTTGCAAGGATTGCAACCATTTCCATCTTTGGATCCAATTTGTAACTTCCTCCACCTTGGTGGTTGATTACATCTGGTTGTTTTGGTGTTTGTTTTGTGTTGTAACGTGACATAACTTTAAAAATTTTTATATTAAACAAAAGTATTAATTCAAAAAAAAAGGGACTAAGTTTTTATTCCTAATCCCCTTAATAATTAAGTAGAGAATTTTACGGTTTTTGTAACTTTTTATTAAGAACTTTTTTACTAATATAAGAAGTCACCTGTTGAGAGTGACAATTTGGACATAATAGTCTAATGTTAGTTCTACTGTTATCTTTATTGTTTCCGTTTATGTGATCCAATTCTAAATTTAATTTTTTATTGTTCCACTCACTTTTTATTCCACACTCTTGACACTTTTCACTTTGTTCTTGATTAAGGATTTCTTTCAAAAATTTTATTGAAATTCCATCTGTTTTACCTTCTCTAAAGTAAGGTTCTAAAATATTTCTTTTTCTAGAACCTAATGATGAAACCTTATTGGTTTTTTTTTGAATCCCTTCAACCATTAGAGGTGTCGGATTTTTCCAAGAGTTTTTAGCTCCTTTTGACTTATTTTCTCTATCTTGTTGACTCCATTGTCTAGAATTTGCACAAGATCTTGAACAATAAGTTCCTTTTTGTGAGTGACTATTACTACATTTAGGACAAACTTTCATTTTCTTATAAATAGTTCGAACTAATAAAAAATTACCTGTAGTGTATTGGTTCAATATCTACTACTTTATAATTTTCAAGGGAATGATTGATTTGAGAAGGTTTTGAATGCGTCAAAGTAAAAGTTTGTTCGAAGTATCTCAAATACTTACCACTTGATTATGTTTTATAAGGGAATGTTGATAACAGTGTTTTTTCTTTACGCGCGTCTACCAATTTCGCCACCTCCCAAGATTTTTAAATACTTAGCCGGGAGGGAAGGATTCGAACCTCCAATGTACGTGCTCCCAATGCAATCGAAGTAACTGTTTGTCTTACCACTTATACTATAGTTTTTGTAAGGGAAAGTCTAGGAGAGTATTAAGACATAATGTCTTCGATGGGAATCGAACCCACAACCTAAAAATTACAAGTTTTTTGCTCTACCAAATGAGCTACGAAGTAACTCTACCTAATAACCACTTACAATATATGTCTAAGAACGTTTTCTTTTTCTTTATTATTATACTTTAAATATAGTGATTAATTTTCAATCTACCAACTATTCTTTAAAATATTTTCTCTTCTATACTGGATAAAATCTAGAATCTTTTGTTAATGTTTACCTAGTAAATTTTAACCAGGTATCTTTAGCTTTTGATGAATCTAACCTTAATAAAAGTTTGTTAATAAAAGTGTAAAAAATTCTAAATGTTAAGCTACTCTTAATTTTTTCTACAATATCTTGAACATCTTTTTCAACACTAACCCTGTTAAGAAAGTTTACAAACGGAACTTCACTTGAAGTAACAACCGGTACATTCACGTTTACAGCGTCTGCTGTTACTATGTTATATGTTTCTGTTAAAGAAACTTGTAAACAAACATCCATTTGACTTACAAGTTTAACGAATTCTCCATGTTCTAACCATTCATGTTCGATTAGATTATGTTTTGAACCTTCAAACAATGCTCTAATATTTTTAATTACCGGTTCCCCTTTTTGCTCTACCCTAGTAGAGTTTATATGTAGATTAAGTGTCTTACCGTTTTGATTAGCATAGTTTACAGCAGCTACAGCCTGAGTAAGTGAGTTTTTCATTGGTCTAATTGCACCAAATAGTCCAATATTAATGAGATCCTTACCTTTTATTACTTTATCATCCTTATAATTGTTTGAGACTTTATAATAGTTAGGTAAATATATCATTCTGACCTTTAATAAAGGTTCTAAAGCATTAATTAAGAATTTAGAATTACACCCTATGTAAACATTCCTATACTGGATATATTTCTTTAACCATTCAATTGCAATTCCTTCATTAGCTAAAAAAGGTAACTCTGAGTGTAATCTAATGATCCATTTAATGTTCGGGTGTAGTTTTTGAAGAATTTCAAACTTTTCAGGTACTACCCATAATGCTTCAATGATAACAATATCTGGTTTGTACTGGTGACAGTATTTGTCAATTTCATTGTTATCTACAACTTGAACTAATGTAGAATTAACACCGTTCTCTTGTAACATTTCATTAACAAATGTAGCAGAATTAAATAATCCGCTATTTACTGTAGAATATGTAAAATTAGAATAAATGTTCCTTTTCTTAAGGATAAATAGAATTTTGTTTAAGTCTTTCATATACCCGGTATGTATGTTTGTTAATAAATATATACTTTAACCGGTTTACTCTTTTTAACCTGACTTAAATTTGTGGTCTTGGGGAATCACGATATCCCAACCTTTACATTATGAGTGTACTGCTCCTCCTTTGAGCTACAAGACCATTTAGTAGCGTAGGGCCGGAAACGATCCGGCTTTTTCAGGCTTATGAGACCTGTGAGATACCTTACCTCCCCCTCGCAATATATTTTTAAAAACCATTATGTCCCACTGCCACGCTAGCGAAGGTCACTAATTCTACCCACGGTTAAGTGTCTTAAAAACGAAATTAGTTTCCCCGAGGCTTAATCTCATCAAGGCCGAACTGAATCCCACAATGGTTTTTCTTTGTTGCGGTCGCCAGAATTGAACTGGACTATAGGGTTATGAGCCCTCCGTGCTACCGTTACACTACCCCGCTATATTTGCCGAGAATGGGGGATTCGAACCCCGACCTCCTGCGTGACAGGCAGACATGCAGCCATTACACCACACCCTCGAATATAAAATAAGGGAATATCGTTAAGAGTTTGTTTAGGAGATTTCTATTGGAATCGAACCAATATTTCAAATTTGGAATACTTGCGCCCTACCTTTAGGCTAAAAAATCGAAGTAACTCTTTGTGCTTACCACTTATTTTGCGGTCCTGATGGGATTCGAACCCACGATCTTCTACGTGACAGGCAGACGTCCACTCCACTGGACTACAAGACCGATTTTAAAAACAAGAGAATGTTTGAATTGAGAAAGTTTTGAAGTTTCAATTTTTGCACAATAGATTTCGAAGTATCTCAATTACTTACTACTTGTAATTTATTTTTCGACCTAATCTCCATCCTTCAGGGATTAAGTCACCTTTGTATATTTTTTTACTTTCAGTATCATTTGTAATCCAACAAGTTCCAAATTGAGAGTTGTCACACCCTTTTCCGGTTTCTTGTTTAGCTTTTTTCATTAATTCAATAGTTTCAGGTTTGTGTTTTCTACCTTTAAACGTTGCAGAATTTCTATTAGAAAACATTCCAATTTCCCACCTATCCTTTAACTGTTGTCGGTGAATTTCACTATTCTGTTTTCTGAAATCAGGATCTGTTAATAATTTCTTTAAGAATCTTTCTTTTCTCTCTTGATTGCTCATTCTATTTTCATCTGTAAATCCTCCTTGACCTCCAGGTTTTAAATTTAAGCAATTTGAATTTTTAATATCCTCTTCTGTAATTAAATTAATTTCAGCTTGAACTAATTCTTCTCTTGAATTGAATTGTTCGAGTATTTCAAATTTAAAATTTTCCTTACCGTATTTATTCAATTCGTAATATAATCTTTTACCACTTCCTAGATATCCATCATTTAACTGATTAGTTGAATGCATTCCTAAGTAATATCTACCGTTTGTAAGATTTGTTGTCTTATACGTGTAGTGGTACTTTTTATTCTCTTTGAAATTAGCCATATCTATTTTTTAAATAAATAGGCTAACTTTTCAAAAAGTCTACAGTGGATACGGTGGGATTCGAACCCAATCTTCCTGATTGCAAATCAAGCGCATTTGCCATTTATGCTACCGACCCATTTTACAGTACCTCGACTTCAATTCTACATGCTTTCAATGTATTATTAAAACCGGTATATGGTTTAATTACTGTTTGATTATCTTTATTGTTTGAAATCCTTCTATCTTTAAAAAGTAAATACCATTCGGTTTATTTGAAATATTAACCTGTGTACCTGTACCACTTTTTATAAGTTTGTTATTACTGTTATACACCTTATAACTTAGCTTATAAGGTAAATACACAATACCTGTAGTTGGATTTGGATATACATTTAAAGTGGGAATTGAATTTAACACATTTCCTAAACTACCTGAACCGGATTTGTTTATGGTAAACTTCAAATCATTGTATCCATTAACTGAATCCCATATGTTAGAGTTAGCTAAATGTACTTTATAGTTAACATTGTTGGGTAAATCTTTGTCAACTATCTCTAAATATACATTATACACTCCATCTATTATCCCGGAAATATTTATACTTTCTATGATGTTATTTCCCCAATTCTTAACATTATATTCTAATGGAAAGTAATAGGTATTTAAACTACTCTTTAAAATAATGTTAACATTCTTTTCTTTAAGTATTTTTGAAAAACCTTCATTAGAAGTTGAAATATTTACATCTAAAACATTATTATTTAGGTAATAGATTCCTTTATTTAATTTAAACCTATAACCAAGCCTATTAATTATAGTACTAAAACTTCCATCAGTCTGCCACTGTTGTATCGCTTGCGGATAATAATCTCTATTTATTATACTCCAATTAAACAAATCCATTTGTGTTATTGCATTTGTTCCATTTGTCAGGGAATTTACTGAGTTTGTTTCACCCGTCATTGGATTGTTTTCCGTCTGCAGAATCACCTCATTTATTTGAGACTGACTTGGAGTACATGTTTGACAAATAGGAAAAAACCCTTCATCACCATATACATTTAAAAAAGCATCATTAAAATACCCCAGTCTTGGAATGTAAACGTTTCCATACATTTTTGTTTTAGCATAAGGGTATCTTAACTGTATAAAAATAGAACTGTCAAAATTACTAAAACATGCATCTAAAACTTCTTTCCTATTTTGCCATTGTAGTGATGTATATGCTGTATAGTCTCCATTTCCAAACTCTGTTGAATTTGTATAATAATACTCGCCCCATCTACCAATAAACCCTATTTGAATAGAAAGTATAACATCTTTATTGGAGTTTATAATTGGAGCTAACTGTTGTATATGTGATATTATCTGTGCTTTAGACGGTTGGTATGGTCCTGTTTGTGAACTTGTGTAATACCCAAACCTAATAGTTGCTTTTACCCCAGCATTTCTCAAAGTACTAAAGTCTGTTTGCATATTACTTAAGTATGCTTGACTTATTGATGAATTCATGAAACTCTCTAGGTAAAACCCTCTATAGACCATGGTAATTTTATCAACACCTGTTCTGTACCCATTTAAACTAGTTTGATTAAGAAAACTGTAACTTGTAGAAGTGGTTTCTGTAAATTTGTGAAAACCTCTCTCAGGGTTTGCAATTACTTCAGAACTTGGTGAATAATCAACCACCAGGTTATTTTGACTGTATGTTAATGTTGTAAGTATTAACAAAATTAATGTAATTAACTTCTTCATAATTGATTTATTTAAAAATAAATATCAATTTACATTAAATAAATCAATTATGAAAAAAGTACATTGTACTACCGAAGGGAATCGAACCCTCTTTTTAACAGTGAAAGTGTTATGTCCTAGCCGTTAGACGACGGTAGCAGTTAAAAATTTACCCAATCCCTCACGTCCTTTTACTCTTGGGATTAAAGACCTTGCAAGTCCCCATTACGGTTGTAAGTGCCAAGGTACGGTAGCCTCACAACTTATCCTCTCTGAGGTAAATTTTGAGCGAATGAGCAGAATCGAACTGCCATCTTTTGATTGGAAGTCAAAAATAATATCCATTATACGACATTCGCATTTTTGAGCCGCTACGAAGAATCGAACTCCGTTGTCTTGTGTACAAAACAAGTGCATCACCTTTTATGCTTTAGCGGCAAATTAATTAGAGCCGGTTTTCGTATCCGTTATCCTTTTCAGGTGCTTTACTATAAGCTAACTCTAATTTTGTACTCCAGGAGGGATTCGAACCCTCAATATCTTGATCCTAAGTCAAGCGTGTCTACCAATTCCACCACCGGAGCAATTTTAATTAACATAGTCAATAGGAATTGGATTACCTAAAATATTCAATCTTTAAAAAAGCATCCTAAGGAGTTACTCCAAATCAGATAAGGAAACATGTACTTGTTTCTAAATCGGATCCAATCTCGTTTTATTGAGATGTAACACTACATTACGACCGCTTAGTCTATAACGGAAAGATTAATACGCCTGCTAGTGACGACTATGTTAATTTAATGTCTTAAATTTTATCCAATATGTCAATGACCTTATTATTATACTTTTAATATAGTGATAATATTTTAATCTACCAACTATTTTTAAAACTCTTTTTGAGGCTTGTGACAGAATCGAACTGTCTCTATTGGGTTTGCAATCCAACCGGCCTCCAAGACCAGACAAGCCAATTTAAAACACCTGGGCTGATCTTTTCTTCCCTGTCTGTACGTATTGTCCTGTAGTGACTACGTAGCAGGTGTTTTATTTTAACCATATTATAAATACATTATTATTTTCAATAATAATTTTGGTTTTTGTTAGTTTTTCAATTCCTTCTATTCTAGCTTTTCTGTCTGACATTTGTAACAGCTTACGAAATCCTAATTCAAGTTTTGTGTTACCTATTTTGTAAAATTCCATATCCTAAAATAATAAAAAATGTTTCCATTCTTCTGGGATGTCATGCATCTGTTTCATTAACATTAAGTAATGTGGACGGTATGGAGTTGGAATTTCTTTTCCATATTCCTCTAATGTTAAGTCTGACTTTTCACCATTGCATCTTTTACAAGCTGTAACTAGATTATCCCAACTGTCTTTTCCTCCTTTTGATTGAGGTATTACGTGGTCCAATGTTAATGTTTTGACATTATCACTTCCACAGTAAACACATTCATAATTATCTCTTCTGTAGATATTCTCTCTTGTAAGAGGTACTTTTAGAATGTTTTGCTTTACAAACTTAAAAACCCTGATGATTGAAGGTTTTTTAATGTCTAATTCAGGATTTACTAACCCAAACGATTCTGGGTGATCAGCAATTACTTCAGCATTACCTTTATATGAAATCACGAATGCTCTTTCAGCAGGTATAATGCTTCTTGCAATAAAGCTTGAATCCACTACGAGTGTTTTTCTGTACTTACTCATGATTTCCTTTTTTAATGAAACAATTTAGTTTTGTATTGAGTTTTTCGGCTATGTTTCCATGTTCTGTATTCTCTGTACTTGAAAGCCCATATTTTAGACTTTTTACTCCAGTTATCCTCAAACCATTTATCCCATTCCGGATACTCTCTACGTTTTTGTTTTTTATACTCTCTGTTAGTATAATGTTTAATTCGCATTTTTGCTCACTTTTAGGTTAATAAACCTAGTGAGCATCAAATTCTTTTTTCATGCCAAAGTTATTTTATCTTTCGGCCTAATCTCCATCCTTCTGGAATTAGTTCTCCTTTGTGAATTTTCTTACTTTCAACTTCGTTAGTTATCCAACATTTTCCAAATTGTGAATTATTTATACCTTTCCCATGACCTTTTTTTGTCTCTTTCATTTTTTCAATAGTCTCAGGTGTATGCTTTCTTCCTTTCCATACCTGGTTTCCTTTTTGAAAGACATTCCAAGTACCCTCTTGTATTCTTCTCTTAGCTACTTTTTTTGCAGTCTCTGATTTCTTTTTGAATCCTTCTTCTGTTTTCCAATATTTATTAGCAGCTGCCCAGCAATCTCCTCCTAAGTGCTCTCCTCCTTTACCTACATTTCCTCCTGAACCTCCTACTACCATGTTAAGACAGTTTGGATCTTTCAAAACTTCTTCACTTATTAAGCTTGTTTCAGCTTCAACTAACTGCTCCCTTGAATTAAACTGTTTTAGTATTTCAAATTTAAAATTCTCTTTACCGTATTTGTTTAATTCGTAATAAAGTCTTTTACCGCTTCCTATATATCCGTCATCTAAACGGTTAGTTGAATGCATCCCTAAGTAATACCTTTTGTTTATAAGATTTGTTGTCTTATATGTAAAATGATATTTTTTATTCTCTTTGATGTTAGCCATACTTATTTTTCAATAAATAGGCTAACTTTTCAAAAAGTCTACAGCACGTCAAAAGAGATTCGAACTCTTATCGTCGGTTTTGGAGACCGGTATGTTACCATTACACCACTGACGTATTAGTAAATTTTTAGATATATGTAAAAACATATAAATTACCTAATATTAACTTTTTTATATGTTTTTACATATATATTGAACCCCATCTTGGACTCGAACCAAGACTCTATCTTTAGAAGAGATATGTTCTTCCGTTAAACTAATAGGGCAATCTTTTTTGAAGTCCTAAGAGGATTCGAACCCCTAACCTAAGATTCGTATTCTTAAATTTTTCCAATTAAACTATAGGACCATTTTTAACATTAAGTTAGAAGTCACTTTTTCATATGCCCGATTCCTTGAGTTTAAATAATTTACTTCTTTAGTGTTTAAACCTGTTTGAAATTTTTCTTATGCTCCCAATAACGTTTCATACTTAGACTTCTCTGTTGATTAGCCATCCGTTTCTTTTCCTCTAACAGACGTTCTTGTTCCTTCCTTTTTACACCTTCTTCAGTACGAAATCTCCTAATTTCATCTTGCACTAAACTGTAGACCTCTCTGTACCTAAATCCTGTATATCCTTTATGAAAAAACAGACTAGTAAATGCACTACACATCTTGATTTTACCATATTCTAACTGATATATGATATACTCCTTAAATGTATCTGGTAACTCTTTCATAATAGTTAATAAAAATTAAAGGTAGGACTGGGTACCTACATGTTAAACATTTCGACCTAAACCCAACAGTTATAATTGTCTATAACCCCTGTGGTACATCTCTAATACTACTTCTTCTGCGACGAGGATCAATCTTCGTACTAGAAACTTAGTTAACGGTAGTTTAACTTGGTTTTACATACACCAGTCGCAACCTGATGTTATAAACACTTCATCTCTCTTAACGTCTAATTCCGTCACTTTAATTTTTTGTACCTCTGACAGGAGTCGAACCTGCAGCGTACGAGGCTTAAACTCGTTGTGTCTTCCATTCCACCACAGAGGCATTTAAAATTAAGGTAAGTTTTTGAGGTTTTTATTGGACTTATCCCTCTGGTTTTACTTTTCGCACCAGGATTAAATCCACCATCCCGGTTGCTTATTAACTTACAGCTCCATTAGCTTTTTCTTAATTTGTTGGGTGTACGACGGGACTTGAACCC
Organism: uncultured bacterium; assembly: GCA_937862935.1. Classification (GTDB taxonomy): domain Bacteria; phylum Patescibacteriota; class Gracilibacteria; order Absconditabacterales; family Absconditicoccaceae; genus CAJBLF01. The sequence goes on along the minus strand of CALMEO010000055.1, from coordinate 78,340 downwards.
GCAAATGACTTGAACCACAATCAAGCGCTTTACCATTTAGCTACATACACCGTGTAAAAAATACCTCTTCTTTTTTGTAGCCGCGGGTTACAATATTACGAAGGAGTGAACCAGTTCTTTCTTTAACTCAGGTTGTTACCTAGATATTTTTTGTACCGAAGAGTGGTAACGATCCACCCTGAAAACGGATATGAGCCATTCTCGATCACCTGATCCTTCGGCAATTTGATAAGAACCTGTTAACTTATCTTTGTACTTTAGATTTTAAAGTGTCCTACCACAAGGCCCCGAACGTACTATTCTACTCCTGCATTCCTTAGATGCTTTGTGAGGACGGGGAACAGGTTTTTGCGGAGAACAAGAGAATCGAACTCTCACCTGTTTTACCAGGAACATCTTAGCAGGATGCCACTACAAACCAATATTAGACTATTCTCCATTTCTGTACTCCTAGAAGGAATTGAACCTCCATTTCATCCTTATCAGAGATGTGTGCTAACCATTCTACTATAGGAGCAGTTGTAACGTTTAATCTGATAACCTTACGAAGAGTTGTTCCTTATTAATCCAATTATAATGTTAGTTGTTGGAGGGAAAGTTACACATCTAAACCCGTCAGGAGATACTAACACCCCTTGCTGCTCCACTAGGACTTGAACCTAGATAAAATGATTAACAGTCATCCGTAATAACCTTTATACGATAGAGCAATTTTGAGGATTGTGGGAATTTCGAAATCCCGACCCGTTGCCTAACAAACAACCGCTCTGCCTCTGAGCTAACAATCCAATTCGTAATTCTCACGGTTCTACTTGCAAAAAGTTGCAAGACCCAGGATTTGAACCTGCAAAAACCGTTTATATATTCTTTCACACCTTACAAGGGACAAGAACTACTTTGTGGAGCAGACGAGTAACGATCTCGTTCCTCTAGTTTTTCAGACTAGCGCAATCACCTGATCTGCCACTGCTCCGAGTACCCTATTTTCTAGAGTATTTTTTAACATCTTCTTTAGTGTATCCAAACCAGTGCATCGGTTCTTCATCACCCCAGTAAGGTCTACTTTCTTTAATGAACCAAATGTAATCACATCTTGTCCAATCATTAATTATCTCCTCAGGGTTTCTAAAGTACAAACTATCTTTCCAATAATTTTGTTTTAGTGTTTGTTTCCACTCATGTCGGATAACTTTCCAATATTCCTGTGTTGACATTCCCTTATCCTTACAGTAAGGTTTTTTTCGACTTCTTGACATCTTTTTCTAAGTTACGATTAGTACTTAGAAGACTGAATGTTTTTTCATACGTTAGAAAATTTGACTGTGGGGCTAGTAGGAATCGAACCTACAAGAATAATCACGATTTTACAGACCGCTGAGCTCACCACCTGCTCAATAACCCCAGTTTATTTAATTTTTCGTCCCAATCTCCAACCTTCTGGGATTAGATCTCCTTTGTATATTTTTTTTATTTTCTGTTTCGTTTGTAATCCAACAAGTACCATATTGAGAATTATTAGTTCCTTTCCCTGCTCCTTTGTGAGACGCTTTCATTTTTTCAATAGTCTCAGGTTTATGTTGCTTACCTTTAAAAGGTCCTTCTGAAACTTTGTAATACTCTCTAAGACCTTTTATAACTAATTCCCTATGCCATTTCACCCATTCTGGGTTTGCTTTTAGGTTTTTCATGTTCAAGATCCACCCACTTGTATTCTTAGGTCCTTTTACAAAAGCCTTGTAATGATCCTCGTTATGAATACCACCACTACCTCCTTTACTCAGGTTTAAACAGTTTATATTTTTTAAATCTTGTTCTGTTATTAGATTAATTTCAGCTTGAACTAATTCCTCTCTTGAATTAAATTGCTCTAGTAGTTCAAACTTAAAATTGTCTCTACCGTATTTATTTAATTCATAATAAAGTCTTTTACCACTTCCTAAGTAACCGTCATCTAAACGGTTAGTTGAGTGCATTCCCAGATAATATCTACCATTTATAAGATTTGTTGTCTTATAAGTGTAGTGGTATTTTTTATTCTCTTTGATGTTAGCCATATCTACTGTTTATAATGAATAGGCTAACTTTTCAAAAAGTCTACAGTACCTCGAGAAAGAATCGAACTTCCACCTGTTGCATGTAAAACAACGACGCTACCATTACATCATCGAGGCAAATAAAATCAACAATTGCTTTCAGGATTTAAACGTCGCTCAGAATACTTACTGACGCCCACTGGTTTTACAGTGACTAGTTGATTTTTGTTCCCCCGTCAGGAGTTGAACCTGATCCCATAGATTAAAAGTCTATTGCCTATACCGATTTGCTACGAGGGAATAATCTAATTCTATGCAAACACTCTATAGTTCTATGAATTAGTAACAGTCTCACTCGTCGGGTATGCAGGATTCGAACCTGCGTGCTCTGCATCCCAAATGCAGCGAGATAGACCGGACTCCTCTAATACCCGTGGCAGAGGGATTGCTTTTTTATTTTTCTTCCTAATCTCCATCCTTCTGGGATTGTTTCTCCTTTTATTATTTTTTTATTGGAATACTCATCGGTGATCCAACAAGTTCCGTATTGTGAATTAGTCTGTGCTAATCCTTTTCCTTTTTTAGCATTTGACATTTTTTTCTTAGTCTGTTCTGAATGTGTTTTATTGCTGAAGTGTCCTATATTTGTTGTATAGTGTTCTTTCATTTTTAAACTAATCAGAGCTCTGTGTGTGCTTTCTAAACCTACTCCTCGTCTAAGATCTCCTCCTGTTTTAGCTCCTAAAAGCTTTCCCCACTCTCGTCCTTGTAGGAATTTTTGTTTATGCTCTTCGCTGGAGAATCCTCCTTCTCCTCCTACTTTTAAATTCATACATTCTTTCTTAGCAATTTCTTGAAGAGATATGATCTCTTTTTCTCTTGCTACTAAAGCTTCCCTTGAATCTAAAAATTCTAAGATCTCTATTTTAAAGTTTTCTTTACCGTGCTTTTTTATAGATCTTCTTAATAATGTACCCGATCCTAAATATCCGTCATTCAGGTCATCTGTTGAATGCATTCCTATATAGTATCTTCCACTTAGTAAATTTGTAGTTTTATAAATAAAATGATATTTTTTTCTTGTACCGTATACTCTTTTTGCCATGATGTACTTCCTTTCTAATAAATAGGAAGGAAATACAAAAACAGCACTCGGTTGGCTTACTAGGATTCGAACCTAGACTAAAACAGCCAAAGTGTTTTGTGCTAACCATTACACTATAACCCAATATTGCGGAGAGCGGAGGACTCGAACCCCACCCGAAAAGACGGGACCTAGTTTTCAAGACTAGTCGCACCTCCATGGCGCTGCTTCACTCTCCTTAATTTTATCCAATATGTCAATGACCTTATTTCTATACTTTAAATATAGTGATAATATTTCAATCTACCAACTTTTTTTTCAATAAAAAACCCGAATCTTTTTTCTGATCCGGGTACTTAATAAGTCTATGTTTTAGAACTTATATCATACCTCGGTACCTCCTAGTTTAGGTTCGTTATTATATGAAGATTCAAGAATTACATCCCAGCTAAAATCGCCACATAACGAATCCGATACCACTTGAATGGCTCTATGCGCTGTGCTTTTAAACTGTTGTATGTTTTGAATTGCTTTCATTTTTTATTGTTCTATATATAAATAGGCTCTGTTACCCATTTCATGTATCTTTTAATCATACTTTAATATATGAATAATTTTTCAGACTACCAACTAGTCTTTATTTTATTTTGAGATCATTGAGGGACTCGAACTCTCATCTGGTGTTCACGACACCGTGTTACCTATGAGCATGAATTGCTACTTACACTAAATGATCTTTGTAGTCAGGACAGGATTTGAACCTGTAAGGTATAACCATTAAAACATGGAGATGGAGGTCAATTCCTCTTTTACAATACCAACCTGTGAGCGTTTACCTTTCCGCCACCTGACTATTTTGAGAGGAATAGGTATGGCTCACCTCTCTATAACTGACGTCCTACCTTGACAGTCTATTTTGCTCTTATTCTATTACCCTTTTATTTCGAGCTAACCTACTATCTTAATGAGTATTTCGAGGGTACAGGTTATTTTATTCTTCTCAAACTTCTTGATAATTTTTTTTAAAAATATCAGGTTTACATGTATAAAATTCTCCGCTTGGTAATTTAATAATCCAGTCGTTGTTTCTTGCTTTTACATCACCTTCTGATGTAGGTATAGCAACATAAAACCCATACTCATCATTACCTACCTTTCATTTTCCAGCTATACTAAGTGGAACATCGTCTAAACTTCTAAAGTTGTTATCTATTAATTGGGTAGCTTCAACCGTAATTGGTTTCTTTATAAATTGTTTCATGTTAGAACATAACTGAAAAGATTTCTTTAATTACCGTAGTACTTGGGTCAAAATCTTTATCCAATTCTTTAGCTACTGCTAATTCTACTGAAGATCCATTTTTAACTTCTACCCAAAGCTCTTTGATAAACTTTGTAGAAGTTACTTTGTTATCCTCATTTCTCTCTACTGTAAACACAGCTACTTTAACTTGTCTTACGTTCATATTATTTGGATTTACTATTGTTGAAATTGATGTTAAGTTGGTTCCGTTACTCCATACGTTTAGTGGAACTGACCAGTTATTGTCTAGGTCGTATGTACCCGATATCCCGTTACTGTTTGTTGTAAAGGTTGTGTTACCTGAAGTTAACCCTAAGTTACCCAAGGTTTGACTGTACCCTAGATAATTTGTTGTCTTATCGTTCATGATTTTAAATTTTTACTACTTTATACCCTTTTAATACTCCTCTTGAAATAGGCTGTCTGTGTTTAGCAGCTAATCGTATCCCATTAGGTGTTGCTCCGTATTTTTTTGCAATATTTTCTGCTCCAATACTTTGCATTACCGTATTTCCTTCCGGATCTATTAACTGATATTCACTGTAGTATCCGTTATCTAATTTTTTCTGTGTTATCTTTTCATGCTGTGCTTTCTTGTCTTCTTCCGATCTCGTCAGTAGACCTTCTTTAACAGCTTTTCTATGATTTTCTATATTGGAAAGTAACGTTACTTTTTGTCTCTCCTGCCGAGATTTTACTTCCTCTGGGTGAGATATTATGTACTGTTTATAACTTTTTGATGCTTTCTGCCTTACTTTCTGTTTTTCTTCTTCAGAAAAATGCTTAATTGTATAACCTCCCTCTCCTCCTGGGGCGATATTGTAGCAGTTTGGATCTGATAGATGTTCCTGTATAGTGATTCTCTCCCAGTGATTAGCTTCTTCCTCTGTTGAACAAATTACTAAGATTTCTTTTTCAAAATTATCTTTTCCGTATTTTTCTATAGCTTGCTTTAAAACTACTCCTGATCCAAGATACCTATCATCAACTTCTCCTTTATGTTTTCCTATATAGTATTTCTTGTTAATAAGATTTGTAGTAATATATACGTAATGCATGGCAGTTCCTTTATTATAAATAGTTCGGAACTACCATTCCATTAGGTACTACTCTATTTATTTTCTTTTAAGAAATCTTCTTCAATCTGTATAGCATGAGCTTTTGCTACTTCCCACCCTACTGGTCCTGTTTCGTCTTCATATTGTACCGGATCTGCTACTCCTAATTTAATAAAAGCTAGAACCCTTTCTACACTCGAAGCTGACTTATAGTCACTATTTCCCGAAGGATATGGTTTATAAGAAGTGTTAGTTCTTTTATAAACTTCATTGAAGTCTAATCCCAGCTCTGTACACAATACTTCTCCATCTTGTAAGATAGTAAATTTGTCTCCTTCTAAATACGGAGTAAAGAATCCTACTCTATCAGCATCCCAGTTTCCGATTCTAAAGGCAGCATCATCTGCATCTCTAAATTCTTGTCTACAGTCCGGATAGATTTCGTGATCTCCGTTATGGATTCCTAAAGCAATATCACAAGTCTCTCCTGTTCTATTTGCAATTGATAAAGCTACCGCTTGAGTAATAGATGAAAAAATCTTATTTCTGTTAGGTACAACAGTTGCTTTTTGATTATCTTCAGCATAGTGACCTTCAGGTACATCCTTACCTCCTGTTACTAAAGTTGAATCAAGTAGGTTTACCAATCCATCTAACCTAATTTGATGGTATTTAATAGGTCCGTATTCCTGTTTTTTACTTTTTATAAGAGAATCGACATCTATACCATTTTCTTCAAAAAAATCTTGATGTTCTTGAGATAGTCCTTCTACTTTGGTTAAAGTGGAATTTAAGTAATCTACCAATGATTGAGCTTTCTCTAGCTCTACTCTATGTTTTTGACCATAGTCAAATGAGATAGCTGTTACACTATCGTACTCTTTTAGACATCTAAGTAACAATGTACTTGAGTCCATCCCGCCACTGAGACTAACAATTACGTGGCATTTAGGTTTGTTAAATTCTAACATAACTTAAGATTTACATAAGCCAGGTATTTTTAAACGTATAGGCAAACGTTATTTTCTTTTTGCATCAAAAAACTCTTTTAAAAAAGCTCTACGATACAACATTACACTACCTGTGTATTTTTTATTATTTACTTCTCTTTTTCCGATAGTCTCTTTAGCTTTTATAGCAGCTTCTGCTACTTCTTTTCCTAAAGATCCTCCTGCTGCATACCCCAAATAGTCGTACAACGATACCAAATCTTCTTGCATAGTGTTTTTATTTTGTGTGAAATATAGTGATAGTACCTCACTATTCCAACTAACAAAGGTGTTAAGGTTAGTAAATGCGGATGTCCTTCACCACACAATCCAAACGTATGTCTTAAAACCTCTATCATGTTTTTATCCGTTAATCAATTTTTTTAACATTTCTTCAGATAACCTTCCTGATTCTGTTCTTACTTCACCGTTATCAACAACAACTGTAAGTGGAATTCCCCTAACTTTGTATTCTGCTGCTAAGTTTTCAGGGTCATTTTCAACATTCACTTCTTTGAATGAAATTTCATCACTCTGAAGTTCCTCCTTAACTCTATCGAAGGTTGGTGTATACATTCTACAAGGACCGCACCAATCAGCATAAAACTTAATAACTTGCTTTGCCATATGCTCCTTGACGTTTGTAATGATCAGCTTTGCTGAACTTTGTTGTTTCCTTAGCTTTTTCCTCTTTTACTCTTCCTAGAGTTGGAATCCATTCCATTAACTGCTCGTATTTACTTTTTGCAGATGTTTTTGACATAGTTTCTATATTTTTGATAAAGATATTAAAATTTTTTCATTTTACAAAATTTTTTATAGGTTATTTGCATCAACCCTAATCGTATGCCAATGTACTCTGTTATTTTTGATAGCTTCCCTAATATTGTACTGTTTTTTCGTAATATTAGAACCTCCACTTTTTACTTCAATAAAGTGTACACTACATTTTTTAGGGTCATCAGTTTCTGTAAAACCTACAAAATCTACAGGCATTCCTAAAAAGGAAACATCTTCAGGTGGGATAGGAAATTTAGACGTAAACGGGACAAAGTGTTCAATTGCTTTGCCCCAATTTACTGCAGAAGATCTAAATTTAGAATCTTGTCTTGCTTTCTTTATATCTTCTTTGTGTTGATCTTCTTGTTCAAGTAAAGTATCACTTAAATCCTTTAGTTCTCCCTTAAGATCATTTATAATGTATATCAATATAGCAATTATAAGTAAACTTATTGTTATAACTGCTCCCATCTATTTTAATTTTTTAAAGTTTGTATATGATTTTCGCAAAGCTTCAGGACTTTTTTTACCCAACTCCTTGGCTATTTCATTCCAAGTTTTCTTTTTACTTCTTAAGTCTTCAATTTTTTCAAAGTCTTTATAATGTTTTACATTTGGATTATTGATTCCTGAAAAATCAATATTATGGGTATGCATTGGATTATTTTGACCTCTTGTATCTAACCTACCTTTCTTCCACCCTTGTTTTAAGTACTTTTCTACTTCTTGTTTTGAAAGTACCACCTGTTGTTCTCCGTTATTATAGTATGATTTTCCAAATTGAGGATGATTTTCCCCTGACATAGCTTCACTCTGTAATCTTCTCTGTTGCTCTGAAATTGGTTTTCCAAATTTCGGATTATCTTTACCGTACATTCGAGGTCCTCTAATACCTCCGGGCATCATATTATACAGGTTAGGTAACGTATTTACAAGTTCCTCCTCTCTATTCCACATTTTTTCCAGATCTTTAAACCTTTCTAAAATTTCATAAGTAAAAGACTCCTCTCCGTACTTATTAAAAGCTCTTTGTAAAAAAATATTATGATGTCTATTTTTTCTAAGATGGTTAAAATGTTCTAATCTCCTATGATGTGAGTTAATTGTAGCTCCAATATACGACCTACCATCTTTCTCACATGTAATTTTATATACTACCATATTTCACCGTTTATTATAAATAGGCGGTGAAATTGGTTAACTATCCATCACAACTCAAACAATTTTCAGAAGTTCTACTCCCTAAATCCCCTGAAATGACACTATCGGTTCTTAAGTAATAAAGTGTTTTCAATCCTAATTTCCAAGCTGTTTGATGAACTAAGTTAATAAACTTAGGACTATCACCTGGGTCGAATGCTAAATTTAGTGATTGAGCTTGATCTATATACTTCTGTCTTACTGAAGCTTGTTCTACTAATCCCAATTGGTTGATTTCTGCAAATGTTAAGAAAACTTCCTTATCTTCTACTGGCATTATATCTTCTGGTAAATTTGCAATAGAACCCTTATCTTGTAAAATTTGTTTCCAAACTTCATCTGTATTGTGTCCTTTATCTTCTAGATATTTTTCTAATACCGGATTCTTTCTAATGAAAGTTCCTTTAGAAGAATTAAACGTATACACATTAGCTGGTATCGGTTCAATACCTGCTGAAACTCCTCCTGATATTGTAGAGTTCGAAACTGTAGGTGCAATAGCAATAAGGTGTGTATTTCTCATACCTGTTCCTTTACACCAAACTGGTTCACCGTACTCTTCTGCTAATTTTCTGGAAGCTGCTTCAGCTTGTGCTTTTATCTGAGAGAAAATCTTGTTTGTCCAAGATGTAGCAGCAATTGATACGAATGGAATTCCTTTTTGTTGTAGGAATGAATGCCACCCTAAAACACCTAATCCTAATGCTCTTCCTTTCTTAGCAGAACGGTGTGCTCTAATTAGTGAATCTTTTCCATTGGTTTTAACTAAAAACTCCTCTAATACTCCATCTAAAAAGTAAATAGCCGTTTCAATTAAATCTGAATCTTTCCACTCTTCGTATTTTGTAATGTTTACTGAAGATAAACAACATACAAATGAATGTTCTTCATCAGTGTGTAATGCAATCTCTGAACAGATATTTGTCATTGTAACGTCTAAGTTATTTTTGACATATGCAGGTGGATTTGCATTATTAACGTTGTCTTTAAACATCAAGTAAGGTTCTCCTGTTTCAACTCTCGACTTAAGAATTTCAACCCATAGTTCCATTGCTTCAGGATCTCTGTGTTCTAATCTTTGCATAAACTTATCATCAACAGCAATACACTGGTGTAAGTTTAAACATTGTCTGTTTGGATCTCCTTGAGGTCTTCTGATACGTAAAAACTCTTTAATGTCAAGGTGATTGATATCAAGATTTACTGAAGCTGCTCCTCTTCTAACTGCTCCTTGATTTGTAGCAATGATAGTTGAATCGTAAATCTTAGCCCATGGAATAACACCTTCAGAGTGTCCTGTTTCTCCATTTCCGATTTTAGAACCTCTTCCTCTAACTCTGTTTAATCCAATTCCTACTCCACCTCCTAGAGAAGTTAATCTCATTAACTCTGCGTTTGTTAATCCAATCCCTCTGATTGAATCTGGTGTATCTATTCCAAAGCATGAAATAGGTAAACCTCTATCTGTACCTGTATTTGAAAGAACTGGTGATGCTAAATTTAACCATCCTTTCCACATGTACTTAAAAAATTTGTTAGCTAGATCTGGACGATCTAACCTTTTAGCTACTGCATCAGCAACTCTTTTATAAGCTTTCTTTGGCGTTTCATCAGGTAGTAAATACCCTTTTGAAATAGTTGACAAAGAAACCTCATTCATCCAAGATGGGTAGTCCTTCTCTGGCTCCCATTTACTGTAATCTATATTCATTTAATTTGGTTTTTGTTGTTTCCGTAATTTGTATTTTCTTCGTACATAATTAAACATCCTTTTAATTTTCCTCCTTTTACTGGAGTTTCTGTGTTTCTATTCCTTTTTAAAGTTCCTTCATCGTAAATTCTTAGTGCTTCTTTTAGATTATCAAACACTTCTTGGCTTTTGTCTGGGTGTGTAATTGTATAAGTTCCTTTTGATTTACCGTAATTACCTGCCAACTCTCCTGGTCTCTTTGTTCCAAAATTACCATTTGATTCACCTACTCTTGCATATTTTTCCCTTCTTCCTTCTTTCCCTAACCCTTCTAAGGTTTGCTTTAGTGATTGTTTACGTTTCTCAATAGCTTCCGGTGTGTGTTGTCCTCCTGTATTGTTAAGTGTTCTCATATTTTCAAGCCCTCGTTCAGAATGATATTTTCCCCCGTACCTCTGTCTTTTAGTTTCTAAGGATTTTTCCATGTTTTTAGAAATACACATTGGATTTCTAGTTTTCATGATATACCTTCTATCCTCAATAGTATACTTCTCAAATGCAAGCTGTACTCTAAGCCTTTCTCCTTCTACTGTCTTACCTGATAGCATCAGCCATGCGACTTTATCTTGTAGCTTCCCAAGCCATTTATACCGTATCCAATGTGCTGTAGCATGATCTCTTACGGATAGTCTCACCAAATTATCCTCCTCATTACCTCCTTGTTCGTATCTTGGAACAATGTGATGTCGATGTGTAACTTCTACTAATTTAGTAGTTTCTCTTTCCTGTAGGAATTTTTTATAAATTTCTTGCCAGTTTATCATAATACTTCTTTATAATAAATAGGCAAGAAAAAGATTTTTTTACTATTCGAGCAACATTAGAAAACGTTATTTGTATCCCAATCCATATGCCCTTTACTGTACGAAGTAACTCTGACTGCGAAGAAATCTGAATGCATCTTACCTCCTGTCAAACTATCAAACCATAACATCTGTTTCAAAGCTCCTTTATCAATTTGATCTGAAGGAATAATAGGTTTTAAACCTAGGTCACCCATCTTAGTATTAACCCTGTGTTTGATAAAATTCTTTAATTCATCCTTGGTAAGATTTTCTAAATCTCCCATTTCAAAAACTTTATCAATAAAATCAAACTCCAATTGAAGTGCCATTTTAGCAGCTTCTTCAATATCTTTGATAAGTTTTTCTGTTCTAAGTTCTGGATGTTCTTGTAATAACTGTTTAAATAACCAACAACCAGCATCGGAGTGAAGTGATTCATCTCTTACTGACCATTCTACGATTTGACCTACTCCTTTAAGTTTGTTTCTCATTTTAAAAGAAAGTAGTACTGCAAAGGAAGAAAATAGATTTACTCCTTCGGTAAATGCTGAAAAGATAGCTAACGATCTAGCCACTTCGTGCCAATTTGTTTCTCCTGAATTTCCATCACGAACATCCATTAAAGCTTGAATTTTAGCTGCTGTTGATTCGTCTTCTAAAAATTCTGCAAAATTATTCAACCCTAACTGTTCATTCAGAAGTGAATAAGCTTCAGCATGAATTGTTTCAAATGCTCCAAAAGTAGTAGCCATCATAATAATTTCCGGTTTCCTAAACCACTTTGTAACAAGTGATGTCCAATAATCATTAACAACTGTTTCTGTTTGTGCAAATCCTTTTAAGATTCCTCCGATAAGGTTTTTTTCGTGATCTTTTAAATTTGAATTCCAATCTGATACGTCTTGTGACATTGGAACTTCTGTGTGTAACCAGTGAGCTTGATGTGCTTTTAACCAGTAGTCATATGCAACTGGGTACTCAAAGGGTTTATAAACTATTCGTTCATCTTTAATACTCATGTAACTTATTTTTTATGATTTGACAATGTAAAAATAAATAGGGTTAACTACCGGATTGTGAATGTTCTAATGCAAAAAACCTCTGAGCTACTTCCTTATATCCTCCTCGATTTTTATCTGAAGATTCTTCAAGTATTGTTCCACCAAGTATTTCGATATGTCCATTATTTGTATTAACTTTTGCATCATATGTCATACCGTCCATACCGTACCTGTTTTTCATAAAGTGAAATCTACCTGTACCCAATACCTTATCTTCTTTTTTTCTTGATAATGATAAACAAATATCTGCAACCATCATCTTATCGTAAGAACCAGCAGCTTTATCTCCTTCGATCACATCATCTTTTGCTCCTGCTCTATTTACCTGAGAAGGTGTAAGGATTGAAATTTGTAACTCTTTAGCTAAACCTTTTGCTGCAATAAATACATCATCAATTTCATCTTTACGTTCTGAGTATTTATGTCTTGAAGGAGCTTTGAGATAGTCAATGTAGTCAATAATAATCATGTCGGGTTTGTGACCCATGTCAATACATTTTTGGATATGAGATTTAATAGTATTAATTGAGGCTCCTTTAGGTGGATACTCCTTGACAATTAACTTACCTTTTAATTTACTTACAACATTTTCAACTTCACTTCTGTGGCTATTAACATCTTGAATACTATATCCAGTAAAATAACAATCAAAACGTTTACCAACATAATCCTCACCTAACTCTAAAGTGTAATAGTTTACATTATATCCCATTTGTACAGCATGACCAGCAGCAGCAACCATAGTCCATGACTTTCCTCCTCCAGGATTTCCAAACACAATTACTAAATCTCCAGGTCCCCATCCTCCTTGTACACTTTCGTTAATTAATGGCCAAGGTGTTGGAATAGTTGGCCTATAGTCTTGTCTATATCGACTTTCAATATCCTTGTTGTATTCATGACCCATATTCTTATCCATACCAGCTTTCATAGCTTTTTCGATCATGTTTCTGATACCGTCAAAATCACCTTGATTTAACAAATCTGCTGAATTAAGTAAGGCTGTCTTAAGTTCTTGATTTTTAGAGAATGTAGTAAACTCTTCTTGAACATACTCTAAGTCTTCCTGGGTTGCTTCGTAACAGTTTCTTAACTCTGATTTAATTGCAACTTGTAAAATATCATTTTCTACCTTTTGCATTTCTACTTTTAAAATGTCCATAGAAATTGTAGTATGGTATTTATCAAAATACCTAACTATTGTATCCACAATCCACTTATGTGCATCAGAATCGAAATATTCAATTCGTAGTAAATCCCTAGTGTTAAGTAAAAACTTTTTATTTGTTAACAATGCTCCTAGAACTTTTAATTGAAATCCTTTTCCGTAAGCAGATAACTTTGATAGTGATGTCATATAACTGATTTAATTAAAACTTATTTTTGATATGTTGATAACGGTCTAAACACTTCCAACCATCCTTCAACATTTTTATTTAATGCTTCGATTTTATCAATCTCTAACATTCGTAAAAACGGTTGAACTTGTAGTGAAGTTATCGGCTGTTTTATCTTCTCCAATATATACAAAATTTCTTGATCTGACAAGCGAGGTTCTAGGAGATTCATTAATTCGTAATTGGTTTCTACCTTATTCCATTCGTATAAAATGTTTGCAAAAATTTTCTTTGTTTTTAAGTTCTCTTCACAAATATTAAATACCGAACCTAAACTAAAATTAGGGTCTGAAACAATCCCTGGGAATTCCTTAAGTACTGTTTTAATTCCCAAACCTTTAACTCCGGTTAGGTTATCCGAATTGTCACCGAGTAAAGCTTTTAAAATAAGGTAATTTTCTGGTATCATTCCCAACTCTTCGAATACATCTCTCTTTTTGTAAAGTTTTTTCTTTATAGGAGAATAGACTTCTACATGATCGTCAACCACCTGTAGGAAATCTTTGTCTGAAGAAACAATGGTTACTCTATGTCCTTTTGAGCCGAACCCTTGAGCTAAAAATGAAATTACATCATCTGCTTCAACTTTATCTATCGACATTAGTGTAATAGGTAAACACTGTAAATATTCAACTAACCTATGCATTTGCATTGTCATTGATGCAAATTCATCTTCCTTGTTATCGAACATATCCCAGTTACTAATTCTCTTATTTACCCTTTGAGCTTTATATTCAGGGTTAATATTCTTCCTATTCATGGAAGACCCCTGACCATCAAACACACAAATAACCCTAGTCGGGTCAAAAGTCCTGGTTAGGTACCCTAAAGACCTTAGGAAGCCAACAAGACCACCTGTGTGGTGGCCTTGAGGATTTATTGACTGTAACATTACAAAATTCCGAATAAACATATTCATGGAATCTACAATTAGTACATGGTCATTAAGTTTTCTTTGTGGTTTCTTTTCTAATTTACCTAGTATGTTTAAAATATCAGTCGTCATTTAATCCTATATCTCTAATATCTTCCCCTACTTCCGGTTCAATTGATACTTCAAAATCTGTTGAACCTAATATACCTGTCCATGTTTCTTTGTAGGTTTCTTTGTACATGTCAATAGATTTTTTATCATTTTCAATAAATCCGTGTTGAGTCATCACAATTGCACCCCTAGTTTGAATACCTGTAATGTGATTCTTCTCTACCTGTACTTTTGTAACCTTAGCAAATTCATACTCTTTCCCTTTTGAAACAGCTTTTACTTTTGAAGTACCCGGGTTAGTAATGTTACCGAAAGTAATGATAAGAGATGCATCAAACCACATTGCCATTCCTCCTTTATTCTGTAATTTAGGTTGTCCCATTGGGTGTTCAGGTTTCATAGTCCACACTTTGTTAATTGCAACTAATGTGTTTGTATATTTACTTCCTTCCTTTCTTGATAACAGAATTTTTTGATTGAGATTATTCCCAAACTGGGTTGACATTGCACCTGCATTCCATTCATTGTTATTCTTATTTGATCTAACTGATAGGTCACAAGGGACTGATCCGATTGAATCCCAAAAGAAACATAAATCGTAAGGTAAATTACCTTTTTTCTGTTCGTCAATTAAATCTAAAATGTACGATGCTACGTCTTCAATTGTATTTAGACTTCCTCTATCAGCGTATAGAAAAAATCCTTCATAATCTACGATCTCACCTGTTGATTTATCTACAACTTCTGTAAACTCTAATCCCATGGTTTTAGCATGAGGCCATGACCATTTCATCTCTGTAATGATGAACACTGGTAAAATCCCTTTTCTCTGGGCAGATACAGCTGCTTCTAATAACATTGTGGTTTTACCTGTATCCGAATGTCCCCTAAGTAAGGTAATATGTCCTGTTGGTATTCCGGGTAATGAAACTACTTCTTGGAAAGCTTTTGAAACAGGTATCCAATCTTGACTTTTAAATTTTACCGACTGGGAACTAAAACCTTTGTTTTTCTTGAATTTATCTAAACTGAATCCGCTTTTGACTATTTCTCCAGCAGATTCTGTTAATATTTTTCTACTTACCGCCATGACTATTCATTGAATAAATCATTAAATTTACTAGCATTTGTTTTCTTACCTTCTGTAGCAGCTTCTAAAGTAAATGTTGATTGTTCTTCCATAATTCCTGTACCGGGTATTACTGGTGCCTCATGTACAAATGTACTCGGTTCTGATGCTTCAGCCGGTGCTTGATTAACTTCTTCACCTGGGTTTAGATATCCGTGAAGTTGGTTTTTAATGTAGTCAAAATCAAACTGTGTAAAAGATTCGAGTGGGTTTGGTTGTTCTTTTAACCATAGTTCTACTTTTGTAGTATCAGTTGACAATGGCGAGGTCTTAGGTTTAATTCTTACTGTTGTGGTTGGGTATGGATTCCCCGGTGTTTGTTCAACAACCATATCATAACCATTCATTACGTCTGTATAATCTCCAATATCTTCATCTTCTGCTAAAGCAAGTAATGCTTTGTAAATGTTAGTCCCAAATGACCATAAACGAACTCCTTTATCTTCTTCACCTCTTACAATAACTGGAGCAAATACTCTGGTTTTAGGTGATAATTTTCCGGATAATGACCAATTTTCTTTGTCTGAAGTTTTTCTTAACTCTTTAACAAATTCTTCAATTGGGTCTTGTTTACCAAAGTTGGATAAAGCAATCATTGGGAATTTACCAATGTTGTAGTGAAATTTTAATTCCTTAAAAGGAAAGTCTGGACTGTAAACTGAAGGTACGATTCTTACGTTATGTTTACCGTTTGTTGGTTTCCAAAAGATTTTATCGTAATCGATTTTTTCTCTTTCTTGACCGTTGTTGTTCAAAGCATTTAGCTTTGCTTTAATTGCTTCTAAATTCATAATTTACTCTGTTTAACTTGCTTAATTTACTTGCTTAACTTTTTCTTGCTTTTGTACTTGCTATACTTCTTTAATATAAAACTTTTGTTTATGTTCTACAACTGTGGTTTTTCCTGTTTACTTCATTTTTTACAATTTAATGGTTTACACAATCCGTGACTACATAAGATAGAGATAGCTACTTTGCAGTAGCGTTCTCCTATATTCTCCTGTATGTTTTACAATGTTTTAATAACTTTTATCTTTTATATAAATAGTCGAAAATACCTGAAAACTCACCTGTTTATGAAAATTTAGTTCTAATTTCCGGTGTAAAATACAGTTTATAATCTGTATATCCCGGTATATTTTGGTAACTACGTACAGGAGTTGGAAATTTCTTCAAAAAAGGTTTAAAAGTATTTTCTAAATTTCTTTTTAGTTTTTCCAGTTCTACTTCATCTAATTTCTTGAACAGGGCAGCCTCTAGTGTGTAACCGGTTTTTGTTTTTACAACAGTTATTGGACCGGTTAAATAAGGTACTGCTCCGTTGTTAATCAAGATATCCTTAACTTGACCATTTAAACTTAGTTTCCCATGTGATTCCTCTTCCCATTTCCTAGAAAGGTAAATAAGAATACGTGTTCTAAAAGAATGTACTGAAACTTCAAACTTTTCAGCTAAATATCCAAAAGCCTTTTGTAAATTCTGGACTACTGTGAGTGCTTTATATTTGTTGTGTTCTGCGTCTCCTCCCTTTTCAGGTGTTTCAAGATCTAATTCTAACGAAATGATAGTATATCCGTGTGATTTTATCTGTTCAAAACCTGTATACCATTCATGTGAAGTTGTTTTAGGTAAAAGTTTTGTTCCTGTAAGATAAGGTTGTATTGATTGAAAAGTATACCTTTTCATAACAGGTATTAGAGGTTTACTTGAAGAACCTTTAACTGTTGCAGATTCATCTCCATAGTTAAAACTCTTGTAAACTGACATAACCGTTTTCTTACCGAAGTCAGACAGTTTCCCTTGTTCTTTATCGTCGTAGTAGATGTCGTCTGATGTCTCTTCTGACAACCTTCTACTGTTGGATGTCAACTTATTTTCTATTAAAAATTTTCTTAAATTAAAATTTTCCATTTATGTGTGTAATTATAGTTCAACTATTCGATAAAGTTTTGTATTTACCCTTTTTAGTTCAGGTCCCTTTGTAAGTAATATACAGTTTTGGTAATCAGCCCAGTTTATTTTATATCTATTATCTAAGGTTCCTCCATTTAAAGATTCAATTAACCTGTTAAGTGAATTAATTGTATAAAGTGTGTTTGATTCTTTTTTTCTATGTACAAGAATTGTATTATTTACAAGATTTGAGACATTTCCTAAATCTACATTGTATGTACATATGTACTCATCTTGACTTTTTGCATAAAGTATAAAAATTTTGTTATAGATAATATTATAACTGGTTTGTATTTTATTTAAGACTTCCTCTAAAGATTCTCCTGTTGAAAATGTACAGAAAAGTTTATTATTCATATCCACTGTGTTAAACATGTCTTCAAGATCGTACTTGAAGAAATTCTGGCTTTTAATTCTTTGTATCATTAATAAATATGTATGTACTCTTAAAAAGATAGGTTATTACTGTATTTAAACTTGACTGGAAATTTACCTTTTTGACTTAGTAACCTTTCTAACTCTACTAAGGTTTCTTGTCCATCTTTTTTATCAAAATCTATAATCATTGCATCATACACGTATAGTACTACTTTACTTCTTTTCGAACTTAAAAACCTTAATACATCTTTCAGTATAAGAATGTTTCTTGAAGTTTCTAAACTTTGCATCATATAGTTCATCAATTTTTGAGGATGCATTTCTTTCAACTCACTTGTAAACCTTTTTCCTGAGATAGGATCCTCTACATATCCCTTCTCTCTAAACTGTTGCCATAAAGTATTAATATATATTTGTATTTTTTCAAATATCGGGAGAAATGCATATTCTGGTGGAATTTTACCATAGATAGCATGAAAATTAATTTGTTTAGCTTTCATATAATCTTCTTCTACTATCTCATCTTTACCGAAGTATAGTTTTGCTAACTGTATATGAGCCGATTCCTCTGTCAGTTCATACCCTATTTGATCACAGAGTAACCTTAGATGATATCCGTCAAAATCAAATTCAACAAAAACATCATTCTGAGGTATTACTGCTTTCCTGTATTCTGGTGCTTTTGGGATTGCTGCAAAATTTATAGAATTAAATGCATTAGTCGGTCTTGAAGTAACATTATTTAAGTTATATGAAGTATATACTATGTTATCCTTAATACTAAACCTAGGTTCCTGAGGTTTAAAAAGTTTAGTAAATGCTTGATACGTAACTCTTAACCCTGATTGTTCAGTAAGGAAAAATATATTTGTAGCAGTCTGATTGTAAAAGTTAAATCCATTTGGAAGAGGTAAAGAAAAGTAAGGTTCCAAATATTTAAAATTTTCTTCACATTTTTGATACAGTTTTGAAAGAGGTATTAGACAGTTAATGTCTTTGAAATCTTCTAACCTACTGTAAAACCACCTAATTGTTTGGTTTGTTTTTGGAAGTTCCAACTTATCAAATTTCGTCATTGAATATAGTAGTGAAACGTCTATAGAATTCGTTAAATTAAAGTGGTATAACAATTCTTTTCTATCAAATGTATAAAGTATTAAGAAAGAATTTAAAATAGGGGAGATTTGATGTTTACTAATGTTAAGACCTTCATCATGGTTAATTGGAATAATGTACCCTTCGTTTGTTCCTAAAGGTCGTAAATAAACTGCTACAATATCTGTTAAGATAGGGTGGTAATTATCATTTGTGGTAATAATTTCCACATATGCTCCCTTATCACTAAAATTTTTTAACCCTTCAATTTGAGAATCAGTCTCGACAATATAAAACACTATAACCTTTGTTAATTATTATACTACTAATAACAATAGTAATAATTATATTTATATCTATATAATTATATAATAAGAAAATAATAAAACTAATTTTAAAAAACAACTAAAGTTTACTTTTACCCAATATTGCTGAAATAAGAGAAATTCCCTCATTAAGTGTTGTTTTCCCGTTTATTTGGATAATGTTTTTAATTAATTTCCTGTACGTTCTTGAGGTGTCATCTCCTTTAGTAACAAACACGTACCATATTCCGTCCATGTTACTTACGTTTCTAACGTAATAAACATTTACATCATTTTTGAATCTCAACCTTGTACCTCTCCCTATTTGTTCCGGTTTTACCATTTTAATTCTTTTTATCAAAATTAGCTTTTCTTAAATTTTGTAATTCAATATTAGAATCTTTTACGATAACTACTTCTGAAGATAATAAATTATCTTCTTTTTTCCTTGTAATTTCTTGAATAGTATTACCTGTAACGAGAAAAGAGTAATCTGTTACAAAGGATGAAATACCTGGGATAGTTTTCTCAAGTGTTTGAATTGCTTTTCTATTTCTTGAAATAGCTCCCTCGTACTTATAGTTATTAATCGTTACATCTTCACCTGGACCCTGAATTGTCCACTCGACTTTCCCCGTTATAATATTCGGTACTTCAGCTTTTACTTGATTTAATGTATCTTCATCTGTTTCAACAATCCTACCTGTAGAAACATCTTTAATAAAAAATCTAACAGTCTTTCCGTTATACAAATCAGAAGAAGTCAACTGTTTTATAAAGACTGTCTGTAGAATCTTTGATAGTAACCCGGTATTTTTAAAAACTCCACTCGGTGTTATCTTTAAACTGTTCACCCCTTTCTTAATTTTTTGAAGTTCAATCCCGGTTTCTGAAGCAGTTTTACCTACAAAGTACTGCTTTTGTAGAGTTTCTATATAAGATCCAGAATAGAACTGTTGGGTGCTAGCTATTACAAATTCACCACCATTAGTTATCTTTGGCTTTTTTACTATTGACTTAGGAATGTAAATCTTGTCGTTAAAGTTAACTGATGGTTCAGGTTGTAGGTTGTTCATATTAATTTTTATTTACTATTTCCGACAATTTCATATCTTCAGTAATTGTCATATTTTCCTTTTTGAAAGATGCAATTATAAGATCAATGTATGACTCACGGTCAGTTTCAGTATAGTGGTATATGTACTGTTTTAATGTAGGGTCTTTTACATATATTTTTGAACCTCCTTTTAGTATCAAATCCACCTGAGCTGCTTGAGTTTTTATACCGTCTGCAAGTGTAGCAAATTTAACAAATACACTTCGACCTTTTTCACCTCTACCTGCTATTGGGATATCTCCTACTTGTTTTTTAAAATTACCAGGATTGTTTAAATCGTAAGCTACCGTTCCTTCATAAAACCCTTCCTTTTGTGCATGGACTGTTACAAGTAGTTTTAATCCTTTCGGTCTTGATGCTAATACTTTATCTCGAGTTGGAATATATTCGGTTTTGATTTTATTTCCATATGATACAGAAGGTAAACCCCTTTTCTCCTTTGTTGATATTCCGTTATTTACTAAAGGTTTTGATTTGTTTTTAGCTCCTGATATGATAATAGTTTGAGCTTTTAAATTAGTAGTCCACCTGTTATTATTGATTCTGTTATCGATACCGGTAACAATAAAACCAATTACACCGTCATATTGAGTAGGCATTATTTTACTTTTAATAGTAAAAGCTTGACCAATTTTAATACCCGAAATACCATCCATTTCAATATTTACTTCAAATGGGACTATTCCAGCAGGTCCTGCAAGTTTGTTATCCTCACTTTCCACCTCAGTAACATAAGTAGTTGCATAGTGTTTGTATTCTGCTTTAACAGTATTAAACTCTGCAATATCATACCTGTGAGGTACCTTTGGTCCAGGATTGTAAAATCCATTTAATGCATCTTCAATAGTTAACCGTCTTTCTTTTTGATCTTTTTCTAAACGGATTTTTTTCTCTTCAGGTGTTTCAACTTCTTTTTTCTTTTCCCCAGAAATGTTACGAGTTGTAATCACTCGACTAGTTAGACCTTCATTCCACCTTAGTAAAGATTCAGCTTCAAGTCCACAATCAGCACCTCCAGCTTGAGCAGAAATAGCTACCATTGTAGATACGGCTGGTGAAAGTTTTGTAGTAAAGTTAAAACCTGTTACCGTCGACCCTAACCCTGTTATTGAAATTTCCGATAAATCAGAAGGTGTAACCTGTACTTTTCTGTCAACTATGTAAAATGTTGAAGTTGTGTCATCGTAGTGAAAATCAAATTCGTTTATTTCACCCATTGCATAATTCATTTGAGAGAAAAGAGGTTTAAACAGGTTATAAAGTGTTCTATGTTCTGCGTTAGGTTCTCGTACAAGTGTATCAACTATCTGATATAACATATCAACATTAACATATATATTTAATATTTCATCACTTGAACCTATTCTGGTCGATTTCATATGATCTACAGCAAGTTGACTATATGGAAAAGATGTACTTGCCATAGTACCGATAATGCAGATGTTAGGGTCTGCAGATGTATGTTCTTTAAATGTCCTAAATCTACAAGTAGGTATTTTTGATGTAGGATCAATAGATTCTAATGGTCTAATCTTTGTATTAAGGTGAACTATATTAGTATGTTCACTGTCTTTTAGTAAAGCTACATTAACAATTCCACAGAATGTTTTTAACGGTATGTATGTAAATCCAAATCCATTAGGGTTACTTACAGTCTTTTTATCATCTGTAACTATAGTGGTAAGTCTAACTTTTTCTTCGGGAAAATCTTCACCGTTTATCTTCTTATATTTACCTAAAAATCCTTTAAGTTCTGATTCAATTGCTTGAGCATTTTTAAACTCCCTAAGACAGGTTAAGACAGCTTGAATAAATGTCGGTTCCACTTTCTTGGATCTATCTACCGACCTGTAATCAGGTAAAACAGAAGGAATATCTAGTGCAATTTGCATAGATTCTACTAATTCCCCTATAGATATGATAGAGGTTGTACAATCGTACCCTCCATCTGTTCTATAACTCCATGAAAAGTTCTTTACAAATCCCAAAATAGCATCATAATTTTGATTACTACTTTTTTTAAGGTTTTCTATCTCAGTGTAAATTAACTGTTTGTTAACTTCTTTTTCAAAAAAACTATTAACAGTTTGAGGTGTCGTATCGTAACTCCCATCACTCTTTAACTGTATACTGTGTCCCCACTCTAATAAAACTGTAAAACCGGGTCTCATAAATAAACGCTCCAGTTCTTCAAGTTGTGAGACATCCCAACAGTTATAACGGATTGTTGTTTCTTTTAATAATCCAAAACGGTTTACAGAGGATATTTGAACATCAGAAATACCTGGCATTGGTCTATATCCAAGACCTTGTGTAAACAAGCTGTAAGTGTTTTCTCCTTCTCTACCTTTTACCCCTCCAATCAAAATATACTTTCTAGCTAGAGCATCTGACTTTCCTACATTAACTCCTGAAGTTAATTTTACCCATCCCGTTCTAGAGTTCATATATTCAATGTCTTTTTCTGTTCTTGACTCTTTAGAATATACTTTAACTCTTTGGTTAAGTTGTGCAATAACCTCCTTATTTAGAGGACCTCCTATAACCTTATCAACTACCATTATCTGTTTTGTTTTTTGAAATTATCAACCACTGTACTTACATCTCCGGGGATTCTTAATTGAACACCTGGTGGAGCAACTAGTGATGCTGTTTGTAAACTGTTTGCTGCTGCAATTACCCACCATAAAGTGTAATCACCGTAGAACTGGTGAGCTAATGTATCGTACCTGTCCCCACTTGTAGTAATTACGTAAAAATCACTATCAGATAAGGGAATTTCAGGATAAAATACTGTAGCTTTGTATTCTTTACCTAAATCTGATTTTAAATTAGGAATATGTTCATATCTCTTCATCTTTATACATATACAGTATTAGTCGATTGTGGATTGTATAAAGGACTTGCTTCTGGCCCACTTTTAATACCGTTTCTTACGTTTGTTTCTTGACCTGAAAATGAACTTTGTTTACCGGTTACATTAGGTACGTTTAACTTGGTGTAGTCATTTAGTTTACCTTTTGTACCTGCTGTAAAGTACTTTCTTAATCCAGTTTCTGGTGTAAAAGAGTGAATTGGTGTAAAATCCAATCTACAATCCATTACCATTGGTAACTCTTGCATAGCTTGATCACTATTTTCATTTTCAGGTTCAGCCATTGCTATTTCCCATGGGTAATCGGTTTGCCAGTTGTATGTAAGACTGTTTAATACTCCTGGTAGCTCATAAATGTAGTCTCCAACTGTTACTTTGATTATTGTACCTTGCATAAACTGTTTGTCAACTGTATATGTAGGTGCTGTTGCAGAAGCTAAATACATCATCTTCTGATACAGAGGTCTCATCTCAGACCTAGTAGCAGCTGCTATCTTGAAAGATAGTGAAATTTTTCTTTGAAACCCACCGTACACTTGTAATTCTTCTGCTCGACCTAGATACTTCACAGGATTCCAAATCCCAGAAAAGTTATCATCAAATGAATTTAGGAATGCTCTAAAGTATAAAATTTTTGTATCACCAGGAGTTAGTACGTGAAATCTGAATTTTATAAGATCTCTACCTTCCACTTCTCCAATCACCTTTTCAGTGACAGGTGGTAAGTAGTTAATTTTATCTATTTCATCCCCAGAATCACTAACTGTCCAATATTTGTTAGTATATTTTCCGTAATCATTCCTTGCTCCTTGATCACCTAAGTTAATTCCAGATTCCTTTTTAATTTGTTTTATACTAGTAACAGTGGTTCCATTCGTTTCTGTTTCGAAAGTAAGTAATTTCTTACCGACAACTTCCTCATATGGTTTACCCTCGGAATAAATTTTAGACGGATTTGCATTTAACTGTCTAGTGCCATTTGCATAATACCCTGTATTTGGTTTACCCTGTATAAGGGAACTTCCATCAGTAGGTGACATTGTAGTTTGAACAATAACCGGGTTATCTAAGGTACTAAAAGCTGGTACAGGAGCTCCTTCAATAGCGTACTGTGCACCTTCTACACCTCCGGCTCCAAAAAATTGAGCAAAAGTAGATCTAGTGTTACCTCCTTCAGGAAGTAAATACGTATCGGTATTAAAACCTCTTATAAAATGAGTACCAGTTCCATTTACAGGTACTTGAGCTAACGTAGAAGCTGCTATTTGTGCAGTATTAGTTAACGTGTTTGTTAATTGTTGAAGAATAGCACCTGCTGTTGTTTTTCCGTTTTTCTTTGCTTTTTTGATTTTATCTGCAACATTTACTTGCTGTAATTCAGCTTCATGTAACAAGTACTTAATTCCAGGTTTATCAACAAGCATTTGGGCAATACGGGAAGTATCGTCAATACGATGTTGAACCTCTCTACCTACTTGACTTCCTGGTGCTTCACCAATGTTCTTAGTAACGTAAGGTTTATCGTTTCCATAACGAAGACTTTTTAGGTCTGTTTGGAGATTTATTAATCCGTTTGCCATTTAATGTTAATTACCCTGGTAAGTGTAACAAATACGGTAACTGTTGTGTTGAACCCGGTGCTGACGAAATAGTAGGAATTTGACCATCTAAATCAAGCACTGAAGGAGCTGGAACAGGTATACCTTGTGTAGGTACCCCGTTAATAGAATACTCATAATGTAATGTTGAGTTAGGGTTAGCACTTGGAATAAGTGCTGGAGTTGTTCCTGCTAAACCTAAAGGTGATGTTGGTAATAAATCAATTAATCCCATTGTGTTTTATTTTAGTTTATAATAAATATCATGTTAATGTTTATCCTAAGGCATTTAAAGAGAGACCAAGGGCCTCATTAACTTTCTGAGTGCCTAAGTAAATATTTCTACCTGCTTTAACTTCTAAAATGAGTTCTTTTAGTAAAGCTTCTACGTTACCTCCTAATTTGGTACCACCTGCCATGGTAATGGTGTCTTCATTTAATGGTTTAATGATAAAATCTTTTACCTTTGTTTCTGTTTTACCTGTTTTAGCATTAATGGTTCTCTTTCCTTCTTTTATTTCTTGAAGTTTTGTAGCAGCTTCTGCTTCGATCATGTCTCGAGCATCCTCATAATCGATTCCCAATTTATCTACTAATGCCCATGTTTCACTCTCTATCTCCCTATCTGTATCATTTTTGAACCACCCAGAAGTCTCTCCTCCAGCTTGAACTCTTAACTTTTCTAATGTAGCTTTTTGTTTTTCATTTAAACCTTTTCCTAACGTAGTTTGTGCAGCTTTTTGTTTTTCATTTAAACCTTTTCCTAACGTAGTTTGTGCAGCTTTTTGTTTTTCATTTAAACCTTTTTCTAACGTAGTTTGTGCAGCTTTTGCTTGTTCATTAGCTGTTTTTTCATTATCCCCTGTGTATTTTGCAATCCAAGTAGCAAATTCCTTAATTGCATTTGAAAGTTTATCTAAGTAACCTCCACTAACCAGGGAAACAAATTGATCTTTAACTTTTGTAACAGCTTCTTTGTATTGCTCCTCTAATGTAACTGTTTTTTTAGCTTGATCAAAGGTTGCTTGTTCAAGTCCCATCTTAGCTCTGTAATTTTCAGCTTCAGTTAGTCCCTGTTCTTGCATTATTTTTAAAAGTTCTTGATTTTGTCGAGTTCTATTATGTTCAAGTTGATAAGCATCGGCAATTTCATCTGCAGATATTCCTAATAAATTTGAAAAAGTTTTCATAATTATAGGAGATTTTCTCTGTTCAGCAGTTAAACTCTCCATTTGTTTCATTACCTCTTCTGTTGCACTTGCCATATCCCCTGTTACTGCCAATGCTCTAGCTTTTTCAAGATTAAATTCTTTTCCTGTCAACAATTCTGCTTCCAATTCATCACCTATAGAAGATTCAAAATTTAGTAAGCTTTCTGATATATTTTTAGCTTTATCTAAAGTTAATCCGTATTTATTAACCACTTCAATCCCTTTAGCGATTGCTACATTACTATATTGAAAAGAAGCTGCAATTTGACCTGAGATTTTTACTATTTGAGAAAGTAGAAGCCTATTAGGGGTTAAAGATTTATTAGTATTGATAATGGTTTTTAAGGTTTGTTCAGAATTTTCCCCAAAAGCTTCAGATCTAGCTGTTATGACAGCAGCATCACTAGCTTGCATTTTCATTCTTTCTGTTAAGAATGTTTGAGCTTTTAGAGTTTCATTAGTCGCTCTACCAGCTATTTGTAGTTGATCTGTAAGAGCACTTTGTGCTGCTACAAGATTGGTTACATTAACGTAGGTTTCATTAGTTTTTGCACTTAGATCTGCAAACTGTTCTTGAATTCCCCTTGCACTGTCTTTACTGATACTTAAGTTTCTTGCAATATCAACTACAGTTTTATCTGCTTGTAACATTAATTCTACGATGAACTTAATAGCTCCAACAAGTAAAGCAATCCAACCACCTCCTTTCACTAATCCTGACATTCCTTCACCCATTTCACTACCAATAGCTTTCATACCGGCTGTAAATGGGCTCTTTTTAGATGCAACAGCAGCTTCATCAACTTTAGCTTTATCTTGTAGGAAGTTAGTCTTACTTGTTCGTCCACCTTTTACAAGATCTACGTAATATTCTTTACCGTTTTTGTCAACTCTTTTTTCAACAGTTGCAGAAATTTGTTGAGCTCTTTTAGCTTCGATTGCTGTTTTTCTAGCTGCTTCTGCTGCTTTTTCAAACGGTTTTTGAAACTTATTTAAGATAGGTATTTTATCAACAACCTTACTCAACTGTGTAAAGTACGCAGATGATTTATCAAGCTTAGTAGTCGACTGTACTAATTGTTCATAGTAGTTAGAAATCTGTTTAGCTTCATCTCGCATATGCATAAGAGCTTCAGCTTGTTTTTCTAAATTTTTTCTTTGTTTACCTGAAGCTGCAAAAGCTTTTTCGTTAGCTATTTGAATCTTTGCAGACAATCTTGTAATTGTATCGTGAATCTTACTTTGTTCCTGATATAGCTTATTAAGTTCTTTACCGGATTTAGCTGCTTTTTCTTGAAGAGATTTGAACTTATTAGCTGATGCGGTAAGGTCAGTAAACTCTTTTGTAGTGCTCACAGTTTCACCTTGTAGGACTCTTCGTAAAGATCTTACTGCATCTTGAATTTCGCCAATTCTTTGTGCTGCATTTACTGCATTATTTGCTAATTCATCATTAAATCCCTGTAAATTATCTGCCATAAGTTAAAACTTAGTTATGTAAATAAATAGTGAAAGCCCCTACTTCTTAGGAGCTTTCGTTGTATATGTGGGTCTAAAGTCAGGTCGTTGAACTGTTTTAGGTTCTTCAAAATCCTGTTGATGAGTTGTTGGTTGTTTTTCTTCGTAGTGTTCTTTCAATAAATTAAAAGTTAACTTTCGTAACCAAATTGGCATATTGTATACGGTTTCCCAACTATACCCTCCTTGACTGTGGAAACATATTTCGTGAAGTGTTTTAAAAAGTAAAAATCTATCACTTAGCGTCAGGCCAAAAAAAGGTAATCCCGATTGGTAAGTCGACGTCCTCCTCTTCGTCGTTTTCGTTAGTATACTTGAACGTTAGGTCCATACTTGGACTAATTCTAGAATACTCTTCACGTAATGCTCTTGCATCAATTGCAAGTAGATACTTATCAACAAACTCTCTGATGTCTTTTACCTCTCTCATACCGTTTACTGAAGTAATCATTCTTTTAAAACGTGTAGTAACTTCGGTAATGTTGTCTTTGTTGATTTTCAATAACCCTTTTACTTCTTGATCAATTGCTTTATCATCAGCATGTGTGAGAAGTTTAAACGTAACAACATTCTTAGTATGAGGTAACGTAAATGAAAATTCATTTTTACCTTTTGTAAAAATTGTTTCATCTATTTCCTTATTTTGGAGTGTCGTTAAGTCTACTGTGACAGGTTTTCCTTCATGTTGAACTTCGTAATCTTTACCGTATGACAGAATTCTAGCTGCTATCATTATAGCTTCTTTATCCCCAACTAATAATTCGTTATAATCAATAGGTGTAACAATTAAAGACTGTAGTAATTTATCAATTACCACGCCCTGTTTAATATAGTTTGAATTCGTTAGAATATCTTCTTCCTTTGCAGTCATGTATTTCATCTCGATTTTACCTTCTGATAAAGGAGATGTGATTGGATAAGGGAGACCTTTTGAAGGAAGTTCTACCATTTCAGTAGGTAGATTGAATTTGTTTTCCATAGATTTTATTTGGTTAGTAACTTATTGTATATATAAATATATTGTAAAAACTTTTCCATAAAAAAAGCCTGAAAATCAGGCTTCTTAGTGTTTTTTATAAATATTTTACCAATTCAATATACAATAATCCATTGATACTGTAAGTGGTATCTCAACAATTCCATCTACAGATGTCCAGTCAAATTGACCAAACTCTGCATCTGAAATAAAAGCCCCTTTGATAATCCACTCACCGACAATGTCTCCAACCGGACCTATAACATTTAATGTTAAATCTTTCTTATAGAAATCTGAGTAACCAGCTCTACCTGTAACCGATTCATAGGCCAAACGTGCCCATTCCATTACTGCCTGTGCCCCGGAAGGTGTAATCGGAGAATAAAGTACCATTGTGATATCCTTCCATTCTCTTTTCCCTCTAATTTTTCTATATGTGTTAATATGATCAAGCTTTATCACTGCATCCGTAAACCCAGGTGCTTTAACATTCTTAACCATAAATGCTGGAATGTTATCCATGTACATTACAAATCTATGTTGAACCATTGGTTCAAAAGCTCTAAACATTATCTCATTCGGATCTAATACTGCCATTGTGTTATTTTATGTTTAATTATAAATATCTACTTTCCCAAATATTATCCAAATGTAACACCTGTAGGTTCAATTACGAAATCTAATACTACAAATTCAATTGTTTTAGCTGGTTGGATGTAGATTTGACCTACTAACTGATTTCTATCAACAACATCTGCTGTATTGTTTGTATCATTCATTATAACTCTTCCAGCATAAAGACCCTGTCTTTGTACTACTGATTCTAAATATGGGTTAACTGTAGCTAAAAATTTATTTCTAGTTGTAATTGTATTCTGTTCAAATATAAGTGTACGTGCTTGGTCTCCAATAAACTTCTTAAGTTCAATTAATAATCTTCTCACATTTACCCTATTCAAGGCTGATGCTTTTGATTGAAGTGTTTTTTGACCTGTAATTGAAATACCTGTTCCTGGGAATGTAGCAATTGGATTAACTTTTCCTGCATACAAAGTATCTCTATCTGTTTTAGATAACTTTCTCTCAGTTTGAATTACTCCTGGAATCCCTCCTCTTACTAACCCTGCTGGAGCAAACCACGGTGCTGCTGCAGCATCTGTAAATGCATACACTCCCGGAATAACAACTGACGCTGGGCACCATTCATTTCTACCTGTTGCAGATCTCATTTGCACCCATGGCCAGTAACTTGCACCATATGAAGTATTAAGAGAAGTTGCTTTGGCTGTTACTCCTGATAAAGCTGAATTGTAATTAACCAGATCAACAACTGCAATACAGTCTCCTCTAGTTTCTGCTAAAGAAACGATTGAATCAAGTTGTGTCGGGGTATTAGCATATGTTAGTCCTGGTGCAGCAATTACATTAAATTGATAATCATCTTTGTTTGATAACAATCTGATTGCATTTGTATAATCCGAACCAACCAAGCCCTGTGTATTTGTAACATTGATGTTACCGAAGTAATTAGCTCCATTTGCAATCATACCTGTTGCATTATAGAAAGACCCTGATTGAGCTATAGGTAAAGAACCTGAGTAGCTTACCCCGTTTGAATCAACATTGACAGTAATACCATCATTTGCAAGATAGTTAATTGTTCTAGTATTAACTGAACTAACTCTAATATAATTAGATCTATTTGGATAAGATCCTGTAGTATTCAGGTAATAACTTGTGTCATCTGTTGCAAAAGCCTGTACTTGATCCCCAATTACACTTGCAATGTAGTTATCTGAATTTGGATCTAAAGAAACATTGTTAAACGTTTCAAGGATTGTTTTGTTATTGGTATTATCGTCTCCCTGTCTAATACTAACAGTAAATGTACCTAGAGTAGGGTTAATGTTTGAAAGTTCCCATCTTAAATTGTCAGCTGACCCAGAAACTAAAGATCCATCTGAATTCTGATAAGTATTACCTCCTAAAAGAGGGTGATTAGAAGAAGTAGCGTTATTGTACATAGCACCTCTACCTAAGGTTGTTAACGTAAAAGGTTGACTACCTGTTACGACTGATGCTGAAATCCAAGTGTTGGTAGCTGTAGTATAGTTTGTAGCTGTATTAGCTACTCTTGTGATTAAAGCTGTCTGCCCTCCTTGTGAAAAATAATTCTTAACTGCTAACGAAGTTAGATATTCATAACTAGTAGAAGCTGAAATGAATGTATCTCCAAAAATTCTTAAGTAATTATTATAAGAAGTAACAATAGTAGGAATCTCAATCGGCCCTTTTACTGTTGGTCCAATAAATGCTGCTCCAGCTACTCTTGGTGCAGGTTGTACAAATGAAATGTCATTCTCTCTTTGAAACACCCCTGGAGAAATAATTGATTCTGCCATATTTTTAGATTAATTTAATTGTTGAATTTAGTTGTAGATTATGAACTCTTTTTAAAATTTAAAGAATCAATTCTAATAATAAATAGGGAAGGAGAGTCGAAACCCTCCTTCAAATTATTAAATATCATTAGTATTGTTTTACTATAAACAGTTTGTATTTACTTAACGTATCTACTTTTTTTAACTCTATGAACTACCGTGCTAAATTTCTTTAGGACCTACCTAGACTCTAAGTTAATGTAACATTATTAGAATATATGTAACAAACCATTAATCCAATTTATCGTAGAAAATAAAATTGCACCAATAATTCCTCCGTAACTTCCCATATCAAGATCTGTACCATCCCAAGGTGCATCACGGAATTTACTAAAATAAAATTCTCTTGCAAAATTTACCCAATAAGCTCCAAATCCTCCTATAAAAATAGGAAAGAGTATCCCTGTGTCTCCCAAATGGGCAAACTTAAATAAGAACCATATAGTAAAAAATGTCAATACTAGGGAATATACAAGGTGTTTATGGTAATTTTGCTTTATGAAGTCAGGTGTAAAAATTTTACCAATATTCAGATAGTACTTTACAACCCTATCTTTTATTATTGGACAAATCGGACATGTAATATTAATATTTTTCATAAATTTTTTATTGATTTAATACAGTGGTTATGGTCTATTGAATCTAATATCCAACATAAAATCTTACCTGTTTTTGTTAATGTTCCAGCTATTTTATTTTTTCCTAAAACTGATGAAATGGTTTCTCTTGAATCTCCAAATTTATACCCATCTTCGGTAATTAAAAACCTATTCCAAGTAGCCCTAAATTCCCTATTTCCAAACATATCAATATTTGTAGCTGTACTTTTAAAGTAACCTTTGTTTCTTACTACAAAATAATTAAAAAGTGTAAGGGGTAGAAGTAAAATATATGCAATAAAAAATAAAATCATTAGTAATTATCTATAATATATGTTTGTATTTCTGTTAATATTCTTTCATATAGTTTTTGACCTATAATACTGCTTCCTATTGTTAGGAGTTCATCTTTTGCTGAAATCCATTGGCCTGCAAGTATTTCATCTCTAACAGGTTTTAATACTTTATCAACAACTTTTTGTCCTTCTTCTGAAATTACCCCAGAAAGTTTAGCTACTCGTATTTCAGCAGAAAACTTTGATATTGCAATAGCTCCATCGTTGATTCTCTTTAAATAGGTCTGTGTCTCTTTTTCTATGTTAAACAAGGTATCTTCTTCCATAGTAGAAAAATTACTTGAGTTAACAGTTCCTCCACTGTTAAGAAACTCAAGGAATTGTTTGTATTCTTCAGAAGATTCTTCCATAGAAACAAGAGTAATATTTCCTAAATCAACTTTAATAATGTTACCGTATTTAGATGTATAGTATTTCATCCCACTGATTATTCAATAATAAATAGTTTAACCTACTTTTACGTAACTTCCGTGCCAGTCAAAACCTGTTGGTGTATTGGCACCAGAAGTATCTACAATATAACCACCAAGGACCATCCCTAAATCTGATGCTGGTAAATTTGTAGTTATTATTTTTTCATAAATAAAATCAGTTCCAACTCTTTCAATTTTGAAATAAACACCAGTTGGAACAGTTTCAATAAAAAATACGTATTTATCTGTTGATACTGTGTTTGCTGGGAAATTTGAACCTAAATCAATTGTGGTTGCAGTACCTGTACCATC
The DNA here is from genome assembly GCA_937862935.1 of uncultured bacterium. Classification (GTDB taxonomy): domain Bacteria; phylum Patescibacteriota; class Gracilibacteria; order Absconditabacterales; family Absconditicoccaceae; genus CAJBLF01. Next base: position 45,639 of record CALMEO010000055.1, on the reverse strand, counting down.
ATTATGTAAAAGCTGTAGATTATCAGACGTTGATAATCGACATACACCAATTAAATTAATCAAAGTATCTGGTTCTACATTCGACCAAGTACCGATACTATTTCTAATACCCATAAAAAATCTAATAGCTGTATCATTTGCGTTTTCAGCCATATTAAAACCAGATGTTATTGAGAAACCACCATTTCTACTCATATATTGAGTAATTTGTCTAAATTGACCACCTACAGTACCAGTAGTACCACCCGCAAGCCCCATTCTTTGTGTTCTTGTCACAACATTTGTATCAGCCCATGTTCTAGCAACAGGACCGTTAAATACCATCGTAACTCCTTCTACATTGTTATGGGATAGAGAACCGAAGGTTGGAACATTTACATGTTCACCATACTTTATAGGGTTTGCTGCAAACTCACTAAAGGGATTTTTACTTTCCCAAAGCAGGGATGATGTACTGAAAATAAGTATATTGTAATTTTGAGCAGAAGATGCTGAAATGTTCGAAACCCTATCAAGTGTGAAATTTCCTGACAAATATGATGCAGTAGTTGCAAAGGAACTACTTACAGAATTCCCAGACCAAGATGAAGTTCCTATTAAGTCTCCTCTGAAACTCCCTGTGTTATAAGAAGATGTAAAATAATTAAAAGAAGAAGTGGGAGTAAAGGATCCTGTAAAAACAGGGCTGGTTAACAAATATGATGCAGTAGTTGCAAAGGAACTACTAACAGTATTCTCAGACCAAGACGAAGTTCCCTGTAAAATACCGGTGAAACTTCCTGAGAAGGATCCTGTTAATTCTACATTAATCTGCTTTCCTTGTATTAAGTTTGACATTCGTTCAAATTCTAATTAAATTTACCTATTAAAACTATTTGATCTGATGGTTCTAAATTAAATCTTAGATCCTTAAATGTAATTTCAATATTTACTCCATTCTGGTTTGTTGACCTATTTTCTACTGGGATTAATATACCGTTAATATATACTTGAAACTCTCCCTCTGTTGGAGCAGAAAACCCTGTAGGAGGAACTGCAATTGATCTATTAAAATATGTAGCAGTGTCTCTAACTGTACTATCAGCTAATGCTGTAGACTGTAACCCTACATATGTAATTTGCTCCTCTGTCATACCTAAATTGTTACTTCCATTACCCGGTAAATTAGAAACCATAGGGACGTCGAAGAACCTTGTAGATGCTTTTGCAGCTGACGTAGATGCTTTTGCATTTAAGATCTCAGTTGACCCTGCTGTTTCCATTCTAAATGTTACTGCAGCTTTTGAGTAAAATTTATTAGGGTTTGCTACAGCTGTATTAATTGTATCTGGTACAACATATCCTGCTAATTTAATCTGAAATGTTGTTTTAACTGAGCGAGTTTCACCTTGAACATGTTCAGTAGTTGTTGTATAAGAGTCAATAGCTGCTCTAAACTTAAATCTCTCAGGATCTCCCCAATAGGAATCTGAAGCATAATTAATAGATTCAACAATTGAATTCATCTGTTCTACATATTCAGTAAAAACGATACAAGTGTAGGTTAGATTAACATAATCCGGCATTATTACACCGTAATACTCTTTAACAGGTATTCTATTTGATAAAGCACTAAACCTATCATAAAAATTTTTAGGTGAATACTTCTTTTCAAATACTCCAAAATGGAGTGGATTATTTGCATCTAATTTATTACCTAGTGTTCTATTTTTTTCTACAGTATCTCTTTTAAACATAATTAATGGTAGTTGAATTTTACCATTATTATCTCTATAATATCCATCTTTTTGTACTGCTGCCCATTTTTCTGCTGAACCGTAAATAACTGGTACATTGACTCTCAGACTATTTTGGATAACAGAAGGTTTAATTACATTATTAAAGTAGTATACGATAGCTTCATCGATATCCTGTAAACCTACTTTGAACTGTTTAACATTATCACCTTTGACACTTCTTTGATTCTCTCTACGTAAATTAGAAGGAATAGGTCCTTTACCTTGACTAAGGTACGGATTAACTGTCTCTTGAGACAACTCTACTTGTGATTTCGGTACAGGTTTTTTATTTATAGCCACTGTTATATTCTCTGTTTAATTACACCAACCTTTTCTGCTCTAGTTAGGTGACAAATACATATTATCGATAATGAACCTCCATAATTGGGACCATAAGATGTTAATGTATAGTCAGGATCTTTACCTAAGAACAGTTGATTTTCAGTTGTATTGTCAACTTCGTAATAATCTTCATCCCATACAATAATATCTCCTACCTGTGGAAATGTCTGCGTATCAAATAAATCTTGTTTTAAAAATCTGAATTTCGTATCACGTATTGAATCTGGTCCAAAATCATCGGAAATTGTCTGTTGGTCTCCCCTATCAATCAAACAGTTTAGTTTAACTGGTTCCCAAAAAACTTTTTGGGTAGACTCCCCATAGATGTTAGCACTGGTCTGTTCTAAGGAAAGTTTGTAATACAAAATTTCCTGTTCAACCACGTTGGATAGTAATTCCCTATTAATACCTGTAATAAGGTTAAAATCTCTTTGGCTTCCAAACAACATTATCTACTAACTGGTTGAATTGATTTATGTGAAATTTCAACTTTTTTTATACTAGGTACCAATCTAAAAGTATCTTTTTGTAACTTTTCAAATACACCTTTAGCAGGTTTTGCAGTGAGAACTTTTACCTTAAGAATGACTGTGTTTGTTTCTTCGTTGGAATCTATAGCTGTTACCCTTGTTACACCTGGCATTGCCCTCACGAAATCAGCTACTTTAGAAGCAGTTGTATCTTCGGTGTGTACCACTCTCATCATACCTTGATAGAGTGTGAATGTAACTTCATTTATAAGTTCTATTAATTTCATTATCCTACGTAAATTACCATTGGTACTTCCCCTAATACATCAGATAAAAATTCCAACTCTTTAGATTTTCGTTCTAGTTGAGCTGTTTTTGATGTACCTTCCAGTATATCCCTTAAGTTTTGAAGTAAGGCCTCCTTTTCTGCCCTAGCATCGGATAGTAAATCTTGCTGATTAAGTGTAGCTTCTGAACCCGGAATAGGAACTGTGGTGTATTTCCCTCTAACATAAGCTAACAGCTCTTTTGCTAAAGCTAGTGTGTATCTATAAATCCACTGTCTACCTATCGAATTAATCTGCGAATAAGTAGGGTTTTCAAACGGAACATTTGAAATGTTAGTTACAGGTCCAGATGCTCCAGATGCTCCTCCTGCTGTATTTGAGGAGTCATCTACATTTCCTTTTTCAGATATTTTGTAATATTCGAACCATAAAACACCTTCTCTTGTTGGAACCGGTAACAATCTTAATACATTGTTATGTAGTTCAAAACTATATGCTGATTTTCTAATTTGATCATTAAATTCAATCGCTTGAACTTTTAAGACATCGTAAGATGCTGGCATCAACAAAAAATTAACACCTGGGGAATATGAACCGAAATCAAAAGCATCCATTAGAGATTGAATTCCTGTCCCTGTTCCTGCATAAGGGTCAAAATACCTTAATATAGCTGGGGGTGCTTCATAAAACACTTTTCTAATTTCAATACTTCCTGAAATACCTTGTTCTAGAGCCCATTGTTTTAGGTCATAATTTTGTACACTAGCTGAAATGTGTAGCATTCCTTTATGTAATGTTACATTTCCCCCAATACCAGCTTCAGTTGCATAATTTTGAGAAATTCGAATAGTTGAATTAAGATTAGAAGAAATTACAGAATTGTTTAAAGGTGTTCCAGTATCACTACCTTCTATTGAGAGGTAATTTTGGACTGCCTGTGCTTGATAAACTTCATTTCCATAGGTTGTAACTGCTTCTTCAAAACAGGCATAAAAAGATCCTGACTGTAATTCGACATCCATCAACGGGTACCCTAACCGGATTGCACAAAAAGAAGCTACTTTATCAGCTGAAGAAGTAAACTCACTGTCTGTATCATAGAACCCGAATGGAGTTTGCCCAGGTTGAAAATGAGAACTACCGTTCCAAATTGGAATATTTGCCATTATAGAGATTTATTAATAAATAGCAAACTTTTTGTAAATATTTAACTTAACTAACACTGGTTACACTTTACTATGAGATTTATTTAATTTGAATTAATCTCCATGTGTCTACCCTAAGTTCCTATTTTGTAAATGTAAATATATGTTTAATCTCGGAAATCTTGGTATACCTTAAGGATTGGAGTAACAATTTCATGTCTATGATTAGCTTGTAAAGCAAATACTTTAAACCCTTTTACCTGTTCTTCAATTCTGGTAAGGAAGGAAAATCCTGTTTCTTTCTTTACCTTTAAATCTATTTGTGCTAAATCACCACAAATTAACATTTTTGAACCTTTACCTAATCTTCCTAGAACGGTTTCCATTTGATCATGAGTAACGTTTTGAGCTTCATCTACAATGACAAATGAATTAACAAATGTTCTACCTCTCATAAATGCAAAAGGTACAATCTCAATATTACCATACTCTAATTCTTTATCTACTTTATCCTTACCGTATAACATATAAAGATTGTGATAAATTGGTGCTAACCATGGATCCATTTTTTCCTTTAAATCCCCAGGTAAGAATCCTAAATCTTCTTTTGCAACTGTTGGTCTTGTAATAATGATTTTTTCAACCTCTCTGCGAAACAACATATCTAATGCTGCTTGAACTGCTACAAGTGTTTTACCTGAACCTGCCATTCCCTTAAGAACAACTACCGGGTTTTCAATAATAAGTGCTTTTGCTTGTTTTTGTTCTTCATTAAGTTGTAGGTTGAACTTAATTGGATTCTTAGGTTTTCGTTTTTGTGTAAAAACCTCATCAGTGTGGTGATTAGATCCCATATGTAGTATAACGTTAACGTTTACTATAAATATAGCAATTATCCGGATATGATTAAACACTTAATTTACTTCTTTCCCATAAAAACCTGTAGTTACCACAATCCCAGACTCTTACATACCCATCTTCTATCATAATTTGATACTCTGACTTATTAGGGTCTTTTCCTTTAGAGATTAGTTTGTGTTTTTGAAACATTACTCTAGAAAACTTGTGTTTAGATTTTACATACCAGTATCCTGGGGGAGTAAATCCCTTAAACTCCATACCTAGTTTATAGTAGAGGTTACCTAGACTCCAATCTCTATTAGCATAACTAATAACATACATAGGAGAGTACTTATGAACAAAATAACTAAATAGTTTTGATGCACCCCCAATTACCGTATAATCCTTCTTGTTGCAAAACCTTACCAATTCGTAGGAACCTTCTTTGTGTTTCATTCTTACACTTTCTCTGAGTTTCGAAAATGTCATAACACTTACTAAGACACCTTTATGGAATAGTCCAATCCTGTATTTTGAGATAGAACTCCCTTGAAGGTGATTATCTATACAAAATCTTGTTGCTTCAGAATTAGTAATTTCCTTCACTACAGTATTTCTTGCATATACCTTATTAGGTGTCTTACCTAGAATATTTAATATGTTTGACTCTACAATTGACCTCCGTAGATACCAATCAGATTCCCATATGTGAATCATCCTGTATCCGTGAGATATTACCTCCTCAGTTTTTTTAAGGTGGTATGTCCTATCTTTAAACAGGTCACTGTGAAAATGACCTCCGTTAAACTCTATTGCAAGTTTTTTATCCGGTATTAAGATATCTATTTCAAGTCCGGAAAGTAGAACTTTGTCATTGGATATGATTTCTACCCCGGGAAGGTTATCTTGAATAAATTTATAAAGTTCCTGCTCTCCTTTTGATGTACCTGAGTTGAAGAAAGTCCCTTTACCTTCTGACATTCTTTTAATTGCAGCAAGTCTCATTTTAACTTTTTGCTGTGGAGTATTTACCCTATATCCAGGGGGATTGTTATTATGTCCTTGAAGCATTGTTCTAGCGTACGCAACTTCTCCATTTTCGTTTTTACCATGTCGAAGCAGTTTAACATTTTGTCCACATCCACAAGCACATGTAGGGTGTATCCCCTTAAAAAAATGCTTGATAAAGTACTTTTCCCATCCGAGATCTTTATGATCTTTGTTAATATGGTGAATAAGGGATTTATGTGATGGGAACTTTTGAAAACATTCTAAACAGTTTACATTACTTAAATCTTTTCTGTTAGCTAAATGTAGGTGTTTTTTTCTGAATTCACCATACATTCTCGCATAATCATCTGACTTTAATTTATCATGTTTGTGATAAAGGTGACTTGCAATTCCACAAACCGGAACAACCGTTTTACAAATTTGACATTCATGAAGTGTATAATCCTTGTCTCTTTTCATAAAATGTTAATAATATTATTTGATATAAATATAGAAAGTTATACTATTAATTCAAATAATACTAACATAAAAAAAGAGGACCGAAGTCCTCTTTAGTATTTTGAATTTTAATTGGATTAAACTGTAGCAAGATCACTAACAAAGATTTTTCCATAAAATTCCGGTCTGATCATTTTCTTAGCGTAACGAGTCATAATACCTTTTCTTGGTGTAAGTGTATTAGGATCATATACTAATGGAGTCATCATTAATGGAATGTATGGAGAATAAACAGCTCCTGTTTCTAGGAATTGAGAACCTCTGTAACCCATTAAAATCACGTTTTCAGTCATGTAAGGATTTTTATAAACTCTAAATCTTGAGTTTAAAGATCCTACTTTTTGAACACCCATTGCGAAATCCATTTTATCACCATTTGTTTCAGCAGCATATCCCGGTATTGATTCAAGGATTGTAGCTACAGAAGGAGAACATACTAAGAAGTTAGCTCCACCTCTTAAAGTTTTTTGGTGAATCTTATTAGATACTTTTTGGATTTTAGTTCCTAAAGTTTGGAACCATTGTCCTTGTGTATTATAGTATCCATCAGTTTGTGATACGAATGCAGATCCGTTCCAAGCTTTGTTGTTATACGCTGACCAGTAATCAGTTGTTCTAGCGTCTTGTATTAACATATCAAGTAATTCTAAATCAATCTCCATTGAAATATATTCCGAAAGTAATGATGTTAATTCAGCTTCAGCATCAATTGAATGGTAAGCATTTAAGTCTTGTGCGAATTCTGGAGTCCATTGAGCTTTTAATTTTCTTGTTTTAGCAACAATTGCTTCAGAAGCTAATGAAACGTTTATTTCAGGTATTGAAATTGTAGTAGCAGCTCCTACTTTAGTAGCTCCATCCTCAAAGTCACCTCTTGAGTTATCAGTCGGTTGTACGTCATAATTAACAACTACACCAGATACTGTATTAGCAGCAGAAGCAGAAACAAGGAATGTAACAACACCTGCGTCAGTTACTGTAGTAAACTGTGGATAGAAGTTAACAATGTTTGATCCTGACACTGCGAATGATCTAACTGATTTAGATGCAAAGTTTACACCTCCTAAGTCACTTGATGTTACGTTAAGTTGTAACAGTGTACCACCTTTTAGTGATTGAGATACAACTGTATCGTAATTTAATGCAGCATCCCAAGTAGCTCCTGCAAGTGCAGAACCTGTAGTAAACTTAGTTGCAGCTAAAGTAGCTTGCCATGTTAATGTAGAAGATGTATAATCGTTTGTAGAGTACCCATATCTACCAGCTCCGTAAAGACCTCCTGATGGATCAGCATCTTTAGTCATTTTTGAGTTAGCAGTAGAAACGTTACCGTACATATTATCACCTGCTGAGAATTGACCTGCAGAATTTGTACCATATTTGAAATCTAAGTAAAATACTAGACCAGATGGTAAGTTCATTGGTTGAACAGATAAGAAATCTTTAGCAGAAATTTGAGCGAATACTTTACGTACTAATGGAAGAGCTACCCCTGCCCATTGCTCAGCGTTTCCTGTTGATGTACCGATATTACCTGTACCAGTTTGATTAGCTTCAGCTATGATTTGTTTTGCCTGATTCTCAAGAATCATTGACATGTTATTTCTGTCATTTTCATTAGAGATCCCCTCTAATAGTCCTGACTTAGCCCATTTTGTTGATAAACGTGCAGCATCTGCTTGCAAGGTTTTGTACGTATTTGAGCTTTCTAATAGTTGGTTTAAGTTCATTTTAAAAACTAAATGTTGTATTTGTTATTTTATAATTCCCGCTAACTTTTGCATTCTTAAAACCTGTTCTGATACTTCATTAACAATCTCTTTTGGAGCTAATGTTGTAGTACCTGTAGGTTTTGATGCAAATGATGCATGTTCTTTAATTGTAGACGGTTTCTTAACCACTACATTTTTAGACACTGTTTCGAAAACTAATTTTACTTCTCTAACTGTTTCAGCTTTGTCAAATGCTGCAATAACATTTACTTTTTGACTTTCAGTTAAATTATTTGATTTAAAAACCTTATTTACATAAAGTAATTTTGCGTTTAAAAGATTAACCTCTTGAAGTTGATTTTTAAGGTCATTAACAGTTTGTAAAGCTTCTTTAAGATCTTTATTTTCAACTTTTTTCAGGTCTTGTTCATCCTTCTTATCAGCTTCGTTGATTTCTTCTTTTGCTTCTTCCCCTGCTAATTCAGCTAATAGTTCATCAATGTTAATATCCTCTTCAGATGGCTCATCAATATCAATTGCATTTTCATCTGAAATGTCTTCACCTGGTGTTTCTTCCCCTTTTTCAGCTTCAATTTCTCCCATTAAATCAGAAAGTAAATTTTTAAAATCATCTCTAGTCATGTTTTCAAAATCTAACTCTTCTTCTTCTGCTGGTGCTTCTTCTGGAGAGTTTTCTACTGGTACATCATCTACTTCTTCTTCAGTATCTTCTTCTGCTTCTTCAGTTTCGTTAACGTTATTAACTAACTCATGTTCATCTTCAACATTGTTAATGTTTTCGTCAACTACCTCTTCATTATCAGCTTCTTCCATTTCTTGAAGTTTCTTAACTAACATTTCCTTTAAATGCGGTGTTAAAGACTCTTCTAAAGCTTCTTTTGCATTTGTGATAGCTACCTGACGTACAGTTCTAGCTTCAGCAATTGCTTCTTTAAACAGATTTTTGTTTATCATTTTTATTGTTGTGATTGTCGTACGTTTATTGAATAATAACGTAATAGTGTTTTACATTGTAGTAGATACCGTATAGAGTCACGATATATTCAGTAATAAATATGTACGGGAAACCGAAAACAGAAAACCCTGCAGTTTTTGCAAGGTTTTAATGTATTTTCTAATATGTAGTTTTAATTTCCTGTTCTAGCTTTCACTATTTGAGATGCTGCAATTAAGTGTTTTCCTACATTTCTAGCATCCATGTTCGTTAGTTCTTCTGAAGATGATTCGAAGTATTTACCTAATCTAAATAGAAAATCTTCCATATCTTCAGCACTTAAAGCTGTTACCTCTGCAACCATATTTGTAACATCATTAACCTCTTCTTTAAGGTATTTTCTCTGCCATTCATGTATGTTTAAATCTTTCATTATAACGGTGTATTTAATTCTTCAATTTTTTGCTCACAGAAGTCAACCAATTCTAAAAGTTCTTCTAATTTTTCCTCTTCTGAAATAGCTTTAGAATCAAGGTAATTATTTACCATCAGTACTAAATTTTGAGAAGGTTCTGTAAATTCATTTACAGGTGCCTGTCCTGGGTAATTTTTATTTAGAATAGCAGCTGCTCTACCTTCTAAAATATCTGTTGCTACTTTAATAGCTTTAAGAACATTACTAGGTGCTTGACTTCCCTCTAACTCATCTAACCAGTGTAGAATTGGTGAATAAATTTTTGATTCAAAATTTTGTACATTTTCAGTAAGTAAAGCCGGTTTTAAGTGTTTTGCTTGCCACTTTTGTATACTAAAATTATCCATTATGATCTTAAGATGTTGTTTATGATTAAATTTATTTTATCGTATTTTCCTGTAAACTGTTTACCTTCGTTTAGTGAGATTGGATTCATAAATGCTCCCTGAGTTGATGGATTAGAAACGAAATCCCAACCTACTAATTCAAAATCAGGTTGTACAAGTAATGTACCTTCGTTAGTTTGTGTTACCGACCCTGTTCCACGAGATGAAATACCTACTGTATGTCCAGCTCTAATAATATTTCTAACGATATTTCCACTTGGAGTATCTAATAATTCTACCTTACCCATCAAATTATCTCCTTCCCACCACAAATCTTTTACTATATGTGAAGCGTTCTTAAGGGAGACAATTGGAGATTCAGGGTGATCAAGTTCTCCATATGCGTTACCCACTTTAACAAAGTTTTCAATATACTTTTGAACTTCTCTTTCTAGGATTTCTCTTTTGTAAACTCTCCCATTTTGGTTTTCAGCACCAGCTCTTTGCATGATACCTGTTACTTCAAATACTCCAGGTCTACCTTCTGCTTCTGTAAGTAATCCTTTAAAAGGGGATACGTTGATTAATAACTTATTCATGATTAGTTTGTTGAAATGTTAAGTGTATCTAAATCTTCTTCATGACTGTTTGTATCTACCGAAGCTTCTTCATCCTGGTATCTTTCAAAGTAGAGGTTAGTTAAGAACTTAATTTGCTGCTCAGGCATATTACTGTAGTTTAGTGAAAAGAATTTTGCTGCTTCTGGGTAGGTTTTGATACCTGCATCTAACATGTGCATCATAATTTCATATTCACCTGTTGCATTAGGAGTTCCAGTTACGTCTTTACCGGTTTCTTTTAATTCTTCTGATGAGTTAAATAAATGAGCAAATTCTGAACTTGGAATAAAAGTTGCCGGTTCATCTTTTAAATCAGTAAATGTAAGATCGTACTTACCTAATACTTTTTTAATAGCTGAAACAGGAACTTTATCTCCATACCCCATGTATAAATTCAACAGTGCATCTTTTACATCTGAACCGAAATTACCTGCTTTCATAGCAATCTTGTGTAACTTTTTAAGATTAACTGTCTTCTCTACCGGTCCATTTCCCTCATTTACATTTGAGCCAAGGTTTTTGATTGCTTTTTTGTACATTCTCGTTAACGTACGTAACATTGGTAAACCGTCTACTTCTATATCTCTAGAACGTATTACCTCTGTTTCTGGTTCACCTCCGTAAACACTTTTCGAAGTGATTTTTAGTTGACCATTCTTATACTGGATTGGTTGATATATGTAAGGTTCATCCCATGTTCCACCTGGCCAGATTACACCTACAGGTTCTCCATCTTCAATTGCTTGAGAAATTAGGTGATTGATTCCATCTACAAGTTTTTCAACCTTAGGGTTGTTACTTGCTGGAGCTTCTGAAATAGGTTCTTTACTTTCTTTTGATTTGTGATAATCATGTAATGAATCTGTATTTTCACTTAATACTTTTTTGATGAGATTTTTGAAACCCTCTTTTAACTGTGCTTTCTTTAACCCATTAAAGGAATCTACATTATTCTTAATCTCTTTCTCCTTACCTTGAATAGGGATCATTTGATCATGATTATTAACCTTTTTGTTCGTTCCTGCTATTTGATTTGTGTAGAAGATTTCATCTTTCTGCAGGTTTTTGAGTACTTTAGTTAAAGCTTTTTTATAATCCTCAGCTGTTGGTGTACCTGTGACTTGCATACCCTCTAATTCAACTCTTAATCCTCTTAAGATTTGCTCATAAGGGTATTTGTCAAGATCGTTAGTTGGTTTATACCTGTAATCTGCTAAATTCTTCTTAGTTAACCTAGCTTCATCTAGTGCCCTCCTAGCCCACTCTTTAGCTAAATCCTCAATATATTTATCGTCTAAATCTTTAAATTTTTTCTTTAGAATCTTCTTAGCAGAGTTTACACTATTTGCATCTGAGTTACGTATAGCATCTAAGTACTGTTTATCCCCTAACCCTTCTCTAATCATTCCTCTATTTTTAAGGATCTGAACAGCATCGTCGTACCCATTATACTGAGTAATTAAGTTTGGTAATTGAAGTCTAACATCTCGTAAAAATTGTTCTTTCGAAAATCTTCCTTCGTTTATTCCGTTATATTTTTCTTGTAATGTTCTCATTATGTGTGTTAGAATTTTTTGTAATCAAACATTTTAGTATTGTGTGGGTATTTCTCCTTTTTAACTGTTTTCATCCCTAAATGTTCAGCTGTTTTAGTTGCAACATTTTTTCCTTGACCTTTTTTAGCAAATGCTCTAGGAGTTTGATATGCACCAACTGTTGCTGTTACATTACCGGTTACTCCATCTTCACTTAAAATTTCACGTAATAATTCTTTTACTTGTGATCTTTTCATGCTGCTTTTAACTCATTTAATAAATCGTAGTACTGCATTAACGAAACTAAATGATCATCAGTTACTTTTACCGTATTTTTGATAGGTTTGATTAACTTGAGCACTTCTTCTAACTTTATTTTAGTAACCTCATCAGTGACAGTTTCCTTAAGAACTCTAATTTCTTTTCTAACTCTAAAGACTTCTTCATTAACTATTTTACGTAATCGAATTGTTGAGTTAGCAGAAGTAATAACCTCTTTTAATATATTTTTTTGTTCCGGAAGTAGGTGACTGTATCTAGTATTAAATTTTTCTAATAAAATTTTGTAAGTTAAAAGTTTTAAGTCTTTATCATATGTACTGTATTCATCTAGTAGCTCATCTCTACTTTCAACAAGGTTATTTTTCACTGTTAAGTGGGTAAGTAACGTTGTTTTATTTTCTACAAGTACTTCAGGATCAATACAGTTAGGTTGGTTTTGAACTTCCAGGAGACAGTATAAGGCTGCTAAAGGTTTGTAGGACTCTACCTTGATTGAAAAGAATTCTTCCAAATCATAATACTTTTTTACCTCTTTTATAAGTTCGTATTTTTGCTTTCTAAGTGAAGTAGTATCTAACTTAGAAGATAATTCGACAATTGTATTAATAATTCTTTCTGCTTTCTGACTATCAATCCCCCTATTTTTTAATATAAAATCGTATAGTTTATATTCCCTTACAAGTGATGATTTTCCAGTATAAAACTTTTTAAGTATTTTGATAGCTGGAGAGTCTTGGTTGGAAAGTGTATCAGCAGTAATCTGCTTAACAAGTAGTTCAAATATCAACCCTGTATTTTTGTATTTACTATGTTTGATTTTCACAATATGATATTCTTTGTTATAAATAGGCTTTAATCGTCTAAATCTTTAATTTGATCTTCGTTTAATAGATTTGAAGTAACTTCCTCTAATTTTTCGAATATTAACTGTTTTCTAGGTGGAAAATTCAATTTATTTCTCAATAATACCGTATGGGTTTTATTATTCTCTTTTATATTCTCTACATCAGAAGGTTGTCCCCCTTTCATACCCTGTACCCCCAACCTATCTATACCTCCTACCGGATCAGCATGAGTACCTAAGATTGACATTTTTTCTCTAGGTCTTCCTTCTGGGTTCTTTTCGTCATAACCTAGCGGTAGTTCTCCTTGTTCCCTGTAGCCGTACATAGAAGCCAAATCATGAGGTGTACCGTATGACTGACCTGTAATAACCGGGTCATTACCCTCATTTTCAATTTGAGATAACCTAAAATCTCTTTTAGCATCCTCTCTTACAAGGTTTCTCATCTCATTATATTTATCTTCAGATAAGTTGTAAATGTTCTCGTAGATATAATCAGAGGGAAATAGTTTAGTTTCCTGCATCTGTCTAGCTAAATCTACCTTTTCCTTCATTAAAGCAACCTTCTCTTGCTCAAAAATAATTGAAGGAGTTGACAGTTTAATCTCAAAGTTAGTAAGAGATTCTCCTGTGAATCCCTGTGCATACAAGTGAACTAACCCTATTTTAGTTAGTTCACTTTCTACGATTCTCTGTATGCGTTCAACTGTTCTGGCAAATTGAATATCTTCTGCTGCTAATGTAGCTTTACCTGATAAATCTTTTTCATATCCGAAAAAAGCTTTCGGTACCTTTAGTGCAGCAAACATTTTATCTCTTAAATAAGTAATATCATTTGTACCATCATAATCCAAGCCTTTTGTAGTTTCAATACGTGTTGAAGTATCTCCTCCACGAACAGGAAGATAGAAATCTTCCATCATATTTTGCATATTGAATCGTAGGTTATATTGACCAGTTTGCGGATCTATATAAGGAGTCTTTTTAATACTACTTATTGTTTTTTGCATAAACTGTTCTACTTCGTTTGGTGGAATAGAACCTACATTAATAAAGAATGTTCTCTTTTCAGGAGCTCTCATGATACGATGTATTAACATCGCATCTTCCATTAACGTTAATTGTTTGTAGATTTTTCTAGCTGGTTCAATATAGGATCTACCGTAAGGTAAATAATTTGTATCTGAAATTAACCTGAAGTGAGCTACTTCGTAATTATCTAAGTTAATAGTGGATTTATTTGAAGTAGGAATATAATTTGGATCTGTTGATGCTGCTAAACCGTCCGGATTAATTGTAAAACAAACTTTAGCTGGTTCATTCTTATCACTACCTTCATGTCTAACCATGTTATAAACAGTGTACGGTAGTACATTGTATACTCCAAACTCTTCGGAAATTTCCAATTTAAGAAAAAAGTCTCCATATTTACACATGTTTCTGACCCATGACCATAAATTGAACTCAATATTTAATATATCATAGTATAGGTTATAGAGAACTCTTTGTATATTTTCATCAGAAGATTTAATAGAAAGGACATCTCCTTGATCATTACGTAGAGTTGATTCGTCTGCTAAAACATCTAAAGTAGAAGCAATTAACGGATCTGTATCCATTGCTTCATAATCAGAGTATAACTGAATTCTCAACGTTTGGTAGTTGAGATTTGGGTTGAAGATGTTTCTATTATTGTACACGTATAGTCGTGAAAATCTATCTAACAGGGAATTTGTTTGATATTTACCTGTTGCTTGAATATGATTTACATCAGCTATCTTTAATTCGGTTCCCCCTACATTACGTACCAGTATATCTGTCGAAAAGAGTCTTTGTAAAGAGGAAAATAAATTTCTTTCTGCCATTCTAAAATTTGTTTTTAATAAATAGTTTACATTATTCTAACAGCCACGTAAGGTCTTCATGTCCATACGGGGTTTCTATTTTATATGGATTATTGTAGTTAGAAGTTGTTGAATTATACACCACAGGATTTCGTTGGTTAAGAGAGGATATTGAAGATAACTGTGCTCTAGCTAAGTCCATTCCCTGCTGTCTTAACCTTATTGCTGTATCTCTTACGTACAGTCCTGTAGCAAAAGACATTACCAAGTCGTCATTATAATTTGTTTGTGCTTGTGCTTTACCATTCTTCCAAACAAATACCCTTAGTTCTGACAATAATCTCTTTGATCTAATCAATACAGATTTTTCTCTAACATATTCTGTCAACTTTGCAATTACCAATGGTCTACTACGTTGAGACATTGTAAAACCCGGTACCAACATATCCCTTTCGTATTTAGCCATATAGGATTCAACTGTTTCTGTTTCTGACCTAGATGAGTAATATAGATTTTTGTATTCTCTAGCTAATATCTGTTCGATGGTTGCCCATCCAATGTTAGCATTCTCCACTACCAGTAGTGCATCATTATATTCTGAAGCAATTGCTACTAGTACATTACCAAAATCTTTAGGTGAAAGTTTACCTTTATACTCTCCAATCTGTGCTGCTGTTTCAATATCAAAGATATGAAATGCGGAGTAGTCAGTAGAATCTCCTCTAGAGACGTCGGCTACTATCATGTAAGATTTGTGTGAATCTGGATATTCCCATATCCAAAGATTGTGATCAACACCTCTTTTTTCCAATGGATCAATTTGGAATGTTTCCTCATAATAGGAAAGAATCTCAGGTTCAATAACAGAATCCCCTGAAGATAGGAAATCACAATTATGCGAGGTAAAAGAATCTGTAAGATATAAATTGTCTGTACCGACATTAACAAGGTCATATAGTAATGTTGGTTTCTCCAATATTTCAATCTTTTCAACAGTGTTAAAATTTCCAATTTGGTCACCTTCTTTTAAATCCTTAGCAAGTATCTCTTTTCCATTGACAACAACTTTGTGTTTTAGTGATACTACTACAGTAACGCCATCAGATAGTGTAAGATTTACGACTTTTGATTTAGTAGTTTGCCTAATCCCCGAAAAAGGTTTAAAACCCGTGGGTGTTAGAACTTGAAATGTGTGATTATTCTTGTATTTGATCATACCTTATTCTGATAAATTCGCATTTTAATAGTTTTTTTATTTCCGTCTCTCTTTCTACATCTCGCTGTTTTAGTTTTCCGTCTAACGTAAAATGATGTCGTTCATCAAATTCGACAACAACATTGTTTATAGGATCGTACCCATCTACAAAATACCCAAGTTCCTTAATGAAAAATTCGCCGCCATTCTCTGCATGCATTAACCTTAAATTATGCTTCTTAGCATAGTTTTCTAAAACGGTAATACTTGTTTTATTATAACGGGGTACTACTTGACCTTTAAGTGTCTTTATGTAATCTAGTGTAGATAACCTCATCTTTCTTTTTGTTAGTTCTGTATGTGGTTTTCCTAATTGGTTTCTTTTATAATCTGGGCAATGTCTACAGTAGGTGGTCCAAGTTAATTTTTTTCCACATTTACATTTTAGTCTAGTAATTTCAGTATTATGTTCTACAATAAACCTTAACCTATGTGAAAAATTCCAAAAACCAGCATAAGAATTTTGCAGTTTAAAAGAATCTTCTAGATGTTGTGTATAAAACATTATAGATTTATACATTTCAAGATTTTCTGAAATAAGAGTACGATTCTTAGCTTTTCCTAAATAATTTAGGTAATTATTATCCAATGTTAGAAAACTGTAAACATCCTCGTAAGGTAAGATGTTTAAATCTTTCAACTTAGTTTTTAGTCTGTCCCAATAAGCTTGTGTATTACTTTTCATAAATGTGACTGTCTTTACAATAAATAGTCACATTCTTATAAAAGTTTATAAAGCTCTTCAAGTGTCATTTCCATAATTTCCCCTGTTTCGTTATACCTAACGGTAACTATGGTATCCCCCCAGAGACAATCACATTCCTGTGCTGCTGCTCTTACTCCAAGTTTTTTATCCTGTTCATCTCTCCATGACTGATCTCTTTCTGGGTGAACTGTCCAAGGTAACTTAACAGGTATGAAACCGTTATCTCCTGATTCAGCATCCACCCATGTTTTATGAAACCAGTTACCAATACCGTTAGGTGTAGAAAGTGCCATACATTGTCCCCCTGTAGCTAACGTTTGTTGAGCAGCTGTATAAGTTTCTTCAATGTTTTCAATGAAAGCAGCCTCGTCTATTAAAAGTAGTGATACCGCTTCTGAACGTGCAGCATCTGGGTTAGATGATTTAGCTGTAATTTTAGATCCGTTTGTTAATCTTAACGATAGTTTGTTTTTTTCTTGAAAAGGTAACTGTAACCATTTTGGTAAATTTTCGTACATGAAAATTGTTTTAGTTACAAGGTTTCTAGCTGTTGCTTGAGTAATAGCTAACGTAAGGATTGTTTTATCTTTGTGAAATAACATTAACCATAGTGCATATCCTGCTGCTAATGTTGAAATCCCTAACTGTCTAGATTTTAAGGTAATAATGTATTTGTGATCCCTAAATAAATGTAGAACCCCTTCTTGAAAAGGGTACAATCCAAAGAGAATTCTACCTCTAGTTGGATGTTGAATATAGCAATATTTTCTCATAAAGTACGCCGGGTCCTTAGCACACTTTACATATTCTTGAGCTATCAACTGTTTTACGTCTGGTTGACTCATAGTATATAATTATATACTAATAAATAGAGTCTAAAAAGAAAACCCATCTAATAATGGGCTTCTACATTATATAGGAGGTATGTTACTAAAGTGTTTCTTGTAAACTATAGATCTCAGCAATTGCATCATCACACCATGCTAAAGCCGTTTCTCTGTCATACATTGAAGCCTCAACTGAGTTAAGTTCTTCAACAAATCCATTGACAACACTTTGAATTTGGTCTTTGTAATTTTCTTCAGATTCATTTAAACTTCTAGAGTTAGAAGTTAATTTATTCTCTACTAAGAACTTTTTTAAGTCGAATTGTTTTTCCATTTTGTTTGTTTTAGATTCGTTTACTGCAATTTCTTCCATTGGAACTTCTTCTTTTTTAGAAGCTGCTTTTTTAGTAGCTTTTTTCTCGTACTTTCTTTCGTACTCTTTAATCAACTTAGCTTCATATTTTCTCAATTGAGCTGAATCAGAACGCATTTTCTTTGTATGTTTCTTATCAATATGTTTAGCGTGTTCACCTTCTTCTAAAGATTTTAACTGTTCATCTAAAGCTTCGTACAGTTCTTTAGTTCTTTTCATTCTATACTCTAAAGCAGTTTTGTTTGTCCCCTCTTCGATATCCTTCATCAACTCTTCAATAGTGTTGTACTCTGGAAGTGGATTTTCTTTTACCATTTCATCTCCTTCTGAGTAAGTAGGTTGCTCTACTGGAGGTTCTTGATTTCTTTTTTCAAGTTTATTGATTACGTTGTCATCTCCGTAACCCTCAAGTCCTAGAGCATTTTCAACTAAACTAACTATGTATTGTTCTCTTTCAGTCATTGTTGATTCTGTTATTTTTGTTGTTTCTGTTGTTTCATTTAAACCTAACCCTTCAAATTTTAGGAGTGAATTTGCAAGGTAGTAATCAAATTTAGCTTTTGATTGAATTGGTTCCATGTTTCTTAAAATGTCGTCTTTAGCTTTTACTCTAGACGGTTCAATTAGATCACGGATAATTTGTTTAGCTTTTTCTAGGTCTTTCTCTGCCCAAGCTTGAGCGATTACTTCAGCAAGTTTAGATTTAGGGTTAAAAGCTTCATTTAGGTCATCATCGGTAATACCGTGTGCTTTCATAAGCTTTTGTTTACTCCATTCAGCTCCTTGTTTCACTTTTTCCTTAGCCCAGTTGCCAGCTTTTCCTAACAGTTCTAATGCGATAGCTTTCATAGCTTCTCCATCATCTTCTGCAATTGCAGCATCTAGTCTCTTCCAGACATCTTCACTAACTTCTTCTGTCAGTTGACGTGAACCTGCTGTTAATTTGTTCTCAAATAAGAACTTTTTTAAATCGAAATTATCTTTCATTGTAGGTGTTACTTTTGTATAAATATTACTGAATTCTTAAAGCGATGTAGGAGCTTCTTCTCCTGGTCCTGTTTCCGGTGTTTCAAATTCCTCTTCTCCTGGGGTTTCTCCACCTTCTGGTGCTGGTGCTCCAAAATCTGTTGCAGCAGATCCTCCTTCACCTCCGGGGAATTCAGCTCCACCTCCTCCAACTCCACCTTCTGGTGCTGGTGCTCCAAATTCACCTCCTTCTTGACCTGTTGATATCGGACCATTTTTAAGCAGGTCTCCTAACCTATCTAAAGCCTGTTCATATTGAGGTAATGAACCTAGAAAATATCTTTTCCCTTCTATTTCAGCTTGAAATGCTCCTTGTCTATTTGGTGGTGGTACATCTGCAAACTTAACTCTCGTATCATAATCAGGAGATTTTCCCATCCACTTAAGGTAGAAAGATTGTCCATTTTTCAAAAATACTTGGAATTCTGAAGGGTTTGGTACAACTAGTTGAATTTTTTCTATAAACTCCAAGTGTGATGAACCAAATAAAGAGTCTACAACTTTCCCTAAAGCTCTTTTAACTTCTTGTGGGATAGGTTTCTTTTCCGGCTTTGGTAAAACTGCCGGTTTAGGTTCTTGTGTTGGAACTTCCTCTGTCGGTATTTGACCCTGTTCTTGTAGAACTTCCAAATAAGCTTCCAACATAAGTTGATGTATTTCTGTTCTTTTCATTAACCTAGTGTATTAATTGCAGCATCTACTTGCGGTTCAACAGTTTCAAATTCTAAATACTCTTTTGCACATTTAATGTTTTCTGCTGCTTGAATTATTTTAGTTTGCCACCATTGTGGAAAATCAACTTCACCTTTTCCTTCGTACGTACTTAACATTTTGTACAGTTCTGCAGATGCAGTAGCTACTTTGTAAAGTTCAGCTTTCAACATGTGAGGCTCATTATCTTCGTGACCAATGTCAAAATCTTCATCTACCGATTCGTTTTTATGTTTGCTGATTTCAATAGCTGCTAACTGTTTTTGAGCTGCTGATTTAGTATCAAAAGTACCTAATCTTTTACCTCCATGCTCAGGGTAATTAACATACTTGTCTCCCACATGTTTTGTTACTTCTGGTACTATTTCATCCTCATCATCGTCATATCCGTATGCATTTTCTCCTTCTGGTTCACATGCTTCTAAATCCCATTGTAATCTTTCTAAGAAATCTTCTGGTGTTCTTAAATCAGGGTATTCACTTTTTAAGTAACGAACTAATCTATCGTCAAGTATCATAGATTCTGCCATATCATGAGCATATCTATTTGTACCTTCATCATCTACAGCTCCTTGTAGTAAATTCCAATATTCCTTTTCTGACATTTTAGGAGGTTTTGGTGCTCGTGGTGGTCTAGGAGCTCTTGGTGCTGGTTTAAAGAAGTCTGGATTATCCTGTTGTACTTTTTCTTTTCTAAAAGTTTTGATAGTTCCTTTTTGAGATCCTGTAACGAATCCGTCTTCCATCTTAACAAATTCAAAATTACCTAGGCCTTGAATTGTAAAATTACCTTTAACCTCATCAATACTTTCTTGTCCAAAGCTTTCTCTTAAAGCTTGTTTTCTCTCTGCAATGAAGTTATCGATATCCCTTGGTTCCTTTGTGTTTGCTGCAGTATATTTTACAAGTAAATCCTTTAATCTTTCTTCTAAATTTACTTGGGGATTAAACTTAACTTCGTTAGCTTCTGTAACTTCAAATGAGACTACTTCTTCTTTCCCACTTTTTAAATCCATGTAAACTTTACCTGAAGTTGTTTCTTCTCCTGTAGGTGCTTCTAAAGTAAAGTGAAAAATATCTTCACCACCATCATGCCCATAAACAAGATGAATACTGAATTTATTTGTTTCACCAGTTACTGTAGGTTCTTCACCAATTTCACCTTGTGTATCTCTTGTAGCAGTTATAAGAGGTTTTAATAAAGCCTTTCCAACTGCTTCCGCTTCTTCCGATGTATAAGATCTTCCATCCTGTTCTTCCAACCTTCTACCTGCTACAGTAATATCTGCAGTGTTCTTCATACTTTTTAAAGTATTGAGTGTAGATTGATCTGCAGGGTCAACAT
Organism: uncultured bacterium; assembly: GCA_937862935.1. Taxonomy (GTDB): domain Bacteria; phylum Patescibacteriota; class Gracilibacteria; order Absconditabacterales; family Absconditicoccaceae; genus CAJBLF01. Next base: position 24,432 of record CALMEO010000055.1, on the reverse strand, counting down.
TTAGAATAGTATCTTCTTTTCTTGGATCTTTTTGATTGATTGTAGCTGTAGTAAGTGAGGTTTCCTTTAATGATGTTCTTACATTAGTTAGTTTATTAATAGCTTTTTTAACTTCAGGTTTTTTACTATTATGACTCTCCAAAAGAGTTTTTAAAGCTTTTTCAACTTTACTTAGTTTACTTGTAGGTATGTTTTTTGATTTCATGTATCTTAACTATAACAATAAATAGTAGAGTTTTATATCATCTTATATCTTTGACCTACCTTAACAGCTTCTCCTGAGTGACTAAAACTATCCCAGATTCTTTTTGCATCAGGTGTTTGATATGTATCAGAGTAAAGTGAACCTAATGTCTCAAATGCAACTCTATACATTTCTTTCCCTATCCCTAACTGTCTATAAGGGGGAGAAACAGTAACAGAGTCTACTTGAAATCCTTCTTTATACGGCTTAATACGAAGTGCTCCTACTTTTATCTTACCTACAAAAGCTACAACTGAATTGAGATCTTTAAAATATTCGAAATTAACAGTTACCTCTTCCGTAGCAGAAGTTTCATTTAACATCTCTTTCAGTATGTAAACTAAGCTTGATGTATCATTTTCCTTGTCCACGGTATAATTTTTTATAGTTTTTAGAACTCTTTAGTTTTGATGTTTTACATTTTGCGTGTATATTCGGTCTAGAGACTTTCGATTTACCAAGTGTTGTAGTTGTTGATGTTGAGGTTTTGAACTTAGACATGTTTATGATTTTTTATAAATAGTCAACTTTTCTCCTCAGTATACTTTTTCATATGAAGTAAAAACTGTTGTAGATTTTCTGTAGCTTTTTTCTTAAAGGCTTCGTCATTATGTTTCCACTCTTCGATATCTCCCTGTTCTGTAACATAGCTTCCTTTATTACTGATTCCGTCCATTACCCACTGTTCAATATCCCTCATAAAAGCTTTTACCCCTCCTACAATCATAGATTTCTCATACTGTTCATAAAGTCCAAGAACTCTTAACATTCCCTCATACTCAATTACACAGTCAAAACACATTTTATGAATCTTATACATTTTCCGATGAAGGTGGTAATTCATGGTTCCTCCACATTTTGGACATTTTAAAGGTACCTGTAGTACTTTTTTAGCAGCATCTAACTTTGTAATATTTTGTTTAAGACCATCTTTAATTGTCCAAGTTCTTCCATTTTCTTCCCACGTATCACCCTCTCTGTGAATTTCGTGTGACTTTTCGTAACCTGTACCTGAGGTAGTTTTTGCAGAGAAATCCTTCTTGATCAGGTTTCTTACCCTTTCTACATCTCTTGATTTAAACTCCTTTTTAAGGAAACTATCACTCATACCCTAACTCTTTTAACTGATTTATAATTGAATCTATCTCTCCATCTTTGCACTCAAATGCAATTCCTCCCTTAGTTGACCAAGCTTCTAAGTTAGAAGGTTTATCATCTATTAAAATTGCTTTTGGATTAGCAAACTCAGCTTTCTCCTTACTATACTTGAAGATTACTTCAGGTGCTAAGAATGTATCGTAAATTTCTGTAATATGATTTTTAACCCATAGTCTCTTACCTAATCTTGAAGTATTTTCTCTTGAAGGAGAAGAGAGGATTTTAGGTTGATACGGTTGAATAAACTCCCAAAGTCTTTTACCATTTGGCATCCATTCCATACCTGTCCAAAATTCTAACCCAACATGTTGATCTATGAACTTCCAAAATTCAATTGTCCCTTCTATAGCTTCAAAATGTTTAGGTCTAGTTACCTGTTTTATAATCTCTTTTGAGTAATACTTTAGACCCTCTTTTTGTAACATCTCAACAAACCTTTTTTCAAAATTTGTAAGTACTCCATCCATATCACAATAAATTTGATATTGAGGTAAAAGGTCTTCTTCTTCCAAAAGTAAATCTACTAATCTATGTTGCATAACTTATTATTTTCCAATTTTGTTCTTCTCTATATGCCTGTACCTCATATGGGTGTGTGTCATACCTGTACCCTTTCTTGTAATACCGTGTCATCCACGTTGGTGACTGAAGATAATGTACATATTCGTGGATAAGTGTACGGAAAAGCTCTTCTTCAGATAAAATATTTTTCCAATATATTGTTATTTCATTTAATACATGACAAAATTCTCCTTTTGTATAAGAGTCTTGCGTATCACTGTATTTGCTGTTTTCTACACTCAGATAAGGTGTTGTGGAATAAAATTTACTTTCTCCGTAATGTTTTATCACCTTATCTAAATACTGAGTTGAAAGTTCTAAAACTTCCTTCTTTTTCATATCTACCTTTGGTTCACACTATCTGTATAATTTCTAAAGTATCTATTACCCATAAGGTAAGCTTCATCTTCCAATTCCTGAAGATATTCATCCTCATTTGTATTAGTGGTTGTAATTGTTCCTTTCCCGATTCTACCTTCTATATTTTGTATGTGGTGAATCATTTCATGTGTGAAAGACCTCCCGATATCCTTGGGATGTCGGTTTAACGTAAACAGTGTAATTACTTGATCTTCGGGAGAGTAGTAGGCTGTTTTTCCAAAGAAACTATTGGCCTCTGTTTCATCTTGTACAAATCTAACTTTAGGTAAAGGTTCAACATTTGCTCCCTTTTCAATCATAAACATTAAAATACCGTCTAACTGTTTAAGTAATTCTGAGGTATTAAGTTCTTCTGTCATTATTTGATTTTGATTTGGAGTGTCATCATACCCAGGTAAACCTCTTGCTAACTGTATAACAATTTTATTCTGTAGAAAGTCCATCACATACTTCTTAGGATCTATACTGTCTTTAATTTTGTAGAACAAATGTTCTAAATCTGTACGGTCTTTCGATGGTAATGTAGATGTTACTACAATAGGTGTCCCAGAAGATCCTTCTTGTATTAAACTTTTTAAAGTTTCAAATGTAAAACTACTGTTTATAACTTTATCCACCTTATCCAACATAATCTTATCTAAATCCTTCATGATACTATATTTATATAATATAAATAGTTATCTACAGAGATAAAGATACTGAAGTAGGATACGAATTGTAGATAGGTTCTGTAATGGGATTTTCCATCTCATACATTTTGTAGACTGTTTTAAATAATTCAAAGTTACTGTCAACATTATCCACTACTTTTAATTCCCATCCTTTACCTTGAATACCCTCTCCTCTACTTGGACCTCTTTTTGATGATTTTAACCATAAGATACCTGTTCTATCAATATTAATCCCCTTTGTTTCTCTAAATGCTTTTGCATATGCTGCAAGTTGCAGATCGTAGGACTTGTGAAGACTGTTCGAAGTCTTTGTATCGATTAACCAATTTTCACCGTTAATTTCCAATACCAAATCAGCAGTACCAGCATATTTAAACTCATCTGAAAAGGTAAACTCTTCTGAGAATATTAACTTTGGTTTGGTTTGATCCCAAAAATCTTTAAATTTTAATATCATTCCCCATACTACTTCACTGTATTTTGCATTCCCATATTCATCCATCCATTCAATTTCCTTACCCATTACCAGTTCCTCAATTGCATTGTGAGTTTGTGTTCCTTCTTCACCGGCTTTCTTCATTATTAAATCAGCATTATGTCCAACATCTTTTAACCATGTTTCAAAAAACCTATTTTTTGGCATATAACCTAATATAGTTGTAACAGAGGGGTAATAAACCCCTTCTGATCTCTTATACACACGTCTATCAAGGAAATTTATCTGTTTTAGTTGTGGATCAAATGATAACCTTTTTTTTGCATGTTCTGCTAAAATATTTGTCCCTTTATTTATCATTCTATAACAATTTATATTGAAGAAGTTTCGTTAAGGTTACTTCCTCAGCTTGTTGAATAGATTGAGTAAAGTGTACAAACCCCATTTCACTTGGATCTTTATCTTGAATTTGGACTAAGTAAACCCTTTTTCCCATTTTTATAAACTTTTCTGTAAATTCAAGTGCTTTTTTAAAAGCATCTTTATCAAGTGCAATGTAAATATCCTTTACCCTGTCATCAACTAACTTCTTTAATAACGATTTTGATAGTGTTTTCCCTAAAATTGGTATTACATTTCTCCTAACTGCAATAGCGTCAAAAACTCCTTCAACCAGTATCACCGGTTTATCCCAGTTTATAAGATTTTCAAACATAATTATGTCCTTAGATATTTCAGGATTTTTGTAGCTAAGATAAGCATTTTCAAAAGTTCTACCAATAAAAAAATTTAATTGATTATGCTCACCATAAGAAGGTATAATGACCCTTCCTCTGTATTCTCCTGAAGTACAGTACCCTATGTTGTATTTTAAAAAATCCCTATCTGTTAAACCCCTGTTATATAGATATTTTCTAACTTTATTTGCAAAAATTGAAGTAGAAGAAGCTGTATAAAGCGGTTGAAATTCTTTTGGCAATTCGACTGTACTAGTAGTTTTGTAACCTACTTCCTCTCCTTTCCTAATGTATCTTAATATTTCATAAGCCTGTTCAGTAGGTACGTTCAACTGTCTCAACAGAGTCTTTATTGTTCTACCTTTAAATCCACATACCCAACATTCAAAAGGGTTTTCTCCTGTTTCACTTGTATGTAAATTGACTTCAAGTTTTGGTTTACGATGATTACATTTAGGGCAAGTGAAAGCATAGTTCGTCCTAGCTCTTTTATGAGATTTACCTAAAATATTCTCTAGATACCCCAGTAAAATTACATTCTCCATTCATAATACTTTATCAATAAGTATATGAAAAAAGCTCGGTTACCCAAGCTTTCTATACTGTATTGTACTTTTTCTATCTTTTCAATTCTGCCGAAAAGCTACTTGAGGATCTTGGGAGGTTTTCTCCGTATGGTCCCTTAGCCTGACCTGTTTTAAGTTTTTCTATTGCATCTTCTGGAGATTTTGCCATAACATCCCAATCGTAATCATACTTGTCATCGTGTTTTCTTACCCAAAATGAAACAGTGTATAATTGGTCTTCCTCTTCTTCTTTTATAACCTTTTCATTTTTCCCATTGGAACTTTTTTTGTTCATATTATTAGTATCTTTACAAGATTCCACTAGTACTTTTCTAAATAATGAGCTTTTCATATACCGGTTTTTTGTTTGGTTTAGTTGGTAAAATTTATCTTATATCTTAAAATATTTATTCTCAAAGTATAAAACTTCTAATTTACTTGAAACATCTATTAGCTGAGCTGCATTTAGTAAATCGGAATATTCCACTACAGATTTATTTTGAAATTGTCTAAACTGTTGTAAAAAGTCAAAAGTTACCAAATCTACTGTAAATATTTCTAAAGAGTCATTATTATATGCAATAAGAAGGTTATATTCCATCTCATAAGCTTTATTAATAATATCTATAAGGTTTGTAAAAGCAGGTATCAATTTTACTGGTGGAATAAAAGGGATGACATTCCAACTTATCATAAAACTTTGCAATAACTTAGCATGTTCTAATTCCGAAGCTGCTTCAAAATTGAAAAATGCAGCTGCTTTTTTATAACCTTTGTCAATGCACCAGTTTGCTGCATTCATGTAGAAGTAGTAAGCTGTATATTCATCTTGTAATCTTTGGTTTAATAAAGTAACCGTATTAGGGTCTAATTTTTTCGGCAACAAAATACTTGACTGGATTGCTGGTTGCAATCCATTAATTGAATCTAGTTGTGTACTTAATACTTCCATGGTTATTTATAATAAATATGTTATAATCATTATTACTGATTCTCTAACAGTCTCTAGACTTTTATAATAATTAATACTCTTCGTTAAAGTTCATAAGGGAGACATTAAGGAAATCTTTCTTAAAATACCTTCCTTCAATATTGTCGTTAATGTAGTTCGAATCTGGTTCAATTACCCCTCTTTCAAATAGAAACTTATTTTCATAATAAGTTAATAGTTTTTTTGAAGGTACAAACATTAAGATTTCTCTTAGAAATTCAGATTTTTTACCTTCTTTAACCATTTTTTTAATTTCAGGGTTTGATCCGTAATACGTTTTCCAATCCCCTTCTGTTTTGACTATTTTGTACTTTTTAGTTCTTTTATCTGTCAGTAGAGTTAATTCTTTTTTCCCTAAAGCTTTTTTCCTAACTGAAATTAACTGTTTCTTACCAAGGTACTTTTTACCTGTAGGAACATGTGTTATTTCGTAAATAAACCCGAAACTATTTTCAGGTACATCTATAAGTTCTTTAATCTCTGTATTTTTATATATCCACATATCTGGTACTATCTTACCTGTTTAACTGTAACAATCAATGACGGTGCTGCTGGGTAATTCCCCGAAGCTGTAATGTATTCTAATGTTGAATTTGCAGCATCACTTTGATGAACTATTTCATAATAATCACCAGCATTTGATGCATAATCAATAATATCTACAGTCATTATTCCATTTGCATTGTTAGTTAATGTCTTTTTAGACATTGTATTTGCAATGTTAGTCCCGTTCTTTTTAAACCAAAGATAGTAGTTTGCTGTATTGGCTCCTTGTACTAATTGTGCTGAAAATTGGATGTTATAATATCCCGGGTTTTCAACTGTAATTCTGCTTCCGCTTGTGATTGAAACTCCATTTGCAACCGAAGTAGTAGATAGTGGTGTTGACCCTGAAATTCCATTTAGTATAGAAATACTTGCTGTATGATAGAACATTCCATGGTTAAACTGTTTAACCCCTCTGAAATACAGTTCATCTGCAATGTAAGTTGACCCTGAAAGATTGACCCTTCCTTTAACATTTATACTTCCAGATCCGTCTAAAGTAATGCTACCTGTTGGTGTTGTTATTGACAATACACTCGAAGCTGATATATGGGACCGGTAGGAATTGTTAAATGTAAGGGAAGTAGGTTGAGGTATTTCTGGGTTACCAACTACAACTGAAACATTTGATTGATTTCTGTATAACAATAGCAGCTCATTTCCCTCTGTTTGTCCTTGAGTAGTGGACCCAATAACTACACTATGTCCTATTTTATGAGTCTGGGTTGTAACCTGTGATCCACTTGTAATTTGTGATCCAGATACAATTTGAGAACCACTAACAATATTTGAACCTCTTGTAATTTGTGATCCAGATACAATTTGAGAACCACTAACAATATTTGAACCTCTTGTAATTTGTGATCCAGATACAATTGAGGATCCTGTAATTTGAAATTGAGAACCGGATGTGACTACCAAGTTACTTCTGTTTGAGGTTCCTGTTCCGTTACCTATAATAAATGACGATGATATAGTCGAAAGTATATTATAACTCCCCACCACTGTTTGAGATTCCCCCTGAGCATATGTACCTATCCCTTCGGTATGAGACCAGTTTCCTTCTGTAACAGTACTATTACCTTCAGCATGTGAGTATTCTCCCAATGCTTGAGTTCCGAATCCTTCGGCATGAGATCCTGTTGCAGCAGTAATGGTTTGTACACCTTCGGTGTGAGAAGCATATCCACTTGCAACTGTATTTTTACCTTCAGCATGTGCCAATTCTGCAGAAGCTACGGTTCCTCTACCCTCTACATGTGTATAGTTTGCTGTACTGATTAACCCCGGGTATCCATTAATTAGTGATCCTGTTACAATAACTCCACCATTGTTAGTAAGGTTTCCGTTACTAGCTGTCCAGTAATTTAACCCTGTAAGAGTTAGTGAAGAACTCCTCATCGGTGTCCCTAACCCTGAACTACCTGTTGTGTAAAGTGTAAGGGTCTGATTACTGACCGATGCTGAAAAAAATACTGAACAAAAATTAGAATCTACCTGTGTATGTGATAGTGCTGTACCTGTATCTGTTCTTAGTGTAATTCCCATCTTATATATCTATTTTAACAATTATTGTCATATCTGTATCCTGCGGTTTAGGTACAGGTCTATTTAATTTTCCTACTGCTATTAACTGATTTGCATCATTGTAGAGCCCAACAGTCGTAATATACGGTGTAAAAGAACTCCCTGTTACATTACTTTTCTGTATACCGGTATTAATTATGCTACCTGTAGAGTAAATATTAGATTCATTATCGTACACTGTTCCAAAAGAACTACTAATTATAGACGGGTTATAAGAGTAATTTAATTCAAAATCCCTAATTCTACAATGGTAATTATGTGTGTAAATTGGTTGACTAGATTGCCAGGTTAATACAATGTTACTTCTTGTACTAGGTTTAGGTTTGAAAGGGTTTAATTCATCTCCCTCAAAAGGATTTTCACCATACCAAGCATTTTGTAAAGTAGTAGCATATCCGGGATCTGTTATTATAATCATTCCATGTGGGTAAATAATATCACCTATGTAAGACCTAGGTAAACTCCCACTTAAGTAAATACCCCCTTCTCCATCATCTACCATACTAACAAGATTGACAGGTACATTTTCTATAGGATCGTAACTGTAGTTATTATCCCAGTAACTACTATTAACGTAACGAGTCTGTTGTACTTGTGAAATACTTAAATCTATTTCAGATTCCGGATTTAATTCAACCCCAAAAAGTCTTTGTGGGATTGATACTAGGAAAGAACCTTCTTGTAAGTTTCTGACACTAGGATTGTATAAAGTAGAATCTAAGTAGTTATCAAAAGAGTGTGAAATTAAACTACCAGAAATTTTTGGTGGGTAATATAGTTGTTGTACCCCAGATAAATATGTACCAGTTAAGTACGGTATAACCTGAATCCCATAGTCACCAAATTCACTCCCTGAAATTGCCCATTTCTTGTGAGCAACATAAGTAGTAATGTATGCATCTTGCTTGTTTAATTTCTTGTATGCACTCATTCATTAATAGTCTAACTTAATTCTGATTAATGCTTCTTTTGTAAAATCTTTTAATAACGGTTTAGATAACTTAGCAACACCTAGTAAATCGTTGTTGTCGTTGTACATACCCACTGTTGTAATATAAACCTGTGGACTATTTACAAGGACATCATATCTTAATTCTCCAGAACTTGAGATAATGGACGGATTAGAAGAATAGTTAAACTCATTATTTCTAACACGTATAAATACGTAATCTGAAGTAACTGTTTCTTCTGATTTTAATTGGAAATTTGACCCTGCTTTAAGTAAGTTATAAAATGCAGTAAGATTTACCGTAGGGTTAATGGTACTGTTTTCGTTAACGGATGTAATACCTAATCCTCCCCCTGTGTTTCCAATGGGAGCTTTTAATGCTTCAACATTAAGTACAATTACACCTACATCTGGTAAAAACTTACCATATGAACCTGAAGCTGCTGTAAATCCATTTTGGTTTATTGAAGTATTTGCAACACCATTTGAACCACTTACAATATCATAGACTCTCCCTGCATCTAAATATGAAACTGTTGTTAATGTTTCACTATTATCAGTTAAATGTATAGAATTACTTCCACTAGTTAGTGTTAGATTAAAGCTACCGGGTAATAGTTTTTCTTTGAATCTAGATCTGTTTACACTAATTGTAAGGATTGAGTTGGGAGTAACTGTTCCAAATTTAAAATTACCGTTTTCATCACCGTTAATTAAATTTCTATATTGCCCATATATTATGGAAGACGGTGACAACCCTGGTATACTTACATTTAACGGTGTTGAACCGCTCCCCAATAGGTTTCCATACCCTATTGAAAATTGAACTTCAGCACCGGTAACTCCTGCATCAAAATCTGACTGATAGATGTTATAGTAGTACTGTCCTGCTCCAATTCCAACCTGTGCTGAAGAAGTGTAAAAAGAGGTTAGGACTGATTGTTGTCCTGTCCAAGCTGGTGCTACCACTGATTCAGCACTAATTGAAATATCTTCTTGATCTAATCTTTTAAATGACATACTTATTATTGATTTACTTTTACGATCGTTACTGGAATTGTAAGTCTAGCTCCTGAATCTCTCCCAATTACTGTAATAGTTGTGTTTAACTCTGTATTTGAACCGAAAAGTGTGTTAACAGTAGTTGCTGTCAAGTTAATAGCAGTACCTATAACAGTTTTTGATACATTTGTTCCTAAAGTTGTAATAGAGTTAAGAGCTGTAACATCTGGTGTATTGATACCTACTCCGTTGAATGAATTTAATATTCTAGCATCAGCAATAGTTGCTGTATACCCTGAAGATTCAAATACTTGAGATGCCCCTAAGTAGTTTAGTGTTTGAGGAGTAATAGCTAAAGATGCTCCCTGTTTTAACCTTATAGCAGCATATCCTAGGTCAAGAATTGGTAACTTAGCTGTACCTCGAGGTAAAGTTGTTAACTTATATTTCATAATCTGAGTTTCATCTGGAAATGCTTCTAACAATGGCATAGCTTCTATAGCTTCACCGTAATATGCTGATCCATTTGGATGATCTGGGTTATATAATGAATAGTCGATTTCATCATCTGCTAAAGCAAACTGTGTAATTTTAAACGATCCATCACCTCTTGCAAGTAACTCTCTTCCTTTTTTTGTCAAAATAGCATCAACTGTTACTACTTGATTACTTAAATATCCCATTTTTAATACTGTTTAAATATAAATATATGAAATTAATCTTTTATACACTACTAATAATAAACCCTAGTGAATTTAGTGTAACTATTTGCCCAGTTTCTTTTACCAGTAACTTACCTTTTGGAACACCACTTACCTGGCTTCCTTTCAAATTATAAATTTGGACAGGTTCAACTTTCATTAAGTAGTCTCCACTAACAGGTATACCACCTGTACCTAGGTTTCCAATATTTCGATTAAGAAATAACCTATAATAATTCGTAGGTAGACTTATTATTCCAATGTCCGTAACATAAGAAAGCTCATCACCAGATTGATAAGAGGGAAGACTGTTAAATGAAACTAAGTCTCCTACTTTAGGTAATGGAAACAATGCCCCAGAACTTCCGTCAAGTTTAACATCAAAATAAGGTGTGGATTCTGTGTATCCACTCCCTGTTATAATATAATGTGTATATTCTGAACTAAGTCCAGGTACATCTCCTTTACCTGAGTAAAAATATGTGGAAAACACTACCTGGCTCCCAGATTGTTGATACCTAATCTGAGCATCAACGGTACTAAGTGGGTATTCAGATGCTTCAAATGTTCTACCTGTAATTGAAGGGATTACCTTAAAGTCAAGTTGATTTGTTTTTGTACCGTTATATCTACTGTTACTCCACCCTGTATCTGAATATAAACTATCCTGTACTCTAGCTTTTGTAGCTGACCCAGAGAGTAAACTGTCGATATTTACAGGTCCAGTGTATGTTGGTCTAGAAGGTGTACCTACCTTGTACCTATCAGATTCCATTAAATATGTTGACTGTCTTTGGTTTTCTACTACCCCCTGTAGTATATTATATGGGCTTGCATTGAACTCTTCCCCGTTTATAGAAGGTGAAATGGAAATAACTCCATCTACGATAGTCTGGTAAGACGGTGATGGAATTGTACAGGGAGTTACATCAAAATAGTAATATGGACTCGGTGATAAAGGTTGTAACAGAAATCGTGTTAGTACATTTAATGTAACCAATTCTCCATTTGTTAGAGGAATCGTTATGTTAGTTATTTGTCCCAGATATGAACTAATGTCCTGTTCACCTACAGGTAAACCTGGAGCTAAAACGGGAACCGTTAAACCTAATATTTGACTAGGTAAGGTATCGGTATACCATATATTAACTGTACTTGAATGTATTTCAGCGTATGCAAAAAATTCGACTTGTGTCATGTTTATGTTGTTGAATATGATCTAATTGGAACTTTTATATATATTCTTCCATTTGTATGTTGATAATATCTTGTACCCGGTGAAGTGATACCTAGATTATACAAATCCCCTCCTGGGGATATTAGCGAAGGTTCCTCTACCGGGGTTGTAACAGAGTAGTCATACCCAAGTGCAATCCACCTTTCTGTAAAGTGTGGTATTGTCCCCGGTCCCTCAATACTAGGATTCATACTATAAAGGGTTGATCTTTCTCCATATACTGTTACTATCTGTCTACATTCTGGTTGAGATTCTTTATAAGCTTCTATAATAAGTGCTCTTGTGATTGTTGTTGGATCGGTATATAACACTGTTGAAGGAGAAAATACATTTCCTTGTAGGTAATTTTTAAACGGAGCAACTATCCCTATTGGTAAGGGTCTACCAACATTGTTAAATCCTGTACTTGGATATGAACCTGGGAATGAAATGTTACTCTCGTATGGAGGTGTTTTTCTTTTTTTCCACCATAGGTAGTATTCTTGCATTCTTATTGCGTAATCAAACCCGTAATCTGTATCTTGTTGATCTAACCATGAATGTTTCCCTTGATTTAATCCATACGGAGTCAAACTATAATAACCTGTTCTTACACTATTTTTTAATGAATAAACATTGTATAAAGTATCATCATATGGAATTACGTATGTAGGAAGGGATGTTAAATATGGAGGTGAAAAGTATCCTTGAAGTCCTCTAGCCTCCTCAGTAGGAGCTGTAGGTCCTTCAGTTACTCCTATAAAATTATAAGTAGTCGTTAACTGTTGTATTTGATTATAAAATGCATTCTCAAACATCCAATCTGAAAATTGTTTAACCCCTCTAGCAGATACTGTAGAATATACCGGTGTAACTGGGCTGATATTAACATTACCAGTGTAAATAGTACCTTCATTACCATTGTCTAATTCATGCTGGTAATCCAATGGTACCGGTATTCCATCTTCTCCTGTGATAGTTGCCTTAGGTGATAGTGTAAAATTAGAGTACCTGAATTCCAGACCTTTAGCAGATCCAGTAGAAATAAGTCCAATTGAACATTGACCAGCAATAATAACTGTTTTAGATAATTTGCAATATCCCCCTAGATTGGGATCATTTACCGTTATTGTAACCTCACTTCCAACAGGTTGTGTGAACGTGTAACTAGTGCTACCGGGTGAAGATGCTATACTATTTGAAACCCCGTTATATGTTATAGTGTATTCAACTGTGTTATCTGGTCCTATTTCAAACCAACTACTTATTTGGGTAGAAACGTTTGAAGACACGGTCATTACATCTCTCCCTGTCTGAGTTAGACCTAAACTACATGTACCGTAAAATAAGGAAACTGTGTCGGAACAATCACCAAATGTATAACTAGTGTTTGAAGCTTTAAGAGTAATAGGACTATTTTGTGAATATTGGTCAAAAACAATTGGAAAAGTAATCGGCACAAGAGAACCTAAATCCAGTGGACTTGATGCACTGTAAATAGAACTTGCATTTGTATTTATAAAAAAATCAGTAGCATTAAACTGTTGTGTAGAAGATGTAATGTAAAATGGATTTCCAATCCCCGGTTTTGGGTCTAAAATACAAATTTCATTTGATGCACTCACAAAATTTAACGTATACACATACTGTGATGCTCCAACTGTAGTAAAAATATTTCCAAGATTAAGATTTCCATTAGTAACTGTAATGTTACTTCCGGAAAATTCTCCATTGTATTTAGGTTGTTGATGTGTATGTGCAAGTGAGACAGTTAACCCATTCGGAGATTGAACCAATTCAGTATACGAGGTATCATAATTATCTAATATCCCGAAGGTTTTACCATTTCCACTTTCAATAAAAGTTGTTTCAATCGAACCTGTATACTCAGGTTGTAAACCTGTAATAGCTGGTGATTTAATTTTTGACCTATGTAAGATATGTGGTTTAAGAATAATACCTGTATCTGCAACAGACCTAGCAGGTATAAAGTCTTTGACCATTTTGAAGATTGTATTATCAAAAAATTTAATTAACCTAATGTAATCAAACACATCATAAGCAGATAAACCACTTACAATCTGATCAGATAGTTGAGACAGAGATTGATTACTGCTTCCTGAAGAGTTTAGGGTTGCATATTCAGTGTTGTACAAATTTCTAGGGTCACCAAGGTATTCATCAAGATCAAATGTATCTGCTGATTTAGAAACGATATAGGTATTTACATTATCGGTAGGTGAAAATCCAACCTCAATAATGTGAATATCATCGGTGTATTTAGTTTCCTGTTTAACAGTTGATACGTATCGTGAAAGGGTACTTCCTGTTATTAGACTGCCTGTATTGTCCAGTCTTAACTTATTAAGTGAACTTGTATAATGTAGAGAATCTCCATAAAAAGGTCTACCTGATGTACTCTGACCTCCGTAAAGTTTTATTTGTAATGTTTCAGATGGAATACCAAAACAGTTAATCAATGCTCTTAATCCTCTTTCTGTTCCTTTTGATTTTAATAAAAGAGGTAGATTGTGGTAAATTCTTTTTTGAACTTCTTTTATGTATCCATCGTAGGATGTAGGCTGTATTGAGATGTTAGATCCTGTTATTGATCCTGTTATGTACGTATTAATTAGTTCACTTCCTGATTGGTACGCTTGCCCAGTAATAGTTGTAAACAACTCTTCTATTGATTTATTAGAAGTATACAGTTTGACACCAAAATTTTTCAGAGCTTCACTTACCAGGTCTCTAGGTATACCATGTTCAAGTCTATTATCTGCATCGTACTTATCTGAAACAGCTTTAACATAAATCCACAGTGTATCAAAATGTTGACCTACCATAAACAGGAATGTTAAGTAAGCTTCGTTACTACTGTCATCTTTGATGTAGGAAGGGACTGTAGATAGAACTGAATTGTAGTTTGTCAGATCATAAGCAACCGCTGTTGTGAGTTGATTTGTAAACCAATCTACAGCTTCTACTGTTGTACTTGGCTGATTAATGTAAGGTTTGGTACTGTTTGATTTTGGCCATGAATGACTTCCAGATTCGTAATACAGAAATCTTTCATAGTGATCAAAGTTGTTTACAATACCTTCAATTATACCGTTATAATACGATTGACTACCGGTTACCCCTGTGAGTCCTAATGTAGCACTACTTATCGTATTAATGTTAGCATATGAAGATGAAATTAAATCTAATTTGTACTTAAAATTAAGTAACCTCTCTTGTGCTGAAGAAAAGTGAATAAAATTTTTATAGTCTGTATGGTCAATGCTAAGTTCAACACCTTTCTGGTTGATCATTGTGTATATTTGACTATTACTGTTGTTAACAGGGTATGTAAACAGTTCCTCATAGTTAAAGTAACCTGTAGGAACAGTATGATCATCTGTAATTTCTAAATTAAAGTTAGCAGGTTTTAATGGAAAATTTTCCGGTTCCTGTTCGATTATTTCATAATCTACTTCATATGCTACAGAATCTGCTACTAGTTCGACAATAGTTAGTTTACTCTTTACTGTATATTGTACAGGTAAAGATTCATAAAGTTTTACAGTAACGAACTTATCTAAACCTACATCAATAGTATCAATGTTGATACCTATACAAAGATCATTATTTTTAAAATTTAACCTAAACTCACTAAAGTATGATTGTTCTTGAAGTTTACTTTTAATTTCAGATACCCTTTGTAATACCTGTTCAGTGTTTAATTGTAAAGTTTGTAAACGTAACTCTGTTCTATCTTCTGATATACTGTCAATAAAAAACTCAACAGGTGATTTAGTTTCCGAAAACAGGTCATTAAGAAAGTGGTAAAGTAGCTTAACACTTCCATTTTCATAACCGTATCGTCTAACATCAGCTACAGGATCTAAAGTTATAATTGATGCTCCTGATTTACCTGCAGATTGAGCATTTCCAAGTTGTCTATAACTGTTATAGTTGTATTCACTCTCTAATACCTCATCTATCAATGAAACTACATGAAGCTCCATGAAGTTCTTATCAGGGTTAAATAAAGTATTAACTTCAAAGGAGTTAATTAGGGAGACATCTTGAGAATTAAAACTCTCAAAACCTGTTATAGACTGTGGACTCTCTTGATTAACTGAATAAATTTTATCTACCATTATTGTGTATTTTGTATATCCAAAATCTGTTGACTTAGTTGTAAGTTTTGTTCTCGAAGTTGTGCAATCTCATCTAACAACGGTTGAATATCTTCCGTATTTGCAGCAAAATCTAAAAGTTCAGAACTCTTCTTGACTATGTACTCGTGAGAATTTGTTTCCCCTGTTACGTCTATTTCGTAATAGAGTTTTTCATACAGGTTAAAAAATTCATCTACTGTAGCTAGATCTTGTTGAGGTACTGGTTGAACAAAAGTAGTAAAAGACTTGTTGATGACTTTTGAAAATTCAGTACTGTTGTATACAGTTTTTTTAATTTTTACGTCACTACCCATTTCTTACTACTTTAAAAATGTTTTGGTTATCAATCACTGTTGTACTACCGTCTAACTCTGTCTTAATTAGTACCCTATAATACCTTTCCGGTTGTAATCCATCCATGTACACATCAAAATATCCCCCAGTTGAATCACAACTAATCTTTGTACAGTTTGTATCAAAATCTACTACCATTTCCTGGGTATTTTCATCTCTTAGTCCCCAATACGATGCTGAAGGTAGTGCATAGTTTACTGTGTATGGTGAGACTGTTGTAAATGTTCTTGCTGGATATTTAGGTCTTGCAGAAACTCTAAATCTCTGTTTTCCATTATCTACATATTTTCCAATATTGTTTGTAATGTTGACAATTGCAATATTTGTATTAAGTGTCGAGAGGCTACCTGTATTGTAGGTAGAATCGTCCCATTTAAACTCTAAATACGGAGGATAGATAGTGTTAGTATCGGCACTAAAATATTTTAATCTTACCGAAGAGGAAATTTGAGATTCTAAACTATCTTGCAACTTAATAATAAACCCGTTATTTACAATATCTCCATTATTAATTGCAGTAATTGCAGCTGTAACATTTAGGTCTACATCGTGAATTAAAGTAATATCAAAAGACGCTGAAGTACTGTATCCTGTATACCACACTCCTCCACCTTCTTGACCTACGGTAAAAGATCCTGTGGTACCGGTAACAAATCCTGAAGTTATCCAAGCATCAGTAGATCCTGCAGATCTATACTGCCAAGAAACACCTGAAGTATTGATTGGTGAATCTCCAAATTTTCCTACACCTCCGTACCATGATTGGGACAACGGATATGCATAGATAGTATAACTGGTTGGAATGTCATATGCATCAGCTAAATACATATGTAGACTTGCTGTATATGGACGAGAATCAACCTTAGTCGATAATACATTCAAAATGTCAGTTGTACTATATTGAACCAAAATACGGTTTGTTTTACCTAACCCCGTTATATCCGGGTATCCGCCCAGCTCCACAATTTCGTCTTTTCCTGCATTACCTGTAGGGACTTCTGTGGAAATAAATGTATCCTGTGTAGGAAATATTCTATATACTGCCATTGTTATAGTGTTGTAATTCTTCCTTTAATATCTGTAGATGGAAATTTTACTTCAAATATCATAGGGTCATAAGACGGGTATACAATGTTATTTTTTGTTGCTCCATCTATATCATATGAATATTGGGAATAGTCTCCTCCCACTTTGTTTACTATTTTTACCTTTTGTACCGTTTGTACCCCTTTTTCTTGATCAAGTAACGTATATATACTTGACAGGTTTATAGGTTGATTAATATTCCACTTTGTAATGTTAAAGTAATCTTGTAATCTTGTTGTGCAAGATAGTAATACATCTCTACCTTGGTAGTTAGGTCTAACTATAATGTCAAAAATTACCTCAATGTTAATAATAAATGCATCCTTTATGTTAAGTGCATCCGTTAGTAACATGTACTGTGATAGGTAAGTCTTAAGGTTTTGTTTCAAACTTGGTGTTACCTGTTTCAAATTCTTATTATTATCATAAGCTAGTGTATACATTGACAATGAAAGTGGATTACTATCTAAGATACTATCCACAGTTGAATTAGGGTTTGTTAACTGATCTTGTGCAACATACACCTTTGCTATCGAACCATATTTAGCAGGTAATGATAATGCTCTAACTGTGTAGTCTTGTAACGTCACTGTTCTTCCCTGTTCATTGAATGCTCTTAAAGAGTTTTGTCTTAATTCCTCTACAGTGTCTCCATCTCTACCTCCAGTAGCAGCTTCAGGATTATTAAACACTAGTGTTGAAGTATCTCCTGTAACCAATCCTCCAAAAGAGGAAAAAGAAAGTGTATTTGCCGGTACGTTGGCAGCAACTCCTCCACCGACTAGGTAACTAATTGTTAGAGTTGTATTAGAGGGTGCCAAGCCATATGCTTTTGTTGATAGAAAATTTGAAGGGTCATACGCAACATCTAACATACTAACAGGTGATGGTAGACCTAATCCTACATTTGTTGGATCTGGTGTTAAAATTAAATCATCTTGACCTGCTATCCCGGCTCCGAATTGAATTTGCAATTCCCCGGTGGGTTTTAGTCTTGTGACAAATCTCCTAGGTACCTTTTGTAAAGATAGGTTATAAGGGACGTCTCCGTTATCTGCAGCTGCTGTATGGTTATACCTTACAGGTTCAAATCCTGTCCTGACTACATTGATGTCATCAACAAAGATTGTATCTTGACCTAAAAATGGAACCTCGTACCATCTATTTCCTTGACTATCTGTTACGGATAATACACCTATAATGTTACTATCTGTAACTGTAATTGTCTTAAATTTTTCAACAGTTGTTATATCTTCTTGAACTGTCTTAACCTCTCCCGAAAATGCTTGAACAGTCTTCATAAGAGTAAACTGTGTAGGTTGACCTGTAGAAGGGTTAATTGAGTAGACAGTTACATCTGTAGGATCGTATGAACTGGAAAATCGGAAATCAACCGGCTTATCAATTAAAAATTTGACTTGCCCTGTTGAATTAGACTGTAATTTTGTATTTGCTGGAATTTGTAGTGCTTGTGACCAATCAGGATCGCCTTCAATTGTAGCACCGACCCTGTGGGAAACTTCTACCAACACTTCCGATACAGTAGTTACTTTGGGGCGATATCCCATCATATAAGCTAAGTTATATAGGTTTGCAGGGTTTTTAGCATATTGAAGGTAAGTTTCTTGTAACTGCGTATCCTGATAGAAAGATAATACGTCTCCAATGTATGCAGCCATTTCAATAAACATCATACCTGGTGAAGCTGGTGAAAAGTCGTTGTACGAATCTGGAAAGTAATTCTTTGCATATTCTACTAACTGAGCTTTAAAGTCACTAAAATCTCTATTAACGTATTTTATATCTCTATCTTGAGCCATTATTGTTGAAAATTAATTACTACTGTATCTTTTTGAATGTTTGTGTAAGGTACACTGTACACAAGGAAAACTGAAACCATGTTCAAATCAATTGCTTCTTGAACCTTAACATCATTGACTACCACATTTGGGAACCAAGTTGACATACCTGTTCTAATAAGGTTTTCCACTTCATCTAACTTATCGGAGGTAATTTGTTCAAAAAGAATTGAACGAAGTCCAGCACCAAAATTTGGATTTAAGAATCTTTCACCCTTATCTGTTAAACAAAAGTTAACAATGTTAGACTTTAGAGCATCCTGAGTGGTATACGTAGAGTTAAAAACAGCTTTAGCGGAAAAGGGAATGGAAACCCCAATTGCTTTTCGCGGTTGTAAATCTAACGGACTTATTTTTTGTACTTGAAATGCCATTATCCTCCGAATCTCTGTCTATCCTTTTCCTGTGATGCTTTAAAAATAGCTGCAGCATTCTTTACAAAATCAAATTGTGATATGTCTAACCCTGGCTGTTCAGATGGTATATGTGCTTCTTCAAGCATCATATCATTACCTTCCATACCCAGTGTACTATGATTTGAAGCATTAAAAGTTACCGGCTGTCTAGTCATTTCCAAATGAGTTTCCCTTAATAAATCAGCAATCGGATGCCCAGATGGTTGAACCTTTACTATAGGTTTTTTATACGGTTCGTACTTTGTTACCTGAGGTTGTTTTTGAATAGGTCTTACCTGTTCAGAAAGTAACTTCGGTAATTCTTCTTTAAGAACTTCCCTAACTGCTTCTTTAAGTAATTTTTTAAATTGTTCTACTTTCATATTAATAAATAGTTTGATTATCAATCTTAAACTTGATTTCATCAAGTAAAACTTGGGTAGAAGAACTAAAAGATGATGGCCCTTGAAATATAATTGCCCCTTTACTGTTTCTTGCAACTGTATACCTCTTTGGTGCAACTTTAGGTGAGTTTGGATCTTGAATAATTTCAAGAGTATAACCCTTATATTCATATTCACTACTAGAATTTCTTTCTGTCCCCACACCTTTAACTGTTTGTTCAGTAGTCATCAAATTAATTACAGTCTGAACCCCGGTAGATTCGGCACACGTCTCAATTGCTACATCAAGAAGTTGTACTTTATTTTTAATTAACTGGATTGTAGGTAGTGTATTGTCTATAACATTTACCACAGCTTTAGATTCATTTGAAAATTTATCAAGTAGTGAATTTAACTTAATAAGTGTGTCACTATACCTGGTTAGTACACTTACCGGTATTCCAAGACCTCCCGATTGAGGAGGAATAATTGCAGTTGGGGTTGATATAGTTTTTATTACCTGTATACTTCTTTTAAGTCCCTGTATTGTACTATTTAGTGAATTTGCTACTGATTTAAAACCTGATATCCTCCTTTCTACAGCGGTTAACTGCTGTAGTAAATTATTTCTCAATTTAACGGTTCTTTCTAAGGATTCTTGGTCAGGGCATTGGTTGGAAAATTTTTGAAGTTCTTGAAGTAATCTGCTCTGCATTTGAGCCACTACTCTACCTTTTATTTTACCAACCTGTGATGCAACTATCCCAGATAGTCCTGCAGATAGTCCTTTAAGTTTGTAAACCTTATTTAGTTCATTTAAGGTTTTTCTAACTTCTTCAGTTTTCTTTTTTGAAGCAATTAACTTTTTCTTTGCTTCTTCTACCCTACCTTTTGCTCTGTTAAAGTCTTCTGTAGCCTTTCTTGCTTTTGTAATATTATCTTGAACACTCTCCATTATTCAACAAAAACCTTATTAGACATAATTGAACGTATTTCTGAACGTAGCTGTGTAATGGATTCTTGTAGACATTGCCCTTCTACGATTAATGACGGGACTGTTCCACCATCACTTGTACTAGCTCTTGTCATTGCATTTCCTACATTTTGAAGAGAATCTAACAATGTATTCATCCAATTTTGAAACTGTTGACCTTTCATAACAGGTTCCCTGGAATCTGGATTTGCTGTTCTAGCTGCTTTTCCTAAAAGTACTACATCAGCATCTACACATATCATCTCCTTTCCATCAAAGTTTAATGTATCTGCGTTTAAACCTACTGAATCTTTAGCAGAAATTAACACACTTTCATCTCTTGCATTAAGATAGATTCTACCCCCAGTAACTACAACTTGACTTCCTATAAAACTTTTCGGAATAACCGGAGGGGTATCGTACGATTCTCTTTTACTGTTTGCAGGGTTTAATGGAACAATGTGATCAGATACTATATAAATTGACCCTGGATCTTTATTAACATCTTCAATAATCGGATCAACACCGTTATCTGTTTCTATCTGTCCATTGCTGATGATAATGAAAGGTTTTCCATCATTTGAATCGTCTACCCACGGATTTTTAGGTGATTTATTTCCCCCAATTCTAATTGATTGTCCTTGTCTCCCTTCTACAAGTAAATCACCTGGAAATGGAAACAGTGGATTAATGTTTGACTGTTCCTTTACCTCACCGAGCACCTTTTCAACATTTGTACCAGGTTCGGGAAGTGCACTATGGTGTGGACTCCCCCAAAGATTTACTACTGAACTGTAATACGGAAACTGTATATTAGTGTTAAATTGGATATCTGAAGTTGGTGCTAATTGAATTACTACAATCTCATTTACAAGTGGAATCTGTTTAACATTTGAGTGTAAAGGTTGTGCATAAAATTTTGTAGTATTGACAGTCTTATCTGCGGAAACAGGTCTATACTGAATAGATCCGATAGGAAGTCTTACTTCCTTACCTTCATCATCATATACTTCAACCTCATTATCCAAGATAACATTAAGAACTCTCCCGAACATTATTTCCGAAGTTTGGTAAGAACCGTGTAATCTGTTTACCGATCCTACCTGTGATCCTAATGTGTAATTACTTTTCATGTCTATCTTCTAACCCTTTCCCCAATTCTTCACTCTGTTCCAACAGCTTCGCTAATTCTTCAGGTGAAATATAGTCACCTGTTTCACCTTTTCCATTACCATCCATCCTTTGAATGATAGCAGCTAATTTGATTAAATGTTCATCGTTCTTAACTCCAACATCTAAGTATTCCTTAATCATAGGGACTACTAACTGTGCATCTCCAATATTTTCTATCAAGGGTTTTAGTTCCCCAATCAAAGCATTAATCTGTTTTTCCTTGTTTCGTGAATTATCATAAATTTCCTTAAATAAATCAGAAACTGTTTTTTTCCCGAATATTACTGTCTCTAATGCCATGTTACATCCTGTTTAATTTATAAATAGCTTAATCACCACTTATTGTACTGTGTACCCAGCTTCTTGGTATTTTGAATAAAGTTTATAAAATTCAACTTTTAATCTTGAAATTACCCTAGTTAATACAGGTGTTTCACAATCTGTCATTTCCCTAACGTAGATATATAAAGCTTTTTTCTTTATGATGTCTAAGTCATTTCTTGACTTAAAAAGTGTTAATACGGCATCTGCTACTTTCTGTTCATATTCTTTTGGAAAAATATTGTCCATATTGTCATAAGACTGTACAACAAACCTATCTATAAGTGTTGAAAGGGTTATAGACCTTTCAAAGTGACTTTCACTTTCTGGTTCCCAGGAATCTAACATTTCATCAAATGTACCTATCTGCTTTACCTTTTTATAGTTTCGATTGTTGTAGTTTATTAACCACCTTTTGACAATTGTTTGAAAGTAGGAAAAAGCTTTTGCTCCATTAGTCGGATCAAATCTGTGAATTTTTTCTTCAACCAGTACTGAGATTATTTCGAGTTTGAGATCTTCAATATCATTTACATCTGTATAGTAGAATTTGAAAGTATGAATGATATTTTCAACCAATTTGTAAAATGGGAAATAGATTTTATCTTTGAAAATTTTGTCCCTCAAAAAGGGGTCAGAGGTGTTATTGTATAGTACAATAGCATCCTCTGTTTCTTGTGTAAAATAATAATTACTGTTAGTTTTAGGTTTTTCCATAATCGTCTGGGAGACGAAACTGGTTTATATTATCCTGAATTTCTTTCATAAAGTTAAAAAATGTTCCAACTTCATCATCAGCTCTGAATATTCCCCTTTCGTCTAGTTTCTCTATATACATTTTTGATTCCTGTATAAGATAAGAAACTTTCCTTAAATAATCAACTTGAGAATCTATTATGTCAACCTGACGTTGAAGTAACTTTTCTTGTTTAAGAAATTTTCTATTTAGGTTCCAGATAATATAGAAAGTTACGATTAACACTAATGTTAGAATGATAGTTAATGTAAGCATAAAATACGTTTTACTTTTTACTGATATATGATTTAGCAACTGTCGACGGTTCTTCATTTTTCCACCTGTCGTATTCAACCTTAGAAGCTAAAAAATCTGCTTGATGTAAAATGTAAACTAAATTTGTTCTCAATTTTGAATCTGGATTAAATGACATGTAGTAAGGTTTATTTACATCATCATAAAGTCCATCATGAAGTTTAATAGCTAAAAACTCTTTTTCATTTACTTTAATTCCATATTGCTGGAGGATAAATAGAGATCTGTCTTGAATTAACATAAAAGAAAGTTCTTTGTTGTTTGTATAAACTTCTTGAAGTTTTTCTTTTCTCCACTGGTCTGATTGAGGTAAATAATTTGGTTGTCCTTGAAATCCGATCTTACCTAAATCGTGATTAAGTGCAACAAAGACCAATTCTTCATCTGTAAAGTCAATTTGACTTCCCATTTCCTCCCACAATGCTTTAGTTTCTAAAGCACAGTGTACAACTCTATTTACGTGATCAATATAACCTCCAGGGAAAGCATTATGGTAGAAAGGTTTACCAGATGCAGGAGCAAGAATCATCTCCTCTTGAAGAGAAGTATAAAGATTCTTTAGTTGTTCTTTTCTTTCACCTGTAAGAAAGGTATCAACAATTTTGAAATGCTTATCCCAATTCTTTTGTATTTGTTCAGCTGTTAATGTCATTAGTCTTGATTTTCAGTTCTAAGAAGTGTATTAATATCTTCAATTTTATCAATAACTTCTCCTACTTTTTCATAAGCAATATCTGATTCATCTCTCCTGATGTGATATCCAATTAATTTAATTTCTGCAGTTAATCTTTCTAGTTTATTTTCAATTAATTCTTTGTTTCTCATTTAATATTATTTAATTTTGTTTATTATTTAATATCATTTAATATTATTTAATATTATTTAATTTTGTTTATTATTTAATATCATTTAATATTATTTAATA
>CALMEO010000054.1 GCA_937862935.1 uncultured bacterium | reverse complement strand
CTATAGCTGTACAACTCTGAATCAATGAAAAAGCAGTTGAAGAAGATATCGAACCTCTATTGCTAAAACTAGGTAAAATAGAAAAAACAATAGGATGAAGAATAATAATATAGAAAAGACGACCGAACGAATGTGAGGGAGCCGCGCAGTTCTGCGGGGTAGAAAAATCAGCAGAAGGAAGAATTTTAATATCGTAATAAGACTACATGACAAAAAACAAAGAAGGTACTGAGGGAAATGATAATATATTACCAGGAGAACTTTCATGATGAACACGAACATGAGAAGAGACATCTCAAGAAATTAGCAAAACTATAGGTCATAAAAAACAAAATTTAGAAATTCAATATTCAGAAACACTTATAGATACATACAAAAAGTTTATACATGAATTCGGATATCCAGAAAAGGTATTTTATCCATGTGCATGACAAGACGGAAGTGCATCAAAAGTATTCAAAGAAGTAATATATCTAGATAATTACAAGGATTCTGTGCTAGCTCTGGAGAAAGAATGATATATAGTGTACGAATGAAATGCAGAAACATTTCAATTAGAACCAAAAGCAGATCTTATGATTATCATGAATCCTCAAGTTAAATCAGAAGTTTTAACCAAAAATATAAAATCCAAAGGATATATTATGTGCAACAATTATCATTTGACAGCTGATGAATTATGGCTTAATCCAGAATTTACATTTATAAAAAATTTAGAAACGGGGAAAAAAGAATTTCATCCCATACAAGACATTGAAACAGCTACCCAATTTTCTAAACATGATACTGGATATTTTGTTTTTCAAAAGAAATAACAAAAAATATACAATTTCGTAATTTTTTATTTCATACATATATCACCATGACACCAGAAGTAAGTGCCATCGCCGCACCAGCAGTATTTAGCCAAGGAACTATGATTTTATTTATAGTTCTCATGATACGAGGAACGATATGGAAAGGTATCGCACTTTGGAAAGCAGGAACAAAAAAACAATTAGCACGATTTGTTTGTTTATTTATTTTCAATACAGCAGGAATTTTGCCTATTCTTTACTTACTCTTCCGACAAACAAAAGGAAAAAAGTAATATCTAATACTTTTATTATACACATGTAGACACTTTCTAACAATAAGACAAAAATCAGAATAAAAAAATCTACTAAATTAGTAGATTTTTTTATAA
>CALMEO010000053.1 GCA_937862935.1 uncultured bacterium | reverse complement strand
GTACTTACCAAACCATTTTATTGTCCAGGACAATGTATTTTTTGTCCTAATGATCCGACAATGCCCAAAAGCTATATAAAATCTGAGCCTGGTGCTATGAGAGCATTACTCAATAAATTTGATCCTATCAAACAAGTATATAATAGATTACTTTCATTAACACTAACTGGTCATGAAACAGATAAGATAGAGATGATTGTCTTATGATGAACCTTTGATGTATATACAAAAGAGTATAAAATTAAGTTTATCAAAGAATTATACGATGCGTGTAACACTTTCGATGAATATTTTAAAAATATAAAAATTTCTACGACCAAAAAATATTCTCATGCTATCGTAGATACAAATAAAACGATTTCTTATTCTAAGACTATCAAAGAAGCACTTAAAAAAAACGAAACTGCAACTCATAGAGTAATTGGACTCACTATAGAGACTAGACCAGAATATATCACAGATGAAAATTGCATATTCCGACGTGAACTCGGAGTTACAAGAATAGAAATGGGACTACAGTCAACAGATGATACTGTTCTCAATCTCAACAAAAGAGGGCATAGTGTAGAACAAGCACGTCAGGCATGCCACAAAATTAGGCAATATGGATTCAAATTTTCTCTCCACCTCATGCCAGGGCTTTATGGTTCTGATTATACCAAAGATCTAAAAACATTCAAAGATATATATACTGACCCATTTTTCAAACCGGATGAAATAAAGTTCTATCCCACTTCTGTGATTCCCAATACACAACTCAATACATTATATAAACAGGGGAAATACAAACCACTAGAAACCAAGGACATACAAAAACTTATCAGGGAAACGTTTTTGACGATTATTCCTCCATATACTAGAATTAAACGCTTGATCCGTGATATCCCTGCTAATGAGATTGTTGCCTGAAGTACTATAACAAATTTATCTCAGCTTATGCATAATCAGTTACTGCAAGAACAAAAGAATAAACCATGAGCACGAAAAAAATTTTATCAAAGATTGTACGGAAAATACACATTTTATTCGTCTCTACAAAAAGCATTCAAAGATGAAACAGGAAAAATGCTTCGAAAAAATGGAGAAATCAAAACATATATTATTTGAAAACAACCGGATATAAAATCTGTAAGGAATTTTGTATCTTTGGACACAAGAAGCCGCGAGATTAGAAACAAGGTCCAGGGTCCTAGGTCCCAGGTTCCAGTTCATAATTTGGTTATGAGAAAGTATCAGAGTAGTGAGGGAGTAGAATATTTCATTTCTTTTGAAGATGAATTATGATATCTCTATGGTTTTACAAGACTCTTG
>CALMEO010000052.1 GCA_937862935.1 uncultured bacterium | reverse complement strand
AATGAATAATGAATAATGAATGAATGGCTTTATTATCAACTATTGTAATTTACCGTGGTTTATAATCAGAAATCCTTCACTTTTCATTCGTCTTTGTAGTGTAGTTATTCTTTATTTTTTTTCAATCTAAAAGAAAAAGATGCTGTACACATCTTCTCTTTTCTGATTATTCTCTATGTAAAATTATTTTTTGAATGATTTTGATCTAGGTGGATAATCTTTTTTGCCTTCATTTGTGGATGGTTTTCCAAATGATCTTTTTGTTCCAAACTCTTTCTTTGGAAAACTAGAACCCTCTCTTTTTGGATATGCGGTTTTATCTCCAAACTCTCTTCTTGGAGTAAATTCTCTTCTTGGTCATCTCTCACCTCCTCTTGATGGGGTATATGGTCTTCTTCATCCTCTGTCTCATCATCATTCATCCCGCTTTGCGGGACTTCTTCACTTTGTTCATTCGCTTTCTTTTGCTCTATTTATGATTGATTTTTTTCCATTGATTGTTTTGTTTGCAAATGCGCTGGTGATTATTTCAGCATTGTTTGATGATACACTGATAAATGAGAAATCATCCATCATTTTCAAATCATCGATATCTCTTCCTTGTACGCCAGATTCTTTGGTGATTAGTTCTAAGAGTGAGCGTGCTGTATACCCTTCTCTTCTCCCTAGTGCTACAAATAATCTTGTTTGTCCTCCTTTGTTTGCAAATCTTGTCTCTCTTGTTTGTTCTGTAATGTTATGATATTTTGTCTGATCGAAATCGCTTTCGTAATGCATTTTCAATAGTGCTGCTACAATATCACGAGGATTCTTATTTTCTACTAAACGATCAGCTATTTCTATATAATTTTTATGACTATCTTTTTCTAGTACCCCTTGGATACTTTCCTGTAATCTATCTTTTTTCTTTTCTATTACTCATTTGATGTCTGGAATTACTCCTTTTTTGATATCGACTTTATTTACTTTTTTTAGATATGACATCTTACTGTATTCTCTTGGTGTGATGAATGTGATTGCTGTACCTGTTTTGCCTGCTCTTCCTGTCCTTCCTATTCTATGAGTATATCTTTCAGCATTTTGTGGTATTGCATAATTGATAACGTGCGTTACATCATTTACATCGATCCCTCTTGCTGCGATATCTGTAGCTACCAATATATTTACTTTTTTGTCTTTGAAACGTTGGAGAAAATGCTCTCTTTGTTTTTGTGCGAGATCGCCGTGAAGGCCTTCTGCAGTATATCATTCATCATTCAATTTTGAAACTAAGCCATCTACATCCGCTTTTGTATGACAAAAAATGATACCATAAAATCCTGGTTCTGTATCTATAATCCTGCGAAGCAATTCAAATTTATCTCTTTCTTGTACTTCAAAATATGTTTGATCTGTATTTTCTCCTGTTGTAGTTGTGCTTTCCACTTCAATCAATTCATAATTGCCGATATATTTTTTTGCAATTTTTAGAATGTCTTTTGACATCGTTGCTGAGAAGAGCAATACCTTTTTTTCAGGATTTGTTCCTTTAAATATTGTTTCGATATCGTCAATAAATCCCATATCCAACATTTCATCCGCTTCGTCGAGGATAAAATATGCGATATTTGTCAGGTCCAATGTTTTTCTATTTAAGTGATCCATGATTCTTCCTGGTGTCCCTACGAGGATATCAATTCCTCTTTTGAGTGCTCTATGTTGGATTTCATAGGATTGTTTTCCGTAGATTGCCATCACTTTGAGTCCTTTATTTCCTTGCAGTGAGTCTATTTCTTCTGCAATCTGTGTTGCGAGTTCTCTTGTAGGTGCGAGTATGAGTGCCTGTACTTTTCCACCTGGGGTAAGTTTTTCTATCAAGGGAATACCAAAAGCTGCAGTCTTTCCTGTTCCAGTTGCCGCTTGTCCTATGACATTTTTTTCTCCTTGAAGAAGAAGAGGAATGACTTTTTCTTGGATCGGAGATGGTGTGATAAATCATTTTTTGGTCAAAGCTGCTAATGTTTTCTCTCCTATTCAGAGTTCTTGAAATGTTGTCATGTAGTTGTGCTAATATACTAAAAGTTGATTACAGATTTTTTTTTAACAAAAAAAGTTCTCATGATTCTTCATACACCGATTGTTTTTGAAATCATAAATTACCTGGCTTGCACTTGTATTTTATGCATCAAAAATCATCGTTATAATTTCGACCTTGTGAAAATCTTCTAAATTGTCAGATTTTCATCGTGTCTCAATTACCTTGTCCACCTACTTGGGTACTCTTAGGATGTCCTAGAGTAATTACGCTGGAAGGACATTATGAAGAGCGAGAACGCTTTGTTATTTTTTATACGGTAATCCGTTGTTTGTATATTAAGGAAAAGCTAATGAATTACAATGAGTAATTAGGTACGAGTTCTTACCTTCGCGGGAATGAGGAACAAGATACGAGGATAATGGGAATTGTTTTCCTTTGATATTGCAAACGATAGTGGATTTATTATTATACTTTAGGATAAAGCTTTAAGCTTAAAGTTTGAAGTAGAAAGCATAATAAAACTCTCTAGTCTATCAAGCATTTATTTAATTTTTGCTCTTTTACTATTTAAATATCTTATGCAATGGATTTGACACCACATCGTCAACAAATGGACAAAGCTCTTCAATTTTTTATGACAGAACTCAAGGCCTTACAAGTAGGAAGAGCTTCAGCTGGATTGGTAGAAAATATTACGGTGGAAGCCTCATATGGTCCTATGAAAGTACCTCAAGTTGCCCATGTAACTATTATGGATGCACAAACGATCAAGATCGAACCACGAGATAAAAACGAACTTAAACATGTAGAAAAAGCTATTTATGATGCTAATGCCTGATTGACACCACAAAACGAATGAAGTTATGTGATTGTCAAAATTCCTGCTTTGACCCAAGAGAGGAGAGTAGAAATTACCAAACAAGTAAAATCTATGGGTGAAGAAATCAAAGGTCGTGTGAGATTGGCTAGACAAGAAGCTATGAAAGATAATAAAACTATTTTCGATGCCAAAGAGATTGGTGAAGATGAAAGCAAAAGAAATGAAAAAGAGATTGATGCTTTGGTAAAATCTATGAATGAGAAAATAGATGAACTTGTAAAAAATAAATCTGATGAAATTATGACTATGTAACTGAAGAACTAGTATCAAGTAGTAAGTATCAAGTAGCAAGTGGTAAGTATCAAGATTTGTCTTTGTGCTTATGTCTCATTATTTGTGTCTAAAAAATTTTACTTAATAAAATTTTGATTATGTTTTCAATGTTGTTTACTGAAATTTTGTATCGTCCGATTTTCAATATCTTGGCGATATTCTTGGCTATTTTTGGTGGTAATCTTGGTGTAGCTATTATATTATTGACCGTCACTATTAGATTGCTTATGATCAAACAATCTTCTGCATGAAATGATATGCAAAAGGGTATGTGAGCACTTCAACCAAAACTTAATGAAATCCAAGAAAAATATAAAGATGATCCAAAAAAATTGTCTGAAGAAACTATGAAGGTGTTCAAAACTGATGGAAAATGAGCATTTAAGTGATGTTTGATGATGCTTATCCAGATACCTGTGTTTATCTGACTCTATTATGTTATCAGACATATGGCAGCAGCTACGATACCACCAGAGTGGCTTTATAGTTTTTTCAATAGCTTCGGAGCTCGTTTCATAGAATCTGATGCACTTAGTAGTGGTGTCATAAATACGCATTTTCTTGGTATGGATCTTTTGAGTACAAAAAATATCGCACTGACTATTATCGCTGCTGTATTTACCTATCTTCAAACAAAACTTACCATGATTGCTAAACCAGAGACACCAAGTGTACCTGGACAAAAGACACCTGATATGGGCAAGATGATGTGATTTATGAATATCTTCTTGGTGTTTATGATTGGTTCATTTGTTTACAGTATGCAAACTGGTGTAGGTCTCTACATCGTAACTACAACGATTTTTAGTGTATTACAATATTCTTGGCAGTATAGAGCATTACTCAGAGTAAAATGGATAGAGCGAACAAATAAAGGGAAGGGAGTAGTTATTACTCCTCACAATAAATAAATTAATAATGAAAAATGAATAGTGAAAAATGTCCGAATTTGTACTATTATGAACTATTGTATATCACGATAGTTTATATAGACAATTCTATCGTTATTAGTTGTTCATTTTTAATTTTTCATTATGTTTGATATGCTTATTACCCAAATA
The DNA here is from genome assembly GCA_937862935.1 of uncultured bacterium. GTDB lineage: Bacteria > Patescibacteriota > Gracilibacteria > Absconditabacterales > Absconditicoccaceae > CAJBLF01. The sequence continues at coordinate 2,923 of CALMEO010000052.1, read as the reverse complement.
GTGCTTTTATTACTTTTGTTGTCTATTGTGTTTTTTTCAGGACGGGTAATCTTCGGATTACTCGTTTTTATATTTAAAAAAGACAAATCCGCGATGTATGTCCCCTCATTTAATAGACATATTCGTCTCATGCATCAGCATCTTCATTTGACTCGTTGAAAAAGGCTGGTAGACTTGTGATGTGGTGATGGCAAAGCGATGAGATTTTTTGCTAAAGTGTTTGGTTTGCAGTGTGATGGATATGAACTTCAAAACTTTCCCTATCTCTATGGGAAGCTGTGTAATTATGTCTTGAGCTACCATCATCTCAAAATTTATAAACAAAATTTTCTTCAGGCTGACCTTGGGCGTTATGATTATCTTTACGTCTATCTTCTTCCTAACCAAATGGCGGATATTGAATCACGAATTTTCGAACATATGAATGATAGTGCTATCATTATCTCCAATTCATTTCAATTTGCTCTACACAAGCCATATGAAGTAATTACAGATACTCATGGAAAGCCAAGTATCTTCTTGTATAAGAAACACTAAACTAGATTGCTTCGCTTTGTTTGTAATGAATGATGATTATTTATTTTTCATTACCAGAATAGATCATCTAGTTATTATTAATCCTAGGTGGAAACTCATTCTCAAAATCCTTCATTTTTTATATGTTATATAAAAAAATTGGTAGATCCCTTAGTTCTCTATTATTTCTTTGTCTATTTTAGCTATATATTTTTAATTAAGCCTATTTTCAATTATAAAAAAAGGGAGTAAAAAACCCCCATAATACATTGTAATCTTTTTACTTTGTTGGATACTTGTACACTTGTGCGTAAAACTTCACTTTGTTTCCGTCTTGGAAATAATCTCCAATAGCAACAAACTTGTCGGTTTCAGAACGAAAATCAGTAAAGATGCTCATAGTTGTTACTTCCCATTCCATGTACTTTTTATAAGCTTCCCAGCTAAATTCTGAACCTAAATCTTTTGTAAATGTTTCGATGCGGGAACTTACTGATTCGAGTTTGATGTTGTGAAGTTTTTCAAATGATTCTTTGGATTCTGCCCATAATGTAATATCAATATTCATTTTACGGAGTGAATCTAGTGTCATTGTTTCTTGTTTGTATTCAACTTTCGTTTGCTGTTTTGTGAATGTTTTATCATCTTTTGAAAGTATCCATACGACTCCAATAATAAAAATAATTATTATTGAAACCAAAGTAATGGTTTTTGCTGTTGCGCTCATAGTATTTTGTTTTAAGTTTATACTTGTGTTATTAACAAATAATTTATATATTTTTCCTACAAAAAGTCAATCTTAGTAACTTTAAAAAATCTCCACTCTCTGTTCCTTATTTGAAACAAAAAGTAGATGTCCGACAACGTTTGCCTCTAGTCTAACGTCCTGACTTTCCTTTGAAAATTTATAGTAGTCAGGATGTTTAGACAGAGGCTGTTATGAGACCCAACCCCGACGCTTCGGGGGAGGGCTTGCGTACGAGGGAATATAAGACTTAAGTTGCTATTTTAACTAAGAAAGGGGGTGTTTTATTAATTTTCTTTGTTTAGTTCCTTTGCTTTTTCCGGTAAATCATATAACAAAATTAATGTATTTTCAATAATCTCAATAGCTATTTTAATTTCTTCTTTTATAGGGTCTTTCATTTCATGGAGGGATTCATTTCCTAGTATTCTTTGTATATTTAATAAATTTGCATTATCTTTTGTTAAAATATTCATTTCTGCTAATCCCACTATTTTCCCTATCAATTTTTTACTTCGACTAGATTTCTTCTTACCATTTTTGTCAATATACTCAACATTTCATCATTTTATATCTTTCTCTATACAAATACTTTCAACTATTTTTCTTAATCCTTCTGCACATTGTGCATAATATCAACTATTATACATTTCTATTGTTCTTTCATATATTTTTTTAATTATATTAGGAATTTTCTTAAATTCTTTAGTAATTAACATGTTTGGTGTTCTTTGTGGATATATTATTTCTGTAATTCCATTATCATCTCAGCATTGTAATTCAGAAAAATAGTTCACATGTCTAAAAGAAATAAAATCACATCATAAACATTGAATTATTTGATAATAATCGTATCGATCTATTGTTATTTTTATTCATTCATCAACTGTTCCAAGAATTTCTTCTCAGTTGATATCTACTGATTCTAATACAATATGATTTGTTTCTGTCTTGCATTTAAGGCACGTTGCTTTTAGTTTTTTTCCTATTGTTTTGTTTTCTTTAGTTGTTTTTATCATATTTTTATTGTATGTAAAATTATTCTCACTTAAGTTCTTTTACTTTTTTATTAAATTCAGATATATATTCTGATGAACTAATAGTTTCACCATATCACATAATATATTCTTTTGTAAGATGATCGACCAAATAATAGTTTGAGTATCAATTGTTTTGATTATTATAAATATATAAACACGAATTTCTCTCTGAACTATAAAAAACCTCTTTTACGTATATAGATACTCATAATTGCTCCAATGTTTTTCAATTTTCTTTTTCTATTCCACTCTTTATTTCGCTTTTAATAGCCTCTTTATAACTACCACACTCTTGCTTCTTTTGGAATAATTCGTCTTGTGAAAGTTGTTTTTGACTACATCCAGCAAGAATTATACTTCCTAGTAAAACAGAAACTATTAAAATCTTTTTCATATTTCTAAATTAAGAAAATAAATCAATTAGAGAATATTCCTTTCGCTTCCTTTTTCAAAGGAAGATTGCCCCATAAGGGCAAAACACCCCTGAAATTTTTTAGATAGCTCCCGAGTATGTCTCATAACTAGCTTCTGTGCGACACCGGAGCTGTGTCCGGTGCAGGCTCCTAGTGTCGTCATAGAAGCGGTAATGGTACAAAAAGCGACCCCGCAATCCTGCGGGGCA
>CALMEO010000051.1 GCA_937862935.1 uncultured bacterium | reverse complement strand
TTGGATTGGTATTTATTCAACGTATTTCTTACCACCTGTACGAGATCAAAATTATAAGAAAATACTATTGTTTTCATAATTTCTTCTTCGCTGATTTTGGCGTGCTCGATAACTTGTTTTGCACATTCTCCATATGCTTGTATCAAACCTCCAACGCCAAGTAATGTTCCTCCAAAATACCTTGTTACTACTACAAGGACATTATGTAGTCCATGTTTTTCTATCATATTCATGATGGGTTTTCCTGCTGTGCTTACGGGTTCTCCTGCATCAGAGACCTTATTGTATTTACAGGTGTATATTTTATTGTTGAAAATATCTAGATTCATCTGTACGTCGTATCTGTAGGCAAAACAGTGATGACTAGCATCAGGATATTTTTTTTCTATCTCTTTGATATGTTTTTCTGCTTCTTCTTTACTCTCTATATGAAAAATATTTCCCATAAATATGGATCATTTTATTTTGGGGATTTGATATTCGTTGTGTTCGTTGATAGTCTGATAGCTGTTTTTGTTCACGGGAGAAAAGAAAAATAAAATCAGATTTTTATTTTTTTGTTATAGATTTGTGTATTCTATTCATGATAGCATATCCTATACCATGTTCTGGAAGTGATTGAATAAATACCTGCGCTAATCATTGTTTATCGCATTGGTGATATATGGAAAACAGATTGTGTGCACAGCTTAGCATATTTTCTTCTGATCATAACTCAAATATTTGTATATCTAGTGATGTAATCTGTTTTTTATTTTTTTCTAAAAATTCTTTTGTTGCTATGATTCCTATTTTCTGTGATTTTGTTGTTGCTATTTGTGATAATAACTCTTTTATGGATGAAAAAATTGACATATTGGCGTCAGGAGCGTAGTGTTTGTATCTATTTCATGGTGTCTCTGCAGAAGGTTTTGTACCATAGATGACTTCAACCTTGTTATCAAATAGTAGTTCCAAATCTTCTTTTGTGACAAATCATGGTCTTGTGATTATTATTTTATTGTTTTCTACTTTTACTACCGTAGATTCTATTCCTACCAAACAATCTCCTCCATCTATAATCATCGGAACGTGTTCTCAAAAATTGTCGTAGACCATTTGGGCAGATGTGGGACTTGGTTTAGTTGATATATTTGCACTTGGTGCAGCGATTGGAAAATCACAGAGCGACAATAAAGCAAGAGCGACTGGATGACTCGGTATCCTGATTGACATGAGCGGATGTCCTGCTGTTATCGATGGGGGAATAATTTTTTTGGGTGCTAAGAGAATGGTGATCGGTCATGGCATCAATTTTTCAATGATAGTGTGTTCTATTTCATTCCTAATATATGCATACTCGCTAATTTGTTCCTTTCTTGCAACATGAGAAATAATAGGGTTGTCTTGTGGTCTATTTTTCAATGCAAAAATCTTTGCTACTGCGTTTTCGTCCAGTGCGTTTGCTCCTAATCCATACACGGTTTCTGTCGAGAAAGCAACTACTCATCATGTTTCGAGTATTTTTTTTGCTTGCAAAAAAGTATCTTTGTTTGGTGAATATATCGTGGATTTCTTCATAAGTAATACATAAACGATGAAATATATTTGGTTTTACAGGTCTGTTTCTACACGTACCTTAAATTCTGAGGTGATTAAAATGGTTACTATTCCATGAAGTAAAAGTCGTACGGGTGTAAGACTTACAAACCAGAACATGTAAGTATTGTTTGCTACCGTTTTTGCAATACTTGATAATGCACTGATACTGATTCCATTTATTCATAATATTGCTATTTGTAGTGTGAGTATCATACTTACTACGGTGAGTGGTACAAAGATTATTAGTAACATTTTCTTGATTGCTTCATCATTTGGAAGTGTTATTTTTATTTTAGATGTCCTAAATATTACTACAAGAAGAATTATATACAAGATTAATACGATGGTCATATTTCCATTGTTTAAAAAATTGGCTATTTTATCATATGAGAATCCCATGAGACTGAGTTCTGGTGTTTTTTTCATGGCTTCAACAGCAATATTCATTGATTGTGAAGCTGCAAGACAAATACTACTTAAAATATAATTTCCCAAAATAATTTTGATCATTTTCTCTATTCCGATTGTGAACGAAAAAATTACTAATACTCATATGAGGATTATTATTGCATACGTGATAAGATTTTCGGTCATAGAAAAAGAAGATTATATGATTAAAAAATTAAAATATTTATTCTTTGGATGATTATGGTTTTTTTATATTTTTTGGTTTGAAAAAGTCATTGGTATGTATACATTTAAAGTCATTCCTTTATATATGTATCCAATTTGATGGGGTTTTCAATCAAAAGACGATGTGCCAGCGATAGACAAGGTTTTACTATACGAGAGATACTTGTTATCATAGTAATTGTTTCTGTAGGCTTATTGTCTGTAGTCGTTGTATTGACTAATGGAATGAATTATGTCCAGAAAACGAGACAAAAAATTATAGCATTGAATCTTGCGAGAGAATGAATGGAAGCAGTCTACCAGATCAGGGATACTAATCGAACTAGACGAGCTTGAGTCAAAGATTCTTGTTGGCTCAAAATCAATCCTTTATTTGATGATTATGAACCTTTTGTTTGATCGACACCATCCTGTAACAATGATATTCGATTTGGTTCTGGTTCCTATGTACTTCAACGCTTAACTACTGGTGGACAAGAGTATTTTGCTCTAACTGGACCGTTTTTGCCTTGACTTGATTTGACTTATGGTATAGATGTTATTTCATGATTTTCTTTGTGTCAACAAAGTGGCTATTGGGATTCGTGTATGTGAGAGATGTCATCTACGAGTGAATGAAAATATTTTAGAGAGATACAATGACTATGATTATATCTTAAAAATGTGTCTACGAGTACATGAGGTGAAATAGTATGTACCTGATGAATGCTTCCTTGATGAAACCCTGATTGTGGAACAAATGTTGCCAAAGAATTTCGTTTTTGTAGTAGAGTAGTCTATATTGGTGATGGTACTGGAGAAGTAAAACTTTGTGGTGTATTAACAAACTTTAAGTGAGAAGAATAAATAGTATAAAGTATCAAGTATTAAGTATCAAGTATCAAGTATTAAGTATCAAGTATCAAGTATTAAGTATCAAGTATCAAGTAT
>CALMEO010000050.1 GCA_937862935.1 uncultured bacterium | reverse complement strand
TGGAATTTTTGATTTATCGAAAATATTTGGAATTTTTGACAAAAAAATATTTTTGGCTACAATGGATATCTACCTTATATATGTTAACAAATATATGAACTAGAAATACGAAGAATACAAGGGTAGTAAGAAGAAAAATTTAGCTACTATGAACATACTTATTTATTTATAACTACGCTATGCCACTTATTCCAGAAGATAACTTTCAGAAAACATATCAGAATGAAATTTTCTCTACACTCATAGAAAAAGGAGTTTTTTATGTTATCAAAAAAAAGTTTTTATCGATACCGGTTTCTGTAAGGATGATTGGATTCTCTCTGTTTGTATTCGTATTGTGATGGGGATTGTGAGCAGACGTATTTTTCTCGCTTTATATAAAAAATATCGTCAATAATGTATTTATGATATCTATTATATGAGCAATATTATCATTGAGTAAGATGTTTTTTTCTGTGCCTATAGGAGAAATAAACAACCACGCAAATTTAAAATCTGTATTGTTCTTGAGTAAATTTATCTATATAATTATGGGTATTATATATGTACTAGCAGGGATATATGATTCAGTTGTGTTGCTTATATTGGGAGTCTTGCTCAATGGATTAGCAACTGCATCATTATTCACTACCTATCAGACATTTATTCGTAAAAATACAAGATGAAGGGAAAGAGGTAATTCGTTTGGCTTATATTTTTCAAGTATAAACCTAGCATATATTGTTGGTGCTTTGATCAGTTCTTATTTAATTATCAAAATAGATTTACCACATCTCTTCATACTTATTCCTATTTTTGCATTATTATCTCTTCTGACAGACAATAAGCTACCGAGTCTTAGTAAAAAAAAGATAAAAGAATTTTTGGCAGGAGAAACGTTTACACAAAGATTTGTTCACGAGGTATTTTCTTTTCGTCCTATGAAAAAGGTTATTAAAAAACTCAAAGATTATTCAGGTAGGATGTATTATGCATTATGATTTGAAATCGTATTTAATCTTCTCAATTATTTATGATTTATTTTTATTCCTATTGTTTCTATTGCGAGCAATTTGAGTCTATCACAGGTAGCTATAGTTTTTGCAGCGATGAGAGTACCCTATCTCATAGATTTTTTTACCTGAGATATAGCAGAAAACGGGAGTAAGAGAAAATTTTTGTTTGTTGTACTTTTATTCCTTTCTATACTATATCTTTTACTCTGATTCAATGAAGGATTTTGGAGTATTATTATTATTTCCTTCGGTATCTCATTATGACTATCACTTATGCGTCCAGTGATTTCTGCATATATCTCCGACTGTACAAGACCTGAAGATGAAGGAACGATAACAGGAGTGGGAGAGTTCGTAGGAAAAATATGAGAGATTATAGGAGTGCTTAGTTTCGGAGTACTCTCCCTAGTTTTTGGTTTACAGACATCATTTATTATTATTGGAATATTTGTCTTACTGATTGCAATAACAGGTATCATAAAAAGATTCTATTTCTTTAAGTATGATGGATAATCTTAAAATAACAATATATCACATGCATAGTCTATAAGCTGTGCAAAATCTCTTTTGTCTTCTGCTTGTGAAAGTCGATAGGATTCGAGCTGTTTTCTTAGTTCTTGATGTTGTGGATATCCATTATCATAACCATCCATAATGGTATTGAATTCATAATTTAATAAAAAAGTTACTGCTTCTTTTAAAGTTTCGAATTTTTTCTCATCATGAAGTTTTGACATAATATGTGATTTATAATAATGAATTGTTTGAAAGTGAAGTAATTCATGAATAAATGGAGTAATATAGCTTTTTCGGAAAATAAAAGTGAGAGAATATCACTCTTTATAATTATAAGGTCAACGATTTAGTGAAGTAAGATAGATGGTAAAATTATTTCTATATATAGATTGCTTGGTGAGTTTTGTCATTTTTTCAAATACATCGTCCTTTATTTGATCTAATTTGATTTGCATTTCTTGTATTTTTTGTTCTGTTTCCTCTTTATGTTCTTTCCAAAAAGATTCTAAATAATTTTTCATTAGTGGATAAGTATCTTCATACTGTAATCCAAGTAATTGATTAAAATCAAAATCTGATATATTTTCTATTTGCTCTTTTCGACTAGAAGAATGTGTGTTTGAATTTAAAGCTCACCGATAATTTCAAGCATCCTTTTTAATATCGAGTTTGACCGTAATAGTGAAATCAGTCATGTAATATAGTATTGATATAAAGTTTGATGCGCGTTGGGTGTCTCTTACTAAGTATATTATTCAGTAAGTTCTAAAACTTTAAAAACTTTTTGTAGATAGGTAGTCACATAGGTAGAAAATTCAGTATCTTTTTTGAGATAGTCTATAAAATAACTATAATTGTTTTGATTGTTAAGAAAGGTTTCTTGTTGAAAATGAGTAAAATATTTTTCTTGTCGCTCTTGTGGGAGATATTTATTGTCATAAGAAAACATCCCTACCAAATAATTATTTTTTGTAAATAGGAGGGCGATATATGGACTCAATGGATATTCCTGTCCTCCAAAAAATACAAATATTCTGGAAAAGTCTGCTTTGGGGAAGATTAGTCATGATAGTTCATATACCTCTTGTGACTCTATTCATCATCCTAGTCCTATAGGTCAGTAGTCAGAAAGAATACGTGTTTCTATATACCAAGGTCTCGTTCAGATATTGGTAAGTTCTCTCTCTATATGTGAGCGTATGGTAGCATCCACTCAAGATAAATTTTTAACATAAATTTTGATATGACCGTCTTCATGTGATCATCCATTATTTGTTGGATCTCGTGCATAATATAATGATCAGGTTGTTATAGAAAAATTAAGGGTGTAGTCAGCGAACACATACGTATTTTTTTCTGTATCAGAACATTTTTCTTTATTCCATGTTTCGTCAAATCTTCCACAATCATCGAATGCTCACTTGATAAAAGATTCTTTAATGTTTTTTTCTGCAATAGCCTCATAAAGAAAATGGAGTCAATCTCAGCTTGCCACACCAAAAATTTTTGCTGGTCAGATATCCAAAATTCATGTGAGACTGGTTTCTATCTGTTCTAACGTTTGAGTAACGGGATTGGTATCTAGCCATTCCTTTTCTAAAATACCAAGGGGACTGTTGGGAAATATTTTTAATCGTATAAAAAAGACAATCACAAGTGCAAGTACGAGGGAAAAAATTTGGAGAAGAACGTGTGAATGTTTTGACATGTTTCCAGAGGATAAGATATAAATTTTTTATACTAACTTTTTTCTATGATACAATACGAGTATCAAATTGTATTATTCATACAAGATTTCTCGTCCTTCCAATATTTTATTTGTCAGAATATATACTTCTCAGCTATTACAATGAGCTTTTTCTATCTGGTTTCATTTGCTATCCAAGATAGCTAAAATTTCTACCACTCCCATTTGTGTGGGGCTTAGATATTTTATCTTCATCCCTGGAGTAATGACTTCTTTGGGTTCAATGTGAAAATATTTTTTACCATCTTTTTCTCTATATTGATCAGAAAACATGCCAAAATAATTTCTATTAAATAATGGTCCAGCACTATCATAACTTATTGATGTTTGTTTTTCTTTATTCTCAGAAGTTTCCTCACCTTCTGGAAATTTACTTAATTTATTAAACAAAAATCCTTCTCGATATTCTCTATGAGGGATTACATTTACAAGATTTGCTATTTTTTTATCTATCTTTGTATTTGCGATGATTGCGTCACGAACATGTTTGTATGCTTTCACGACCGCTCCTACATAAAATTCTGATTTGCTTCTTCATTCTATCTTGATCGCATCGACATAGGGGATAATCTCTTCCAACCTTTCAATAGTACAGAGATCTTTAGATGATAAAATATGACTACCAGATTCATCTCACTCCAACTGAAATAATTTTCCTGGTCTGCGTTCTTCTTCCAACCAGACTTTATACTTAAATCTGCATGCATGCGAACATTCACCCTTATTTCCTGGTCTTCATGACATATAATCACCCAATAAGCAACGACCAGAATAGCTCATACACATCGCACCATGGACAAAAACTTCTATCTCCATTCCAGGAACTTTTTCTCTGATTTCCTTAATTTCTTCGAGATTCAATTCTCTTGCGAAGACGATTCTTTTTACGCCCATATCTTTCCAAAATTGTACAGCAGCATAGTTCATAGTAGAGGATTGTGTGCTCAGGTGTAAAGGAGTATTTGGTAGATATTTTTTAATGATATGAAAAGTACCTGGATCAGAAAAGATGATAGCATCAGCTCATACATTTGCTATTTGTTTTACTGTTTGTTCAAATATTTTGATATCCGTATTTCTAGGAAAAATATTCATAGTAAGTAATGCTTTGCTTCCATTTTTATGGAGATCATCTACTGTTTTTTTGAGATCATCAAAATTGTAAATTTTATTTTGTCTCATTCTCAACGAGGTAAAGGGTACTCCGACATATACTTCTTCAGCCCCATAGCGACTAGCTACCATAGCTTTTTCGTATGATCACCCAGGTGCAACTATTGTTGGTGTATTATGCATAATAAATAATTAAATAATTAAATAAATAACAAAACCAAGATGGTTGTATTATAACAGCTCAGAGATGTAATACGATATTATTTATACGATACCCGATAGGTATTTCAATAAAAAAAACTGACCTACATATACATAAGTCAGCGCCTTTTCTTAAAGAATTTTTTAATACATTGTCGAGATAGTTCAAATACCAATCCTCCAATAACAAGAACAATCAAACTTAGTATGATGATCATTTGTATGGTGGAAGAGAACTTAATACCGAACACACCAACCGCTATCGCAAACAGGATAAATAAGATGAGTATGCTCAAGACAAAAGGGAGTATATTCTGTTCAATGAAGTTGAGAATGATAACTCGTAGTCGTCTGTATTTTGTTTTTTTGTACATATACTCTATGTTTTTATTTTTTCTACGATATATATTTTAATGACAAAGTCAATAAAATAAAAAATTATCTCATAGATTATATAAGTCGTATTGATTGATCTCGCTATTATTCTAAGTCTTCAACCTCTTTTAGTACTCTTTTGATGCGATATACTTTTAGTGCAAACAGTATTTTGAAGAGAATAAATGCTACACCTGTCATAATCCAGAATACGATTCTAATAAATCCATAGAAGATTAAAAACATCAATAATATCACGGATGCTTTGAATGCTGGATTTTCATAAATAGTATTTACTTGTCCGAGGAGATAATCGCAGATGCCCATATTGACTGTACTATTGTCTTTGAGTGTTTGATCGATAATATTTTTCTTATAGGTATTAAATTTTTGGATAAGAAGATCATAATTGGACTGTTCTGTTTCTAAGGAAATATCTTGTCCTATCGTAGCAATATCTTTGATCTTAGTATTAAAAAGTGCATCAGTATCGGTTTTTATTTTTTCTATACCCTTGGATACAGGATTAGTAAAAACATGTATCACACGACTCGAAGTAGCAGAAAGATCTTGGCAGGTAAAAGGAAATTTCGTATAATACCCCAGGACGAAAAAACTATACCCAAGGGTTATAAAGACGGTAAACATATACCCTCACGTTGTAAGATAACTCAAGGTATCTCGTTTGATTTTATCATATGAAGAACCTTGAAGCAGTCGGGCTAGATAGACGATCCCGACATTTATGGAGAGCATAGCAGCAACCAAAAGGATATTAGTATATCCGATAAAAAATCCTTGGATAACAGTTATAGTAAGCATAAAAACAGCTAAATATTTTATAGGCAATTTACGAATTTCGAGATAGAGAAAATGAAAAAACACAAAAAATAACATTACATAGAGCATCGATTCTACAGCAAAAAACTGTCAAAACAATCTAAAGAAAATAAGTCCATACGCGGTCAAACTCAATCAGAGGAATATCCATGTTTTGGTAGAATGTAAGTTCTTTTCTGTAGATTGAAGTGGTGTGTCTTTGTCCAACGTAGGTTTTTCTGTTATCATGCGAGAGGGAAAAGAAGAGAGATAAAGAATGTAACTTGCCAAGTTATGAGCCAAAAAGCAATAATCATAGCAGGAAAGAAGGGGACTATGTGTAATTTTAAATTTTGAAAGTTAAATTTTACATGTAGAATATATTGAAATGCTGATTGAATCAATCCAAGAATACTACTCAATAAGATAAATAAAATCAAGACGTTTACTAATGTCCATCAAGAAAATGGTATTCAAGAAAGACTAAGGATAAGCGGAACAAATATTCAAATACTTATTGCTAGATAAACATCGCCCTGACCAAATCAATCCATAGGCTGTTTAAATCTCATGTTTGTATATCGTCTAGCAAAAAAATAAATAGCCGTAAAAACAACACCAAAAACAATTGCTGACAATAAGGCATACACAAAGTTTCACTCTGGAAGAAATATGTTCGTCAAAATTCAAACCACTATCAAGAGTATTCGTACTATTGTATGTAATTCATATTTTTGGAAATCATAAACCAAAAGGAGAAGCAGGAGCCGATTTATTAAAAGTCAGAATATCAATAGTGAAGTTCAGAATTCGCTAAGCAAAAAATATGTTGCTACAAAAATACCTGCAGACAAGAGTTCCAAAACGGGATATATTCGAGGAATTTTCTTATTACAATAGTCACATTTCCCTCATTGAAAGAGATAGCTAATGACAGGGACCAAATCTTTGGCATATAATCTATGTTGGCATTGAGGGCACTGGGAATATCCGATAAAAAATCCGCGAACTTTGTGTCGGTTCACACCATCAGAAAATCTTGTTATCACTACAGAACCTAGGGATCAGAAGATTAATCATAGAACCAACATAAGTATCCACATGGTTTTTACCGTAAAAATAAATATCATATATATATGATAGACTATAAAAAAATCAAGCAGTTTAGACCAACGCCCAGGTGTAAATTTAGCTACCTTAGATCTGAAGCTACTTTCTGCTTGAGCCTGGGGCAATAGTTTGCAAAATATAAAGATATGGATATACTTATATCATCTATTGTTTTATTATATAGAGAAGCGTATGTCAGACAAAGATAAAAAACATTCTGAAAAATTAGTAGCTAAAGACGTATTTGATGGTACTTTAGATGCTTTGTCTCAACAAAAAAGACAAGAAATCATCAAAGGATTGCTCGAGGAACATACCGTCCCCAAAACAAAGAAGGAAGATAAAGAAACCTCTATCCCCCAATTCAAAGAAGAGACTTTTCGTATAGCTAGTGACTGATGGAAAGAAGAAAATATACGTCTCTATGATGGATGAACGATGCGTGTAAAAATAAATAAAAAATGAGAGGTGATGGAATATCTCGATGATCCATTCAAAGGAGAACAGATATTTATCACCTATGATGTATTTGTGAAATACGCCTGTACACAAAAAAAATGTACTCGTAAAGAGTTGGAAGAAAAGTATCTGCCTACAGAAGAAAAGTTAACTTTATTATTATGACCACAAAAGACAAAGAGTGAAGAATATACAGCAGCATATAATAAAATCATCAATGATACTCAATGTACAGGATATTTCATCCCTCGTGGTGAAAAACTAGGTAAGGTTGGTAAGTCTGCTATTTTTTGGATTGCTGGTGGTAATGATATAGAAATGGGTCCAGAGGGATGGAAGTTGACCAAGGGTGGTCAAAATTATGGGTTTAGTGGCCGTCTCTTTATATAGAAAAAAATAATACATCTTCGAAATATTTACGTAGGTGATATATTTTTTTTATTTCCAAGTACTTACCTTAATCTTGCTTTTTTTGGATAAATACATATCTATTTCTCTGAATATTTTTTGATTTATAACATTATTTGACCAATGGCAAACAAGTACAATTATCAAGAATCTGAGAGTAGATGGCAAAAACATCGAGAAGAAAAACAGATTTTTTTATTTTCCAAAGATGTAAGTAAACCAGTCTATTCCATAGATACTCCACCTCCAACTGTTTCAGGAAAGATCCATATCGGACATATTTTTTCTTATACTCAAGCAGAGATTATTGCAAGATTCAAAAGGATGTCGGGATATAATGTCTTTTATCCTATGGGATATGACAATAATGGGATTCCTACCGAGCAATTGGTAGAGAAAGAATTGTGAATTAATATCAAAGACGTGGAGCGTAAAGACTTCATCGCAAAATGTTTAGACGTAGTGGAAAAATACAAACATGTATATTCTGATCTTCGAAAATCCTTGGGATTGTCTGTAGACTGGAATAGATCTTATACAACGATTTCACCAGAAGTACAACAGATAGCGCAAACAATATTTATTAAACTTTATAGTGAATGACATATTGTCTGTAAAGATTTTCCTGCATTGCGATGTACCAAAATGCAGACGACACTTGCCCAGGCAGAGACAGAAGAACAAGAATTCAATGAGTTTTTTAACTATTTGAATTTTACACTAGAAGATGGATCAAAACTCGTGATAGCAACGACGAGACCAGAATTACTTCCTGCATGTTTAGCAGTTTTCGTTCATCCGGATGATGAGAGATTTTCTCGTTATGTCGGGCAGACTATTATTACCCCTTTGGGTGTCAAAGTGCCCGTTTTGGCAGATGATAAAGTAAAAATGGATAAATGAACAGGAGTAGTAATGTGTTGTAGTTATGGTGATGAAGTCGATGTGTACTGGATACAAAAACATCATTTATGAGAAAAAATAGTCATAGACAGATATGGAAAAATGCAAAATTCTGGAGTACCAGAAATTGAATGACTAAAAATCAGTGATGCGAGAACAAAGATTATGGAACTTTTTGAATCCAAAGGAGATATAGTTGTGAAGAGAGATCCTATTACTCAATCCAAACAGATTTCTGAAAGAGGTAAAGTGCCGGTAGAGATTATTCCAATCAAACAGTGGTTTGTTAACTTGCTCGATAAAAAACAATTGCTCTTAGAACAAAATGATAGGATGCAATGGCATCCAGAATTTATGAAAAAAAGATCTAATGATTGGATAGAAAATCTTCAACGAGATTGGAATATTTCCCGCAGTAGAAAATATGGAATACCTATCCCTGTACGATATAATATTACCAATGATGAAATTATCTTCCCAAGTAGAGAACAATTGGCAAGAGGGCCAATCGATCCTACATCTGAATTGCCTGATGGGTATACTGCTGAGCAAGTAAGAGGAGAAACATTGGTTCTTGATACATGGTTTACTTCATGATTGACACCACAAATCAATCAGAAATTTCTCGAAAGAGATGGATATACACAAAAGATATTGCCAATGAGTCTTAGGCCACAGGCACATGATATCATCCGCACATGGTTATTATATACGACCTTACAAAGTCATTTTGCAAGCGGAGAAATTGCGTTTCACGACGTTATGATGTCAGGATTTTGTCTCGCAGAAAAAGGAGAGAAATTTTCAAAATCTAAGGGTAATGCAAAGTTTGATCCGGAACAAGTAATCGCTCAGCGATGAGCAGATGCGGTGAGGTATCGAGCGTCTGGCGGACAATTGGGTAAAGATATTATGTTCGATGAAAACGAATTTAAAATAGGACAGAAATTGGTGACCAAATTGTGGAACGCAGCAAATTTTGTCTTTATGAATCTCTCTGATTTTGATCCTCAAACAGTATTGGAAGAAAAAGATTTGTATCCTATAGATCTTTGGATTCTCAATCAGATAAATGCTACATCCAAAGCCATGACGGAGTATCTCAATGATTACGAATATGGTCAGGCAAAATTGGAATTTGAAAAATTTTTCCGACATGATTTTTGTGATAACTATTTAGAGATCGTAAAAGAAAAAATCTATAAACCCGAAAAATACGCAGATGGAAATAAACAAAAACTTTCTGCTCAGTTTGCACTCTATCATACATTTTTTGCTATTATAAAATTGATTGCTCCATACCTTCCGTTTATCACAGAAGAATTATATCAAACGTATTATAAAAATAATATATGATCAGACTCTATTCATGTATTATCTTTTCCAAACAACGATATATTCTCTATTACACAGGATATGATTTCCATAACTACTGCAGTAGAACAGTTACTTACTATCATAGAAAAGGTACGTGGCTACAAGACAGAAAAACAATTATGATTATGAACGGAATTAACTCATCTCAAAATTACTTCCAAGACAGATCTTTCTGTGTTTATGGATGATATTATGTCAGGGACAAGAGCAGGTAAAGTAAGTTTCCAAACAGGAGATGAAACAAATATAACCGTGGAATAAAAAATAATTGGGACCATAAACTAGTACAAAGTCCCTCGTCCCATGACCACGTATCCATACTATCTATAAACATTTTTACTCAATTGCTGTTGATGTACAATCTTTATCAATCCCAACTCCGAAAGGATATTCAGGAAAAAGTCTATCATAATCCGATATTTACGGTGAAGCTTTTTGGTAAAGATTATTTTGGAACTATCAAAGTAAAAAAAATAGGTCCATGGAAGATACAACGATATCAACTTATGGGAGTCCAGTTGCCAAATGATAAGGAATATATCCGTAGTGAAATAGCAAAAATAAAAAAGCAGTTCAGGAAAAAATGTTTTTTCTTTCAGTGGGGAATTATCAATGAAATAGTCAGTTTCGAAAATAGTTTGCATAAATCAGAAGAGTTTAGAGAAGATATGAAACAAGTAAGAATCGGACTTCAACAGATACTTTGTTCTGAATACAATTTACAAACTGCTTTTAGAGAGAATATGCCGACAGCAGGGATTGTTTATGATACGACAAAGTCTGACGAAGAACTCCTCAAAGATATGAACGAAAGCTGTAGAAAGCGTATCAAAAAATCAATTGCTGGAGGAATGGAGTATCGTATAATCGACAAAAAACATTACGAAGATTTTTTTTACAAACGACAAAAAACAGCTGGTATCAAATGATTCAATACAATCTCTAAAATGCAATACAATAACTTATTAGCATATATCACTCACAATAAAGGTATGTTGATAGGTGCGTTTCTTAAATGAGAGTTGATTGCATGAACAATATGTCTCCTTGATGGTACGCATATTTTTTGTCCTTATGGATTCTTTGATAGGGAATTTAGCAATATGGGAGTCCAACATTTTTTGAAATTTAAACTTTTTTCTCGAGCGAGAGATAACTGATTTGCTCGGGTAGATACGGGTGGAGGAGCGCCTACGGGTTTTCCAGAACATCCACTCACTAGCGTAAGTACATTTAAAGAGTCACTTGGTGGGACAAAAATAGAGCAGTATGGAAGCTATGATATTGTGTTCAATGGCTTTCTTTATCGAGTATTTAAGCAGTATTATAAGCTCAGGGGATAAAAAGAAATACATATAATGACGCAATATTTCTTCCTGTTTTTTTTATTTTTGTGTGAGTACTTAGGTGACAGAAAAAAACATTTTTTATGGTTTTGTCAATCTAAACTAGAAGAAGCATGAGATTTTTTTGCTTTTTCTAGATATTCTATATATACTTATAGGGTGAGATTTATCCTATATAGTCTCTATGACAGATCCAAACGAAAACAAAACCACACCCATAGCAAATACTAAAAAATGAGGCTCATTAGAGCAAAATTTTTGATGAATGGAAAATTTTAAGCTCAATGATTTGGCTACAACACAGTCAGAAGGCAATTTGATTTCTCAAATAAATGCAGAAGACGCAAATAAAGGAGCCAAACAAGATCTCAAATTTGAGAATCTTGGTTTGAGAATACAAGCAACTGAAGAAAAAAGAGAAGCTATTCCTTTGGGAACTAGTGGTATATTTAGCGGAATAAAATCAAAATATCATAATCAATATTGGAAGTTATTTCTGATATCATTTTTTATTATTCTTATAACAGGATTGACCTCCATTATTTTACGTTTATATAGTCGCTATATATATTTTGCTTCTCAAGCAGTGCCTGATGTAAACTATCAAAGTTATATAAATACATATAAACAATGACAAGCATTTCTGGATAAAACATTACATCTGAGTAATTATAAACAATATAGTTCATTATCAATCGTTGGGAGTGGAGAAGAATCGAATGTAGATAAAGTTATCCAAGAAAAAAATCTGAGTTATGTTCAGAAAAAGGATATTTTACAAAGAGCGCTCAATGGATTTTCAACCAGCTTCATTACCAATAATAATACATTGATGCTACTCAAGGAAGATATTTCCAAATATGGGTTTTTCTCCCAAGAGATGTATTCTATGCTAGAAGATAAAAGCTATTCAACATCGATAAAAAAATATTTACTTTCTCTAGAAATCATAAAATTTAGTAGTGCAATTAAGGTATTTAGTTACTTAGATACTTTTGTATCTAGCTTGGCTAATGCTCTTCGTATGCCAACGACAGAGGTAGAAAACAATATGAAAAATCTAACAGATAGAGGAGAAAAGGATATTGTTGTTTATCTCAACAACTGTTATCTTAATCCATATGAGATAGATTATGATTGTAATCTTGTAGGTGATTTTGATAGATATTATACCATTTTTGAAAAAGAGAATACACAAATTGATACAAATTTTTTCAAAAAGATGATGTATTATGTGGATACAAAACTTGAACAGACAGATTTACCAAGTTTCTCTATTACCTTCAAAAAGTATGACCCGACACAAAAACAAATTAGCTTCACAGTTGATGTAAATACTTTCAATCAAGATGAAATAGCACTCATCAAAAAATGAATTATTAATCCACATATCTTTATTGTCAGTAACTTACTCAATCTAATCAAACAAAGTGTATTTGTAGTATCAGAAAATATTGATGCTAAGTCTATCAAAATATCACAGAAAGTTATTAAGATTGGAAGCTCAGTATTTAACGTGAATAATTCGACCATGAACTTTATGCTGCCTATCCAGAAATGATCAGAAAGAGAGATTAGTGATTATATAGATCCTATTTTTACTTCTTCGCCATAGCATAAATATGACAGAGCAGAAGTTACAAAAAAGAATGATGACTATAGATCTGCGCAAGCTCGAAAAGTTTATCGATATATTAAAAATATATCTAAGTAAATGCTATGATTTTTTCAAAGATAATAAAAACAATAGCAAGATCATGTTGCTCATTGCAAGTATAACATCTCTTTTAGCAATCTTTTTTGCTGTACAATTATACAACGATATACGTCTACTTAATGGAAGGACATCTGAACTTGCAAATTTATCAAGCTATGATACACGTACTTTGGCAAACGATCCTATTACCCAGACTATTCTCAAAAATTCAGACACCATCTCAGATTTGCTCCAAGAAAATAGAATAAGTAAAGGAGAAATAAATAAATATACAGAATATCTTCATTCACTACAAATACCATACACCTATCTACTCAAATACATCTATCTTCCTTCACTCAATGTATGGAAAGAAAATTATACAAATACTATCGATAGTAATTTAATATGAATAAAATTTCTCGAAAAGAATCCCTTCAACGATATTACATTACTTCAGAAGCGAGGAGATTTTTTCAAAAATCTTGGTGATAATAACGAATCCAATGATATACTTGATATGAAGATAGGTGATTTTGTAGAAGATGATAAATGATTTTTTAGTATGCCAATAACCGTTTCTTTTGTAGCAAATTCCAAACGTGCATTTTTATTGCTAGCGGATAAACTCTCTATAACATCCAACAAAGAAAATATTTCTCTCATCAATGAATTTTTTTACTATCTTCGAGCTGAAATAAAAAAAGGCAAAGAGAAAGAAATCAAAGATTTAGAGAGTGATTATGTATCGATATTTGGATCAGGAGAAGTAGTAGATCAGGATAAAATGATAGGATATCATATCTACAATTGGATATTCAACGGAACAGACAATATCCTCATTGACGATAACATTATTGATAAAACAATAAAAAGTAGTATCTCATGCAACAATGAATCTGATGAGGTGTGTTATTATAAATTCAGAGAAAGATACAGAAATATACCAACATTTGGATATCTTTTAGGAACAGAGTTTGGTACCAATGGTTCTGAGAATCTCAAAAGATTTATGATGCA
Organism: uncultured bacterium; assembly: GCA_937862935.1. Classification (GTDB taxonomy): domain Bacteria; phylum Patescibacteriota; class Gracilibacteria; order Absconditabacterales; family Absconditicoccaceae; genus CAJBLF01. Next base: position 13,689 of record CALMEO010000050.1, on the reverse strand, counting down.
ACTTCCTCCTATCTTCTCTATCCAAGAATTTGAATTTGATAAAATAAAGTCACCAACCGTCTCTGATGTGACCAATAGTAAATATCAAGGAAAGGTAACTATTCTTGTATATGGAAGAAGTGCATCAGTACAAGAAGTCGATCAGATAGCAAAATCACTTGGGCAAAAGTGTTTAGGAGAAGACAAACCATTCACCACACAAGATGGGTTGAATATGGTTCAAAATGCAATCGTGAAGCTTTCTGATGTCAACAAAATAGATAAAAGTTATGGTGATAATCTCTGGGAACTCAAAGGGATTATTGAAAATCTCAACGCTAGCTTTCCAACACTTAGCAATTATAAAAAAACTATAAAGCTTTTTGAACTGTACAGAATGGTATTTGATGCAGGACTGTGTAAATAAAATAACATATTAATTATAGAATAGGTATCATAGTGATTACCATAAATAATTCATTATACACTAGAAATTATATATCTCATTCTACATTAATTTCCCATGTTATGCCAGACATGATCTACATCTTCATCGTCATCTAATGCATCGAGGAGAGCATAGAGTTTGTTAGTGTTTTCTTGATCAAGTTTGACCATATTTTCCGGAATAAATTGAATATCTGCTTCAATCATATGATAATTAAATTTTTCTAATGCTTTTTGTACGATAGAAAAATTTGTTTTGTCGACATAAATTACAACTGTATGTTCATCAACTTCAAAATCAGCAATAGGAAGTTCCATTGCACGTTCTTCAAGTTCTTCTATGTTGAGAGCCAATACTTTTTCTAAAGTCTTTCCTTTGTCTTGAATGGTTTCACTAGTCCCATCAATGACTATTACTCATTGTTCTTTAAATTGCCAAGCTACCGAACCTATAGCACCGAGTACTCAACCATATTTATACATTATTTGTTTGACGTTAGCTGCACTTCTATTAGTGTTGGGGGTAAGTGCTTTGATAAGTAAAGCAACGCCCTCTGGACCATATCATTCATAGAATATTTCTTCAAGATTTTCTCATTCTAGTTGGCCAGATCATTTTAAGATAGCTTTTTCAACCACTTCTCTTGGAAGATTATATTGTTTTGCTTTACTTAATGCGAGTTCGAGTGCAGGGTTCATTTTTGCGTCAGCTCATTTTCTTGCAGCTATTTGAATAATTTTCCCTACTTTTGCATATACCTGTGATTTCTTTGCGTCTCCCGAAGCTTTTCTTGCTGCAATACTATGTCGTCTTCCCATTTTTTTAGTATAAAGTATAAAACAATAAGTATCAAGTATTAAGTATAAAGTAATTGTCCTGATGTTAAAATATTTATATTTATGTTTTTTTATTGTGTTGTATCAATCAATAAATCATTTTTTGTATTTCATGTATGCTCTCCGTAATTGTTTCCATTTCTATTTGATTAATATATCATATATCATGAGATAAAATAATCTGTGTTTCAAGTTCAAATGCTGATCAATAAGCTATATTTAAAAAATGTATAAACTCTTTTGTTCCTCATCTTCAAGATCATTCTGCAATGTTTGATGGTATAGAAATACAAGACTTTTGAATCTGTAAAATCAATGAATATTTTTCGTGATCTGGTAGGTTTTGTAATAAAATATAGACTTTTTTTGTAAGTTCTCTTGCCTTTTTCCATACCGATAATTCTTTGAAATTGTGCATGATAACTTAAGTATATAAAAGACTCTACATCTTAATACTTATGTCTTAATACTTTTATCTGTTATGTATGTTCTATTACTTTTTTTATATCAGCTAATTTATATCATTTTCTCATTAATTTCTGGATAATATCAAATCCATCTACGTCTTTACGCTTGTATGCTTGGATCTCTTTTTTGATTTTATCGTGGATACCTTCACCCATCTCATCATCATATTTTTTTAATATATCTTTCACAATCTCTTGAGGAACTCCCTTTTGTTGTAATTTTTGGACAATACGAATAGCGGGTTTTCCTTTGTTTATTACCTCGCTCCTGATATAACTTTCTGTAAACATTTCATCATTAATATAATTTTTTTTCTTCAGCTCTCACATAGTTCGATCTATATCTTTGGTATTGTATCCTTTCGTATAAAGTTGAATCCTCAACTCTTTTTCTGTCTTGGGATAACGATAGATATATTTGAGTGCATAATCAAAACACTGCATGATAACTAATACAAAATAAATGATAATATTTTCTAGTGAATATAATTGATCACTTTGTGATATAATGAATAGGAATTATTAATTACGCGAGTTTATAGCGTTCATTTCGAAAAATACATTAACGTTGTAATGCAAAATTGATAGTCGATTCATTACTCGTAAATAAGGCAACAATATCTCATTCAGGGGTATCTGTAGATTGTATATCAGAAATTAAGGCTTCATGTTTAAAAAAATCGGTAAATTCTTCGACGATATGTGCTAATTTTTCATCATGGGTAGAAAAAAATAGTACTACTTTACTATCTACACTATAGTCAGCATCTTTTCTCATTTGGTTCAAAAATCTAGAGATTTCACGAGCAATTCCCTCTCTCTCAAGTTCAGGAGTAAGTTGTAAATCTAATTTAGATATAATGTTTTGATCCACTGCCATATTTTCACCTTCGAGTCATTCGTATGCTATTTCATATTCACTACTTTCTAGCGTCCACTCATGACCATCATCATCAAATATAATCATTTTACCATCACCAGCAGCTTTGATGTTTCCCTGTTTTCATAACTGAATAATTCTTCCTGTATCTTTTCCAAATTTTGCAGAAAGTTGGGATCCTATAGGTTTGAATATTTTCTGTATTTTAAGAGAATTATCGAGTTCTTTAATCTCTTTTACGTTCACCTCTTCTTTTATGATATCAGCATATTTGTTGAGAAGATTTTCTGTTGAAATAGTCATATAATATTTCTAAGAAAGAGTAAAAATTTATGCATATAAGTATAAAAATATAAGGTAGAAAAGCAACCGAACTTTATCTTGTGATTGAAACTCTACAGCAAAAAAGTATCTATATAGGGAAAATAGGAATGAATAATAACGGGATATACTATACAATTAGATAAATATAGTGTGTTCATGTTACGAGCAAAACAATATCATTACCTTTAGCTTACTGATTATAGTGTATGATAATCAATATGATAGCTGCTATGGCATCCAATAGAATCGTAGGAAAAGAAAATAAACTCCCACGACACTATTCCGCTGACTTACAACATTTTAAAAAGATTACCAGCGGACAAATAGTCGTAATGGGATATAATACCTTCTTATCTATCGGAAAGATACTTCCCAATAGGAGAAATATAATCCTTACCCAAGAGCCTGTCGAAGGCATAGAATGGTACGAAAGTATCGAATCAATGATGAAAAAACTCACATCAGAAGCTATTGATCAGATTTTTATCATCGGATGAGCCAGTATTTATCGTCAATTTCTCCCGATGGCAGATTTTATTTATTTGACAGAAATAAAGAAAGCATATGAAGGAGATACAAGTTTTCCAGCATTTGAAGAGGAATTTACTGAAGTATCAAGAGAAGAAATTGATGAAATGGATTTTGTTATCTATGAGAGAAACCATACATAATTTATTTTTCATGCCCCAGAGATGAAAAAAATATTAGTTGTTTATTATTCTAGGACAGGAGTAACAAAAAAACTTGCCTTATCAATCGCTCAGCTTCTTCAGGCTGATATAGAGGAAATTATTGATACAAAAAAAAGATTATGATTGTTGTGATATATTATGGCTGGTAGAGATGCAGCACTCAAAAAACAAACTAAAATCCAAAAAATAATACATGATATATCTACGTATGACATTGTATGTATAGGGACTCCTGTGTGGGATTTTACGATGTCTGCAGCGATTAGGACCTATCTCACCAACTACGAACATCTACTCCCTGATTCTCTCGTTTTTTTCTGTACCCAAGCAAGCTCATGAGCGGAAACGGCTTTTCAGGAAATGGCAAAGATAGTTGGAAAAAGACCGACTACAACTATGGTCTATACTAGCAAAGAAATTTTGAAAGATAAGTATATGTCTGCTATCCAAGATCAGTTAGCATCAGCGTGACTCCTCCGCGAATAATTGGGAGAAATTACATCTCTTCATCATGATTTTTGTAACTTATTTTTTTTGGTGCTAAAGTCATTTTACCAGTATCATAGAGTCTAAAGAGTACTTCAGGATATTTCCGCATAAGTCAGCTCCCTTCAGTATAGATAAAATGATGCAATCATTCAATGTTTTTGTAGGTATCATCACTAAATCCGAGACGAATTTTTCTTTTATTAAGAAAATGATCCCCATAATATTGGGAGAAAATCTTTTTGATATGTACAACAAATTGCTCAAAGGCAGCATTCTTTCTAGAGGACATACTATCTGAAAGTTTTTTATGAATGGATTTAAGAAATGCTGTATTAGAGCACGGAGCATCAAGATTATTATTAAGAAATTCATTAATATAATAATCATCATTTTTCTTATAATTTCACAAACGCTCTTTCATACTATAGACAAGATCTTCACGGTGACTATTGGTAAGGACTTCATGAATAATCCTTTTATCGGTAGCCTTTATTTCCTGTACCGAATTTCCACGAGCAGTATTTTTTTGTATAGGACTGGCGGATCTTATTGCTTCTATATATTTAGGATAGCTAGGTCAAAATTGTTCTTTACTAATAGCATCAAAAATAGCTTTTTCATATGCTCAAGGACGTTTAAAATTTACCATAGATTGCTCTATATCACCATGAACATGTCTGTATTTTTCTGTATTATGGATAAGTACTTCATATTCTTTTTGAGATACTTCAACCTTTGATCGTGTACCATTAGGTAATAGTTTTTCTAGATAAATTGTAGTATCAGTAAAAAAAAGATTAGAATCTACATCGAAAGAGTAGGCTTTGAGCATGATATATTGCTTCTAAATTTATAAAATACCTATAGAACAATATAGATATTGATTTTATAAAATATGTCAATAGAAAATAATCTACAGTTTAGTATATTTTATAATATCTTCTTTTTCTTTATAAATATTGTGAAGTTCTTCTCGATGAGCCATAGTTTCTATATCTCGGTTGCCAATGCTCGTTCTTCTGAGTTGGATGAGTGTTCCTCACATCCCCAATTGTTGTCAAAGTCGATAGGCAATGGATCTGATATAAGTTCCTGATCCGACACGTATTTTGAGCTGTAGAATAGGAAAGTCATAGTTCAAAATTTCATAACTATGAATCTTCATGATTTTGTTTTCTTCTCTAATAGTACCAGCTCTTGCCTCATCATAAGATTTCTTTCCTGCTATTTTTTTTGCACTAAAAGCAGGAAGTGGAAGCTCATATTCCGGGATAAGTTTATCTAATTTTCTCTGAATTTCTCCAAGCGTAGGTGATTCTACCATGCCATTTTCCATCTCTATTCATATTTTTTTTCAATTCTTAATGTATAATTCGTAGTTTATAATCTTTTCCCAAATTTCCATGTCCCAGGTATCCGTTAGCTTAGAAAAATCGATGGTCGCGATATATGATTTATCGAGTCAGATAAGCTCCGTTAGTTTTTTTGTATCCTTATCAAATGCAAGTATCATAAGTCCAGTAGCCATAGGATCAAGTGTTCCACTATGTCCTATTTTTTGTTTAGGGAAATGACGTTTGAAAATACGTATCACATCAAAACTTGTAATTCGTGCTGGTTTATCGACTGCTAACAACATTGGGGACCAAGAAAAAGGTAAAAAGTAGGGGATTTCGTTTTTGACAGAGTAGAGAAGTAGAAAGCTTTTTCAACTAAAAAATTATTAAACAAAAACCACGTCCCAAGTCCTATGTTTTAGGTTCCTTAGTTGGAATTTTTTAGTTGATTTTCTTCTTCAAACAAGTACTATTCTGGTGATTTTTAGATTTTTAAACAACACAATGAAAAAATTATACATGCTAGGATTGGTGATAGTCTGTGCTAGTCTAACAGGATGTACCCTCAACGCTCCTACAATACCAACAATTTCTACAGGAGATACTCAACTGACAACAGGAGAAGAAGTGACAGAAACGCTATTGACGGGGATGGTTGATACGTGAGTATTAGGAGAAGAGATTACTGAACCAATAGATGCAGTAGAAGTACCTATGGTAGAAGGTAGTGAAGATATTGTTATTCAAGAGAGTGGTGTAGTTATCGAAGCAAAAAAACTCATTGAAGAAAGAAATACTCAACCCAAAGATGAAAGTAAAATAAATGAACCAGATATAGATTTAATGCAGAAGATTATAGATCTTTTTAAATAGTATAGGGATACCACAAGATAAAAAAAATATTTTAATTATTATGGGCTATTATGAATATTTTATTTGAAGTAATCAAAGGAATTTTCTTTTTCCTTACTATAGTCGTGGGACTTTTTCTTATCAGAGGAAGTGTTATTTTTGGACCAGAATATCAGCTCTTGATAAAACAGCTTTTGATGCCAGGATATCTAGTGTTTTGTTGAACTATGTTTGGATACATCCTCGCACGTATCCAGCTTGGGTATGAAGATGATCATCCAAACAAAAATAAAATTTATGTAAGATCGTTTATTATCGGTGTCGTTCTTTGAATTGTTTTGGCTATCACCTATATGTTTATCTAACAATCTAGGGACAAGGATGGAAGAACTAGAAGAACATACACGTTCCTTTTACCAAGTCACACATACCAAAATATCTTTAGTTCTTATTATACCATGAAACATTACGTTCTGGTTCTAGTATCATTTATAGTATTTATTCTGGCAGGATGTACGTCCAAATCATCCTTCCCTTTGTCCTTCGACAAATTTACTTTTACGTTTTATACTACCAAAGAATATAGTAATCAACCACTAAACACTAGTACCGCAGGAATGAAAGTGCTTATAGAGATGAAAGAAAAACCAGGAACCGGTACTACGTGATTGATGAGTTCTATAATTATCATCGAAACACCACTGCAATCATGAATAGATATGAAAACACTTGTTGCCTCCAACACAGAATATCTTAAGCTCAAACTATTAAAATATGTCCCGATCTCTACCATCAAAAAAAAAGTGAAATGTAATACTCTACAATATTCTTGATATATAAAGACCTTTTCCTATCAATTGGATAAACAAACGATATATGGTGGACAGTATTTTTTTACTGACAACAAGCTAGTTTACGTGATTTCATTACATACTACAGAAAAAAAAGATACCAAGCAATTTATTAAAAGTATAGAAACTATAAAATGTATACAATAAAAAATTACTCATCAAATTAATGTTTTTAGTATTTTATATTTTATCCCAGTAGTATGACAACTCAATGAGATTTCTTTAATGAACCAAGTAATATAAGTGGACGACAGTTGCTAGGGAAGGTATCTATTGGTATCCTTATCGGAGGAGTGATCGCTGCATTGCTTTTTGTGATTCTTTCATTTATGGGGGGAATGTTTACGAGTGCATTTGGTCAACAAGCAGGTTCCAATGTTAATCCACTCTTATCTTTAGTATTGCTCTTTATAGGTTTTCTAAGCACCTTTATAGGAAATATAGGAGTAGGTGGTATATATAATCTCTTTTTTAATAGAAAATATTATAATACAAGTAAGATGTTTGGTCTCTTGTTTTTGACCAACGGGATTCTTTTTTTCTTTCTGGCTCCGATTTATATCGTATTTGCAAATCAGATAGACATACTTTTTCTTATTTTATGATTCCATATCCTTTTCTCAGTATTTACTTCAGCATCTCAGATAGAGTTTTCTACCAATCCAAACTATAGCGCTTCGGCATTTATGGGTAATGTATTGTGATTTGCATTAGCATTTCTTGCATATGCATTGATTTACAAACTCTCAGGATCTGCAGCAATACAACAAAAAATATATTTATTTATGCTTTTGCCACCTATACTTGGATATACAATAATTCCTTTTGGAGCAGGTCTTCGAGAAAAAGTATATTATAAGTTTTATGAATTGGGCAATAATGGATTTTATATATCATCATATACAGAAACTGATGATGAAGAGGTACAAGGAAGCAATACAAATAATACTGAAGACGAAGTAAACGTTGAAAATTAAAATACAAAATATAAAATCTAAGATACAGGATTCAAAAAACATTTGACGACATACCTATATCGTTTATCTATCATTTATCATTGTTCATTGAGTAGTATGTATCTCTATCATATAGCATCAAGTATAAAACTTGTCCTTGGTCTTCTTATCTTGTTGATTACCTATACATCTATCAATGTATATGAGGACCCTGTCATCGGTATCGGACTAACTATTCTTTGATTATTTATCGCTGCGCGAGGAGCAAGTTTTTATTTATTTCTCGCTCTTCAAAAATTTTTTCGTGAGATTTCTCAGGATCGTTTAATAAAAGATAGTTATAAATTATCTCTCCTATTTGGTATCTATGTGTTGATTAATGCATTGTTTTTAATGTTGTGATATCGAAGCAAGTTTCTTTGAATTATACTCTTAGTAGGATTTATTATCCTTCAGATAGCTTTATTCTCTGAACAAAAAACAAAATCTAATGAATTCCCAAATATCTAAAACCATACAAGAGATCGAGGAAAAACTCAAGACCGTATATGATCCAGAGTTTCCTATGGTTGATATCTATACATTATGACTGATTTATAAGGTCACATTTTCCCCAAAGACCAAGATTGTAGACATCCTTATGACATTTACAACGCCCTTTTGTCCTATGGCAGATATGTTACAGGATATGGTAAAAAACGCTGTGCTTGAGGTTGTCCCTGATGTGTCTGTACAGATAGAGGTTACGTTTGAACCCACTCGAAACCAAACAATGATCAAGGACGAAGATTTACAAAGAATGTTCCAATAAAAATACATCCCCACTGTTTGATGTCGTTCCTGACAATCGGAAATCTATACTCAATAAAATAGATTCCCGCTTTCGCGGGAATGATATCTTTATGGGGATAGTAAAAAAACCTGGCCATGCAGCACAGGTTTTTTTGTAAACCGACGGGTGTCGGTATAATTTCAACGGGGCAAAAACATTTATTACTTCAAGTTCTTGCCACGTTTCAAATATATTTCCAGATGTTTTTACTGGTTAGTTCAAGCATTTCAGGCATGCATACCATTTCCCATTCATCTTCATCCTTGTCCCCCATCTCTTAGTCATTTTCACATTCCCATACCTTCGCCTTGAGCGTTTCCTAATCCAAGTTGTGTATGAATCGTACTAATTTTTTCTCTGTACGTTTGTATCTCTTGGAATAATTTAAATTTAGCTTCGGTATCGATTTTAGTAAGGATTTGATTCCCTGCATTGAGTGTTTTCCATGTTGCATAGTCACCATCTTTTAATGCTGCAAGAGATTTTTCTTGAGTAGCTCTTTTGTTAACCATTGTGGTAAACTGTTCTTTGGTCATAGGTGTAGTAATGTTGTACTTGATGTGTGCCTGGGTAAATGCAGTATAATCATTGGTAGTAATTGCTTTATCTACTGCAGTTCTAAATGCTTCCGCATCTCATGTGTTCGTAAATTTAGTCATCATTCATCCTTTGCGGAGTCAAAGGGCTTGTCCTTTGTCCATCATACCGGATCATGCATATGTTCTCATTCATGCTTTACCAGTAAAATCATTGTCTGCTAGAGTTACTGCACCTATTACCATACTTGTTACTCCAAGTAATCAAATAGTGCTTGCTACGATAATTTTTGTTTTCATGTTCTTGTGTATAAAAAGGTAAAAGGCGTCAAAACATTTTGACGCCCTCAGTATACATATTGACCTTAAAAGAAACTAAAGATTACCTTAAACCTTATTTAAGGTGAATTATTGATGAAAAATGAATAATGAAAAATGAAAGATATGTCTTATATGAACTATAGTAATATCACTATAGTTTATAATAAAACGGTTCTTTCATTATTAGTTATTCGTTGTTAGTTTTTCGTTAATCTTTTAGTTTGGTACTTGGTAGCCAAATCCTTTGATAGTTTCGATAAATGTTTTCCCAATTTTTTTTCTGAGTGTAGAAATATATACATCGAGTTTTGCATCTTCTTCAAACATCTGATCATTTCCTCGAATCTCTTCTATGATTTCTGTTCTAGATATGCTTCTTCCTTTTCTTTCTAAAAGATATTCCAATATCTGAAATTCTTTGAGGGTTGTTTTGATTTCTTTATTATTTTTAAATATTTTTTTCTGATCTTTATCGAGACGAATAGTTTTATGCTCCAAAATATTTTTGTTAGGAATCCTTTTTACTATTGCAGTAATTCTTGCATCGAGTTCTTTGAGATCAAACGGTTTTACAATATAATCATCTGCACCACAAGCAAATCATTCCAATTTATCGTCAAGCTCTCCTTTGGCAGTAGTCATAAGAATAGGTGTAGTAGGGTAATCTTTTCTGATGAGTTTACATAAAGTTATACCATCCATGCCAGGAAGCATAATATCAAGAATGATGACATCAAAATTATGATGTTTCATGATTTCAGAGGCATACAAGCCATTCTCGGCTCGCATGATATCATGATGCTCGAGTTCGAGATATTTTTTGATATTATTTCCGATAATTTTATTATCTTCTACGAGAAGGATTTTCATAATACATAATGAAACAATAAAATAATTTTTTTGGTCATTCGAATGACATGAAGTGATGTTAGGATATATTGTTGGTTGCTTCATTACTAAATTTTTTGTAATGATGATAGATTTAGAATATAATAGTACATACTGTTCATTCATTAATTTTACTAGTGATGACAATATTTCGCTTATGTTTTTCTACAAGCAATTTCGTCAAGTGAAGTCACAGTCCAAAGCTTTTGGTATCTGTTTTGGAGCGATCAGCTTGCCAAAATCTTTCTCGGATATGTTTGAGATCTTCATTATCTATCCCTTTCCCATTATCTTTTATTACGAGTTTTTTAGCATCCAAAGTAATTTCTATCTCCCCTCCATTGGGAGTAAATTTGTATGCATTATCCAAAATATTTTTTACGATAATATGGAAGCTCTCTTTATGTATGTAGTGTTCGATATGTTTAGCAATGTTGGTTTTTAGGGTGATCTTTTTATCTTGATAGATTTTTTGTACTTCATGAGTTGTTGATTCGATGAGCATACCAATATCTAGCTTTTCTTTTTTTAATGTAGCTAATGCCTCAAGTTTACTAATAGTGACCAAAGTTTCCAAAAGTGCATTCATCGACTTTAGTTGTTGTTTTAGATTAATGAATCATTCTTCATAGTTTTTGGTCTTATTTGCATAATCTATTTCTGTACTCATACTCATTAGTGGCGTTTTTAATTCATGTGAAGCATTGCTTACAAAGTCTTTGAGGCTCAATGTCTGATTATGGATTTTTTCCAAAACCTCATTAAATTTTTGACTGACTCTATTGATTTCATCCTGAGGATGTCCAGAAATAGTGATCTTTTTATTGAGATTATCGATATGTACGTGGTCAAGAAATCAGAGTAATTCATGAAGTTTTTTGAGTGATGTTTTGACAAAAATATGAGAAAGAAAATATGCAATAGCTCAGAAGAGGAGTATAAGATAGAGACTAATTAAGATAAGATTCTTTTGTACGGTAACATGAGGCGTGACATTAGTTACCATTATTTGATTGCCAATTTTTTTGTACATAAAAAACATATCATCGACTTTTGCGATAGATTTCCATCGATGAGAATCTTGTAGTATTTTTCATTCAACACTTTCTATATCAAATACTTCAGTTTCTGGAGCTCTATTTTTCCCAAGAACCATTTTTTGTATCATCATTGGTCTATTTGCTGGAAGGATTGTTTTTGTTTGCCCATCGGTTGCTACGATTACTTGTTGGATTCAACCTATCTGAATAGTTGTTTGTGTTCTAGGGTTGTTCGGCATAAGACCTTGCTGTCTTGTATACCAGCTTTGAAAAAAAAATCCGTTAGCCAAGATACTAAAGAGCAACACTTGTAGCATCGTAAATAGCGTGAATTTTAAACTAATCTGTGTGGATGTTTTAAGATCAGAAAATTTGAACGTAAAGTTGTGAAATACATGTTTGAAATGTACTATTATACTATCAATATATCTTTTCATACCAACGACATAAATTATAAAAATTTTGTATATCGACCATTGTCGGTAGTATACATATGTACCTTAAATAAACATTAAATACCTACAAAAAAGTAAATACAAAAAATATAGTCATTTTATAGGGCAATACAATATGCACCCGGCTGGAAAACAAAAAAAACCGATCAGACTAGATCGGCTCTTGAGTAATGTATATGTTTATAATGTTTTATCTGTGACTATTTTACCTTTTTTACATCCATTCAAAGCATCTCTTTTGATTGCTTCAGCCCAGAAATTATTCAATACCGTACTTGATGTATATGGGACGTTCCATTTTTCTAATAGTCACTTCATCACTATATAACTTTCACAAACGATATATTTACTTGGGTTAGTTGTTTTTCCAATCATTTTATTCGCATAGGCAGTTCTCCATTCCTTGTAGTAGGGGTTATTGAAGCTTACGTAGGTAAATGATATGTCTTGTTTGCTAATCAGAGGAATATCATATTTTTGTAATAAATAGATAATCGCATCCATTATTTTTTGATTGCCTAGTGTTGTAGTAGTTACAGTAGTAGTAGACGGTATGGTTGTTTCGGTAGATGTTCATAATACTGTTCCTGTTTCGTCTTGTATATCAGAACCCGTAGTCATACCGCTAAATACATCAGAAGAGACTATTTGTTTTCCTGTATTATCTGACATACCAGTACCCAATATTGTTCATTTACCCGTAAAGACATATCCATCACTAGGAAGTCTATCTTGTCCGAGGATTTTCTGTCCGATATAGTCTTGGAAACTCGCATTATATTGTTTATATACGGTATAATAGCTATATGTAGCCAATGCAAGACCAACGATCAAGAGGATGATATATATTTTTGTACCAATCAATGACCAAAACTTCTTATGTATACGATGTTTGAATATAAGGGTTAATAAAAGAAATACAATAAATCCACTCACAAAAGCAAATGAGAAAAGCAGTTCTAGAGAAAAACCAGTATTTTGGAACATATAAAATACCATACCCGCTATGAGCAAACTGATAACCGTAGGGAACCCTAATTCTGATTTTTTTTTGCGTTCTTTGACTACGGAACGAAGATGATCGTGGAACGATACCGTAGGTTCTTTAAGTACTTCTGCTTTTTTTTCATGTTCATGATGTTCTTTTTTATCACCTTCTATGGTACTATATAAGAGCCCAATCAATATAATAGCAACAATATTTATGGCTCCCAATCGAAAAAAGTTTGCTTGTCATCGCAATACCCCTATAACTAATGGTTGTAAGACAAAAAAATAGATACTAAACAAAAGGAAAAGGTTTTTTTTCATCGATCTTTATAGTATTAAGTAAAAATGTCAACTTATTTTACCTATATACCGCATAATATATACAATAGCGGACGCTTTTCAAGGTTAAAATTTGCAAAATAAGCATAAAGGAATAAAATAGTATCAAGTAGATAGTATCAAGTATCAAGTAGATAGTATCAAGTATCAAGTAGATAGTATCAAGTATCAAGTAGA
>CALMEO010000049.1 GCA_937862935.1 uncultured bacterium | reverse complement strand
GGTTATATTGTTCTCAGAGAAGGTATTTGATATTTTTTGAAGCAAATTTTTCTGATCCTGATCGAGACTCTCATTCTTTAAAATTGAATAACTAAAAGGGATAACGAAGTTTTCAATAAAAAATGAAGCGATTGTTTGAACTCCGATATTATTGTTTTTTTGTCATAACTTACTAGAAATGGTATCTATCGCTGAATTTGAAAAGCTAATAGCAGAAATATTTTGTTCTTTTAACTCATCTGAAAGTCTCTCTAAAATTTTTTTCAATAAAAATGTCTTTCAAGTTCAAGGTCAAGCTTGGATTTTGAATCATTTAAAATCAGAATTATCTTTTTTTTCAAAAAAAGCTTTTATAATTTCTTCTTTTGATTCATCTAGTTTTTTTTCTGTCTCTTCCATATCTAAAGGCTTTTTTAAAAAGGTAAGTCGTCCTGTTTTGTTTTTTCTGTTTTCACTTCATTTTCAGGAACTTCAGCTGTATCTTTTTCAGACGCTGTTCCTATTGATTGTCATTTATCAATGACAAGTGAAGTCTCAACTTCATCTTTTTTTATTCACAATATTTCTAAAATTCAATCAAAAGCTTTTGTAATATATTCAGGTTTTTTGAAAGTATCATCAATGTTTGAATACAAAGAGTAAGCTAAATTAGACTTTGAAATATAATTATCTAAAATAGAATTTCTTTTATCTTCATAACTTGCTTTGTAATCACTTTTATTTTTTTTAGAGTAATCAAACTTTAAGAGTTCCTCTATTTTTAGTGAGAAATTACTCTTTCTGGCTTCGGTATCAATTTTTCAAAATTCTTCAAGAACTTTGTCCTTGTTTCATTCAAAAATCAAGTCTATTTCGAAAGTATCAAATCCAATAAAATAGTTTTCATCTGTAAAAATACTTTTAGCTGCCTTTCTTGTTGTTCAATGATATGCAGTATCTTTTGTAATATCTCAATCTGTTATAACAACCCAAGGGATTCGTAAAACATTAGCATACAAACAATAACAATAAAAGTCTGACGAATTTACATTTATTACGCTAATTCAATAATTGTCTAGTGTTTTTCAAGTATGAAATTCAAATAATTTTGGTAATAAAATTTCTTCAGCAATTCATTCAACGAAAATAATTCATCTAGCGAAAAATAGTTCTGCTTTATTTACATCAATAAAAATATTCAATTTATTTATAAACTCTTCAATATCTCAATCTAATTTTTCTGGCAAACCTTTCTCAAAACCTTTATTTATACAGATTGTTTTTTTTATATCTCTTACAGCTCTAATAATATTTGGAGAGTGTGTTGATACAAGTAAATTTAGTGTTTTTACTGGTTTAATTTCTTCTTTTATAAAATTTAGTAAATTTCTTTGCATTTGTGGATGAAGGTGAGCTTCTGGCTCTTCCATAAGGATCAAATAAAATTTTTTTTCTTCACTTTCTCACTTTATATTTTCTTCTAACTCCTTTATATAAAAAATAACAAAAACTGTAAATATAATATATTGCCAACCAGTACTAGTTTTATCTAAATGTTTATCAAATAGGTTTAATTTTATTAAATTGTAAAACGTAGCTCGGGGTAATTTGCTGTCATCATCTAAAGAAATGTTTGTTATCTCTTGATCTTGATGTAGTTGTATTCTCTTTAAAAAATCAGTGAAGCTATTTAATTCTTCTCAAATGATTTTTTTCATGATTTCACTTTCTTGCAATTGTTTCTTATCTATTTTTATAAGTTCACTTTCCTTATTTTTTTCAAAAAAATACTTTCAAACTTTTGCATAAAAAGAGTTTTTTTCATAAAAATTTTGTTCTGTTCTTGCTCCATCTATATAAATAACTTGAATAGTTTTTTTTATTTCAAATAAATTTACTTTAAAGTTCAAAAGGTCGCTAAAATCAGTTTCTCCAATAAAAGATTTTTTTCAATAAAATATTCATTCGGAATCAATTTTTTCTTTGTAGAATCATATCAATATTTTGACCTTACTTTCTGATATTTCATTTATACAATCTTTGAATAGATAAGAATTTTCATCAGTGCTATCTAATTCTAAAATAATTTCTATTAAAATAGGATTTTCTTCTTTAAAATCTTTTTCATTAAAAAAATTATTATAGATATTTGAATCAAAAAAAATTCTAAAACAATCAAAAATAGTGCTTTTTCAAGCCCCATTTTCTCAAGCTATTAAATTAAAATTTTCATCTAATAAATTTAATTCGAAATTTGTAAAGTTTCTAAAGTTTTTAATGATTAATTTTTCTAACTTCATTTAAAAATTTAAAAACTAAAAAAACCTTTTTTAATCTTTCTTCTCTATTGCGCCTCTTGTTGCTCCAATTTTTCTATCCGCATACTCCACTACATCTTTGATTACAAGTTTTTGAATAGCAGAAATCAATATTTCCATTATTCCATAATTTGGTTGATTGTTTTGAGTTGGGAGTTGAATATTTAATTCATCAGCATCTTTTGCATAAAAATTTCTTCAATAATCAAATTGACCATTATGAGACGATTTATGAATAGCTGTTGTTACGAAAATTGCTGCATATTTTGGCAAATTCTCAGTATGTACTACCGCTATATGATCATCTCATCCATATTTATAATTTCTGTATTTTGCAGAACCAAACATATCAATAGTTGTTGTGTTTTCTGAAAATATAGTTACCTCATTTCAAATAAACGCAGAAATCCCTTCATCAGTTTCACCAGCAGTTACAAAAGGTAAAATTCCAGAAACCCTATCATCACTTTTTAAACGTTTTCCACGAGTAGATTTTCCAAATAACTTTTCAAGATTGAAGGTTTTTCGTGTAACTTTTTCACTTTCAAACTCTTCCAAAACCTGCTTCTCCTCGTTCGTTAAAGTGTAATCCTTGAGTCCTGTCGTAGTAAGGTACGCTTCTAGCTCCGCTAGACGTTCCGCTTCTAGCTCCGCTATAAACTTATCCATAAATTCAAAATCTATCTCTCCGTTTTTGGTTGGGAGTTGGATTTTTTCATCTTGTACTTTTGCCCATCCTGCTTTATTTTCATAGCCAAATTTGAGTTTTATAGATTTTTGAATTGTTGATGTAAAAAAATGCAATATTTTTTCGTTTGTACTAAATTGGGGTTTTATAAGATAGGCATTGTATAAAACACTTGTTTTTTGTGGTTGTGAATAAACATTCCCAGTAGAGATAGCACCATCACCAACTATATCAATAGTCATTTCAGCACTTTCAAAATCTTTTGATCTACCATAATACATTATTCAATTATCTCCATCTTTTGCATTTACTAATGGTAAATCAAATTCTAAAGATTTTTCTTTTGAAACATCATTTTCTTTGTCAAAAGTAGATTTTAGAAATCTTAAATTTAATTTTTCAAACAAATCTCCGAGCCTATATTCGCCCCACTCAACACGCTCTATTTTTTCGTTGAGTAGGGCAGTTATTTTCCCAGGCGGTCGTCTGTGTTATTTTGTGATTTTAAAAGATTAGACACTTCCCAGGCGAGATAGTCGCCCACAGTTTTTTTGAAATCTTGTAGTGTCGGTTTGGTATCTATCGGTGCTGTTTGATTCCAGTCAGCTCCATTGTTTGGATCAATAGTATTTTCGTAGTATTCTTTTTCCGTAAAGATATTGAGCTTACTTTTACCAAATCTCACAAGATTGACTACTTCTTCATATCTTTCTTTTGCTCTGTCTGTATCTTTGAGGTTGTTGCTTGCTTTTTTGCGAGCTGTTCTTGTATATCCATCATTTGAGAAATCAATAAACTTAACTATTTCATCTTTGAGATGTTTTTCTCCTACTTTGAAAACATAAATATTTGTTTGCACCGAAGATTTACCCACAAAAATATCAATTGGCATTTTTATACTAGCTATGAGAGTATTTTTTTCTAAAATTTTTTTGTTGTATTCTTTAGCTTTACCACTACCAGCTGAGTTTTGAATAATTATTGCAGAATAACCTTTGTTCATCATACTAAGTGCCTTTTCTACAAAAATCATCCCATTACCACTTGCAGAATATGGAGGATTTAGCACAAAAGCATCAGCAGGAAAGTTTTCATCAGTTTTTCCAAATCAGTATTTTCAGTCAAATTGTAGAGAATCTTGATTTAAGATATTTGAGCTTCAATCTCACATCATAATCATATTGAGAATTGCGAGCATATACACACTTGAAAGCACTTCCAGACCAAGTAATTGTTCTGCTTTGATTCTGATTTCTTTTTGCAAAAGTTCGTTTGGCGAAGTAATATTATTTTTGGCATCATTAAGCATTTCATTCATTGCAGAGACAAGCAAACCAGCTGAACCGGTGGCGAAATCCCAAACAAAGCTATCTTTATTTACTCTTGCAAGTTTTACTAAGAGATTTGCAATATATGACGGAGTCAGAACAACATCGTTGAGTTTGTCTTGTGAAAAACCAAGCCAACCATACATTTCATTGAAAAGTTTTCCTGTAAAATCAGTAGTCAGACCGATTTTGTAATAAATACCCAAATCATCAACTATTTTTGAAAATACTCTTCTTAGCTGACTTTGGCCATTTTCTATTTTGTTGATATTTTCCGTCAAAAGTGTATTTGATAAAGTTCTAATAATTAATTCTTTTTTTTCTTTTGGTAGTTTTTTTTCATCCAAAAAAGCCGTGATACGACCTATCATAATATCGCCGTCTCTTCCACCGATAAATGTTTGTGATTTGAGATCAGATTTTTCCAAAACAGGTACTTTGTTTGGGATTCCAAGTGTTGCAATAATAGAAGATGCTACGAGATAAACTCTGTCATTTTCTCATAAGCCCTTTTCGTTTTGATAGATATCATTATTCAGTTTTACAAGACTTATATCAATCTCTTTTTCTCTTTGCTCTTTTAATTTTTCTAGTTCTTCGCTGGTCAAACTTAAGTTTTTAACTTTTTCTATAAATCAGTCAAAATTATCAGAAGCTAAAAAAGAAAAATCAGAAAAATCATCTACTTTTTGTCCAGCTCCAAGATTTCATTTAGAAACATAATAAACTCCGATTTTATATTGAATTTTTCAAAAGTCATCTTTATAACCAGTCATTCAAATAGCTATAATATCAGTATAAGCCGTATGATGAAGTAAAGCATTTGCATAATGCACAGCGCCATTGACAGCGAATGAATTGATGTTTTTGAAATTTGGTTCGTTTTTATTTGTTTTATTCTCAACTATTCAATCATCATCAAGTTTTATAAGCTTATCTTTGTACCCTTTGTACTCAATTAAAATAGGATAAAAGTTTAAATTTTTATCTTGCAGTAATAATTTTGCATCAGGGCGATTTGCTCATGTTCCACCATTTTTTGTAAAATAATCAGAAAGTGCTTTGTCTATTTCAGTATTCAAAGACTCTTGTTCTAATTTATAATCTAATTTATAAGATTTTAACCAACCATTTGCTAAATCTGCAATATTTGGTTCTATAGACTGTATCATTTCCTGATTTTTTAAAATTAAAATATATTTTTATATGCGAATTATTATACAAAATTTACAATAATAAAGTTTTTTTAAAAATCAATACATAATTTGCTTCTCGTTGTTTCAGCTCATTTATTATTCATTTCTAGCTCAAGAATTTGTTTTGTTGTTTGAAAGAGAAAAAACCTCCCCCAAATTGCCTCGGAGAGGCAAAAAAAATTATTTGTTTTTAAAAGAAGGGACAAAAGGGATATGTTGCACAACTAGCTTCTGTGCGACATAGAGTGTCGTCATAGAAGCGGTAATGGTACAAAAAACGACACTACATTGCGTATAATGTCCTAAAATGGGTGGTTTGTGCGATGTCGTTATTTTTCCTAATTTTGTCCATTTTTTTCTTATTTTGGTTTATTATAATTGTGTTAGTGTTTTTATATCTAAATAGCAAAATAATGCAAGATTACCTCCTTCAGCTCACAAGAGAGCTTCAACAAAGAAATTATAGTCCAAGAACAGTCGAAATCTATTCCAATTGTCTGAGATTTTTTCTTAAACGAATATATAACGATGTTTCTGTAATTTCTCGTGATAAGGTGTTGGATTTTATTTTATATCTTCAAAATCAAGGCAAAGCACCCAAAACAGTTAATCTGTATAAGGAGGTCATTAAATTTTTTTGTAGTCAGATTCTTAAAATTTCATTGGGACAAGACATAAAATTATCAAAAGAACCTAAAAAACTTCCTGTTGTACTTTCTCGTTTTGAAATTCAAAGATTGTTGGATAATACAAACAATAGCAAGCATAAAACCTTATTATCATTGGCGTATGGTGCATGACTTAGAGTGTGAGAGATTTTCTATCTTCGTGTGGGTGATATCAATTTTGATCAAAAGACTATCCATATCAAATCGGCTAAATGACAAAAAGATAGGATTACGCTGTTGCCTGAGAAAATCATTGAAGCAATTAAAAGATTAATCAATGGCAAGTTGTACAATGAACCGGTGTTTCATTCTGAACAGGGTGGTGCTGCGTTGACCAAAAGGACTGCTCAACATATTTTTCAATATGCTTTACAAAAATCTGGTATCCAGAAAAAAGCGAGTTTCCACTCGCTTCGTCACTCATTTGCTACTCATTTACTAGAAAACTGAACAGATATCCGTTATATTCAATCCTTACTTGGACATAGTTCTATCAAAACTACTCAGATATATACGCAAGTAGCTACTTATCATCTACAAGATATTCATAGTCCTTTATAATTAGAAATCCCAAGTCCCTTGCATAGCATTGGATTGGGTATAATTGGTGACGGTAGACTCAAAGAAGTTTGTCTTTTCTCCATTATTGTCTTGTAGTCTTTCTAAGTGTTTATATGGACTTTCTTTGACTTCAGGATAGAGAGGTTTTAGTCCCAAAAGAGAGAGTCTATCGTTTGCTAATCGTTTGGTGTATTGTTCTGTTGTATAGTCATTGATTCCGATGATATTGTTTCCCAAAATATGTTGTGCTCGTTTGATTTCTTGGATAACTGCATCTGTAAACATCTCATAGATTATCTTTTCGTTCCACATCTCGGGAAATTCTTTTTTTATTTCACGCAATATGTTGGTAAACATGGTTACATGGGTGAGCTCATCTCTGCGTATATAACTTATCATCCTGTCGGTAGCCTTCATTTTTTGATGATCAGCAAGCGTATCGAAGAATGCAAATCCATTATAGAAATATATTCATTCCAATAAAAAATTTCCTATTAATCATCTGAAAAAATTTTCATCATTTGGATTGTCTATAAAATTCTGATAAATTTTTCCTATGTACGTATTTCTTTCTAGGAGAATTTGATTTTCTCTTCGAAAATAATAAATATCGTCTCTTTTGTCTGCATCTACAACGCTTTCCAAAATCGTTGCATAACTCTGTGAATGTATCGCTTCTTGGTATGCTTGTATCGCTAATAATAATTGTACTTCGGGTGCAGTAATATATTCTGCAAAATTAGGCAAGTTTGTCGTTTGTATACTATCGAGAAAAATAAGAAATGATAGTATCCCATCGTATGCTTTTTTTTCTCCTTCGGTAAGCTCTTGTTTGTATTGGATACTGTCTTCATTGAGTCCTGATATTTTTTCTGGTACCCAAAAATTTCCTATCATGACGGTATACATGAGTTTTGCCCAAGAATATTTAGTATTATTGAGATTAAATAATCCGGTCGTGTTTCCTTTTATAATCGTTCTTTCCTGTGTATTATCGTTTCCTGTCGGATTAAAGATTTGATTTGGTATAAACGACATTTTGATGAGCGTAAAAAATTAAAAATATCTATCATACTCTTGATTATTTTTCTTAACAAGAAAACACTATAGATAAATACAACTATTTTATTGTAGTTTTAATTCTTTCATTATATTTTCTACGTGTCATTTAGCTTTTACGTTATTCCATTGCTTTATTATTTTACCTTTCTGATCCAACAAAAATGTCGATCTAATGGTTCATTGTATTTTTTTCCCATACATATTTTTTTCTCACCAAGCTCCAAACTTCTTGTGTAAAATAAGTTCTGGATCTGAAATAAGTGGTATAGATAATCCATGTTTTGAGATAAAGTTACAATGTGCTTTGTCAGGATCTTTACTTATACCATATACACTGATATGGTGTTGCATAAATTCGATATATGTATCAGAAAAATCTTTGGCTTCTATCGTACATCACGGAGTATCATCTTTAGGATAAAAATAAATGATAGTACGAGGATTTTTTTGAAGAAGTTTATTGAACTCTTTTTCCTCAGGTTCTTGGTTGAGTAAAGAAACAGAAACTTTCATCTTATTTTTTGATTAGGTATAAAAAAACCTTTTATTTGTGCATCATTTCTTCTCCTACATGTCCCGCTATTTTTATCGATGGTTTTAGTGTCTCTCCTCCTACATTCCATGTTGCAGGACATGCTTGACCTGGATTTGATCTTACAAACTCAAGTGCTCTGATTTTTCTTATGAGTTCAGTTGTACTTCTCCCTATGGGTTCTGTAACGATTTCTATCGCTTTCAATATTCCATCAGGAGAGATAATAAATGTTCCTCTTGCGCTATTTCCTGTTTCTACGTTTAATGTCCCAAACACTCTACTTAAGTGTCCTGTTCTATCGCTTACCATCTGTATCCCAAAATTTTCTAGTAATTTTTCTGTTTCTATCCGTCTTTTGTGAGAGAAAACGGTATCTGTACTTACTACAAGAATTTCCGCATTGGATGCTTTGATTTCTTCATGAGATTTGTTGAGATCTTTGAGTTCTGTAGGACAGACAAAGGTAAAATCTGCTGGATAAAAGAAGACAATAAGTCGTTTACCGGTAAATTCTCATAAGCTTTTTCTTACTATAGCATCTGATTTTGGGTCATATACATCAAATGATATGTCGTTAACAAATTCTTCAAGTTGTACTTTTGCTGTGTTTTCCATTGTTTGATCTATAAAAATATAAAATGTATTTGATTTTTGTTGTTACATACGTAAGATATACTTTGGCGTGAAAATTACTTTCTGATACGTACTATGTACGTCTATTGTAAACTTAGAAAGCAAACCACTCCTGAGAACTAATCTTTAATTTTTCGAGCGTACCGCAGGTAATCCTGATGCGCTCTTTTTTTTTATCATTTAGAAATCTCAAAAGAAATTGGGGGTATTCAAGAAAGAGTTCTCGACATTTTTCTATTCTCACCTATATGTAAATCTTTTTATTTTTTTTCCATCGATTTCTATTTCTTTTTCAAATTCTTCTACTGATTTTACTCGTATGGCTTTATCCCCAAACTCTTCGCTGTTATAAAGTCATTGATAAACCACATAATCTTCCAAAGTATCAGAATGTCTGCCTAGAGCAATTACTTGATAATTATTTCATTTATAATGTTTATAAATTCACATTTTCATAAGAGCAAAAGTAATATATAAAATCTATTTTTGAATAATTAGTTTCTCTTTGGCAAATCTTACTTTTTTTAAATCAGAATATTTATCCTCGCTTGATCTATATCCCAGTGTAACAACTACCGTTGCGCTCAATCCCAAATCATGTAATCACAATATCTCATTGTATTTTTCGGGATCAAATCATTCCATAGGACACGCATCTATTCACATCTGAGCACAGGTAGACAATAAAAATCATAAAACAATATATGCCTGTTTCTGATTTCGTCATTTGAGTTGTTCTTGAGTTTTTGATGATATCGTATTAATCATCATATTTTTATACTCTACAAGTTTATCTGTGTTTTTAAAATCTTCAGGAATATTTTCTAAATCAACCTTTCTAGTTTCTATCATATCCTGAATATATTCATCTACATCACTCTCTTGCATATTATTTTTGACGGCAATTACAACCAAATCTGAAGCTTCGGTGATTTGTGGTTGTCCTCGCGAATTTTCTTGTAATGCTACTCTTGTCTCTGGATTTTGTACATGAATAAATTTCCAAGGTTGGAGCCCAAACGCAGAAGGAGTCAATCTCATAGATTCAAACAAGATGTCCAAATCATTCTGGCTTAATTTTTTATTCGTATCAAATTTTTTAGTTGCATAGCGCCAATTTAGCGCATCGATTATTGTATTCATCGTGGTTTGTGTTTATAATATAAAATATATATTTGTGTATGTTAGTTTATATTTGGATCTAAGGTATTTTATCCACTACAACTGCTACATTCTTTTACTTCCAAGCTCATACTTCTGACATAATAGATGGTTTTTATGCCTTGTTGTCGTGCTTGGATATAATAATTATAAAGTTCTGTGGGTGAAGTTTCAGCAGGATTAAACATCCATTCAAAGCTTATTGATTGATCGATCCACTTTTGGATGGTAGTGATCATATTAATCACTTCAGTCATTTTCATATGAATATATTCTTTGTAGTATCGTGTGTTTTGTGCGTTGAGGTTTGGTGCTACATTCACCGAAGGGGCGACATTATTTGTCTCTACAAAATATTTTTTATAGATAGGTAATAGCCCTGCTGTTGTTCCCACGACGAGAGAGGTAGAAGTATTGGGCGCGGGAGAAAGGTGATATGAAAATCTTAGTCCGTGTTTTTGTATATCATCTATCAAGGTATTTCGTTGGTCTTTCATCATGCTATGTTGTTCAAATCGTCCTTTATCTTTGCCAAAGAGTATACCTTGTGATCGTTTACTTCATGGGAAGTATTCATATGCTCATCTTTCTTGTGCGAGCGTTAAGGAAGCCTGCAGAGTAGTATATGCATAGCGTTCAAATAATTTATCTATGTGGTCTCTAGCAAATGCAGATTCGTACATCATATTGTGGGTAGCTAGATACTCTGCTAGTCCCAAAAATCCTAATCAGACACTTCTATATTTTTTTGCGGTAATCTCTGCTTCTTTGATAGGGTAGTAGTTTAGTGTGATGACATTATCCAATATTCTCATAGCTATAGGGATGATCTTTTCTATCTCCTCTGGAGTATGTACTTTGGCAATGTTGATAGAAGCAAGATTACAGACTACGGTATCTCCTGTAGTGTATTTGATATTTACGGTTCCCTCTGCTTCTGTCTCCTCGATAAATGTGGACGGTGAGGTATTTTGTGCAATTTCTGTACAGAGCTGAGTTGAATATATGTTTCCTTTGTGATTGTTTGGATTGAGTTTGTTTACGGTGTCACGGAAAAATACGTATGGCATTCCTGTTTCTACTACAGATTTCATAAATGTTTTGAAAAGTTCTTTAGCTGATATGGTTTGTTTGAGGCGGATATCTTCTCTTTTTTCTAGTTGTTCATATTCTTCTGCAAATGTTTCTCCAAAACTATCCTGAAGTTTTTTGCCTATTTTTTTTTCTACTTCTTTGGGGTCAAATAACGTTCGATATCCATTTTCCATTACTCTTTTCATGAATATATCAGGGATACTTATTGCAGGGAAAATATCAAAAGATTTTTTTCTTATATCGCCGGTCTCGGTCTGGAGATCAAAGAAATCCAAAATATCTTTGTGCCATACATCTAGTGTGATAGAGATAGCTCCTGTTCTTGCTCCTAATTGATTTACTGCGGTAGCAGTATCGTTGATAACTTTGATCCATGGAATAACTCCTCATGATGCTCCTTGTACTCCTCTAATATCTGATCCTTTTGATCTAATGTTTCCCAGATATACTCCTATTCCTCCTCCAAATTTTGATATCTGAGCCATGTTCTCGATATTATGATAGATTGATCTTAGATCATCATCGACATTCAACTTGAAACAACTTGATAGTTGGTGGAAATTGGTTCTTGCATTCATCAGTGTCGGTGTTGGGAGAGAAATCTTTTGTGTAGAACAGTAGTCATATATTTTTAATGCTATATCCATTCTTTTCTCTTTGGGTTCTGGGATAGCGAGAAATAATGCTATCGACATATACATCTCTTGAGGAAGTTCTTTATATATTTTGTTGGGATTGAGCAAATATCTCTTTTTGAGCATCAAAGTTGTTGTATAATTGTATCCCATATCTGTTTCTTTGTTGAGATGTTTTGCTAGCTCGAGGATATCTTCTTTAGAATAATACGTGAAAAAATCTTTATAATATAATCATTTTTGTATATATTCCTCCATGAGTGCGAGGTAGCTCTGTGGTGTATAGATTTCCTCTTGGGTGATATTTCTTGTCTTCCCTACTTGTTTGTAGAGATCAATGCTTGCCAGTCTTCCTGCGATATATTCTCGTTTGGTATTTTCTATACTGATAAGATTGATTGCTGTCTTTACTAGCAATTTTAAAATATCTTTGGTCGCTATATCGTTGACGATATATTTTTCTAAATTACTTTGTATCTCGCTAAACGGACATGCTTCTGCCAATTCTTTTGCTATAAAGTTGTAGGTATTTTCTATCTTCTTTCGCTCAAAAAGTTCTTTTGTTCCGTTGTCTTTGGTTACCATAAAAGCTTTTTTGCTTATCTGCTCCTTTATTTTGATGAGTTCTTCTTCTCTTTCTTGTTTGCGCTGTTCTCTGTAGAGGATATATGCTTTTGCTAGCTCAAATTTTTTGTGTTTCATCAATATCTTCTCTACAAGGTCCTGGATATCTTCTACATCAAGGTATTCTCCTTCTTGGAGTATTGTCTGTCTCTCCAGTATCTCTTGGTGGATATCATCTACAATGATAGCAATATCTCCGGTATCTGTCATGGTTGCTTGATATGCTTTGGTGATAGCTCTCTGGATACGTTCGAGCTCAAATGCTACAATTTCTCCATTTCTTTTTTTGATCTGGCTCATGTTCGTGGTGTGTATATAATAAAATAGCTTTTATGCTTGTCTTTTGTGAAATACTATATATTGTGTTATTCAAATATTTTTAAACACTATATGTTGTGTTTTTCTGTATAGAAAAAAAATATGTCATTACAAGAGAAAAATATAAGAAAATGATTTTTGTATCATTTTTTTAAAAATGTAGGGATATGGAGATATTTTCTGATGCTTGAAGTATATTGAGAATATATTGTACTATGTTTTATTGTTTATCTATCCCATGATCTTCTGCTATCTATTACTCGTCCAATAAATCATGTACTTTCTGGAGATGTTTGTCATCTACGTGGGTATATATTTGTGTGGTTGTTATTGATGCGTGACCTAGAAGTGTTTGTACTGCTCTGATGTCAGCGCCTTTTCTGATGAGTGCAGTAGCAAAGCTATGTCTGAGTGTGTGTGGACTTACTTTTTTATGTATTCCTGCCAATCTTGCATATTTTTTTACGATATCCTCTATACTGTTTCTACTGAGATGTTCTCCTATCTTATTTTTGGAGAGCGTCATAAAAAGATAGGGACTATTATCAGTCCTGAGTTGAAGATAGGATTTTAATGCAGTGATAGCATGTTTGGTCGCAAATACTGATCTGAGTTTGGATCATTTTCCGACAACCGAAAATTGGTTGGAATCCAGTTTAATATCTTTTTTTTGGAGCATGATGAGTTCTGTCACTCTCAGTCCTGTACCGTAGAGAAATTGTAGAATAGCGCTATCTCTCGCTTGTTGTATCCCGCTTTTGGTGTATTCATTTGGAGCTGATAGTATTTTCTCGATATCTTGTTCATCAAGATAACTTACCTCTCTGGGTGCGGTTTTTGCGAGTTCTAGTTTGTCTGGACTCATACAATCAATATCGTTCTTTACTATAAATTTTAAAAACGCTCTAATGGCGACTATATGATAGTTGATTGTTTTTACGTTTAGTTTTTTTTTGTGTAAGGCCATTCTGTAGTCTAGGAGTTGCATACGTGTTACTTTGTTTATTTCAATATCACCACAAAATTCCAAAAATCTATTGAGCCATAAACTATAGTTCTCAATTGTTTTTGGACTGACATTTTTTTCATATTGAAGGTAATAGATATATTTTTCTAAGAGTGAACTGATATTGGTGGATGAAGTTTTATTTTCAAAAAAAACCTTTTCCTGTTTTTGTTTATTCTGGAGCGATTCAGGTGTCTTGACTTGTCCCGGTCTCTGTTGTCATAGATTGAATGTCATTGGTTAGAGGAGTAGGTGAAACTCATTCTTGAATAGATATAGAATCTGTTGTTTGTTCTGCTAATTTTTTTAGTTGTACAAGATATTCATCAAATTGTGCAAAGTATCCATTGAGATTATTTATTTCTTTTCCGTTTGCAATATCTTCAAGAAATGTTGTAGATTTTTTTGAGATAAAGAGTCCATATTTTATCATAGTATTATTCGTTAATTTTTTCCCTTGTTCTACAAATTGGTTTCCCTGGGTTGCATAATCGGTCAGTCTGCTTACGTCATTTTGTATAGGCTGTTCTGGTTCTGGTTCAACTCATAGATCATCCAATGCTCAAAATACATCCTCACCTGTAGCACTTCCGTGTGTATCAGTTTCGTTTTCTATTGTTCCAGTCATATCTAGTCCACTAAGCTCTGTACCTGTCATTTCTGTTGGTAGTATTTCCGATCAGGTAATTTCTGATCAGGTAAATTCTTCAATTGGAAGCACTTCTTCTGTTTGTGTTTGTTCTCCACCAAAAATATTTGCAAATTCTAGAGGATACATGGTTTTGAGTATAAAAAATGTTGTAGCGCCTAAGACTATAAACATCAACAAAAAGAGTACTATTTTGATGGTCATATTTTTTTTGTGAGGTATTGGTGTGTAGAGTTTTTGTGTTGTTGTTTGTTCTGAAACTGTTGATGCTGATGTTGTTGGAATAGTAAATACTGGTGGTACTATTGTTGGCGCAACTTCAACTTGTGGAATACTTGTTGGTATTTCTGGTGCTGTTTGCGTAGGAATATTTTGTGGTTCAATTTCTTGTACAACAGCTACTGAAGCTAAGCTTGGGCTTCCGAGCATTGCATCGAGATCAAATGTCTTTGGTGTCTGTTCGACAGCGATTTGTTGATTATCTATCATAGCTTCTGGAGCCATACCACCAGCACTTTCATGTCATTCCATTTCTTCTATTATTTTCATATCATTATTTAGATCTGTTGTTGCTATAATAGGTGCTACTACTTCTTCCGTCATGATTGATGGTCTTATTTCTTCTTCTTTTGTTTCTTCTTTTACTTCTTCGTCTCTTACATCGTTGGGTATTGGCATTACAGGAATTGTTGCCTGTTCGACGATGGGTATTTCTTGTACTGTTTCTATGACTGGTTCTGTGATTGGTTCTGTAGTTACGGGTTCGGGTTCGGCTATCACTGCTACGTCTGTTTCTGTGGTTGGTGTTTCTTGGAATAACTGTTCAATCACTGGTTGTATGATTGTTGGCTCTTCACTTGGTGTATTTGCTATATTGTTTTCTGGAATATCTTCATTTTGTTTTATTACTTCGTTGTTTTTTTTGTCTTCGGTTTTGAGTCGATCGTCATCTTTTGGTGCATCAGGCAAATTGAGATCTAAATCAAGATTTAGCTCAATATTTTCTGTTTTTGGTGTATTATCGTCTTGTGGGAGTACTTCGTTTTGCTCATTTGTGTCAAGATTGATTTGTAAATCTTGTGCTGGAGGAGTTGTTGGAGTTGTTGTATCGACCATGTCTAGTATCTTAAAAAATTAAATTTTTGACTTATTTTAATTGTATTCAGAATCATATATTTTGTCAAAAATATAGTCGCTCATTTGGACATTAACTTGACTTTGTTTTAATTTTTTCTATCTTTATAAAAAAAAGCTATATGAAAATTGAAGAAAAAAAATTACGTACATGGGGGACTATTATTTTGTCGCTGGGCATACTCTTTATTGTCCTCTTTGCCTTTAGGGTTGAGAATAAGTTTGACCTAATCAATCAGGTATTGTTTGGGGCAACAATTTTGTGTTCTCTCATTGGTGTTGTTTTGAGAGTGGTAGAAGCTACTAAGATATATCTTAGGGCCCTACAAATGATCAAGGAAGGAAAACATATTAGTATTGGTTAATGCTTCTTCATTAAAAAATGATTCCCGACGTTTTGTTCGGGTTTTTTTTGTATTTACTCTTTATTTTTTTAGTTATGTCTTCCCAAAACAGCTCATCGTACCTTAATCTTTGGGTATTGCTGTTTTATTAATTTTGCTAATTCATTGATTGTTGTTCAGGTTGTGGTGATATCATCTATAATAACTACTATTTCCTCTCCTATAAAGGACAAATTTTTTGCTAGAGAAAATGCATTTTTAAGATTGTGTAATCTTCCATTTCTATTTAGGCTTGCTTGTGTTTTTGTACGTTTCTGTTTGCTTGCTAACTTGATCAGAGGGACATGAAGATATTCACTTAGTTTTTTTGCTAAAAGTTCTGATTGGTTATATCCTTTTATAAAATACTTACGGTATCGATGACTTGGAATAAAACTTATAATACATGATAAATGTTTGTCTTGGAATGTATTCGTTTGTTGCTGGAATATTTGATTTGCTTGGAGCGCTATTGCTAACCTTTCGATAAGAAATGAGCTGATATCTTTTTTGTGAAAATATTTGAGCTTAATGATAAGTCTTTTGAGTAAACTTGTGTAAGCAAAAGGAATGATGATCCCTTCGAGATATTTATTTTTGTCACATCTACATTCGATGCATGTCAGATAATCTTTGGAATACCTATGACAATAAGGACAGATTTCGGGATGTGGTTCTAATTTTTTTTTACAGGTTTTACAAAGATATGTATCTCATATTCAGCAGTTTATGCATTTTCTGGGAAATAATCGATGTATAATATACGATGCAAGATGCATGATCAATTATAAATTATAAATTATTGTACTAGAAGTATAGTC
Source organism: uncultured bacterium (assembly GCA_937862935.1). Lineage (GTDB taxonomy): Bacteria > Patescibacteriota > Gracilibacteria > Absconditabacterales > Absconditicoccaceae > CAJBLF01. Next base: position 970 of record CALMEO010000049.1, on the reverse strand, counting down.
TAATATATTTAGGAAAAAACTGAAAAAATTAGGACGAAAGACATTGCTTTACTTTTCTATTCCTCGTTTTTTTATTTTCCTTGTAAAAAAAAGGGCTATTTGCCCTTTTTTTTGCTTTTATGTTTACTTATTTTTTAATGATTGCTTCTATCGCTGCAAAACTCATTTCTTCTTTTTCGTTGATGAGAATATATAATTCATCTCATGATTTTCCTTTGAAGAATGTTACTGCTGCTTGATTGAGGAAATAATTTTTTCCATCATCTGTGATTGCTACAAATTTATTGTCATCAGTTTTGGAAAGTACTGCTCTGATATGTTTTCTTTCTACGGGTTGAATAAGTTTGTAGATAAATTTTCCGTCTTCTAGTATTTTGAGTTTGAGCAAATCTCCTGCTACAAGTTTAGTTTTACTTGAATAATTTAATGGCACTGGGTATTTTTTTTGATCAGCTCCAATCATAAAATATCCGTCAAACTTTCATTCCACTACTTCTGCGTTTTCTTCTGCATAGTTTTTGAGTTCTTGTTCTGCAATTGTTTGTTCTGCATCTTTATATTCTATACTTTCAGGATTTTCTGGATCAAATTTTGCTAGTTGATTGAGTGCAAGTTTCATTCTTTTTATATCATTTTCCATATTTTCTAAGAGATTTTGTACAAATTGTACCATCTGTTGATGTTTTTGTATCATTTCATCTTTATTCACTTTTTTTGCAACTACAGCTTTTGTTGTAGCTTTGACTACTGTTTTGATAGCTTTTGGCTCTGCTTTAGGTGTTGTCTTTGCTTCTGTCATTTGTTTTTGTTTTGTAATATAAGTAAAAATTTTTTTGTTTCTTCTATACTAAGTATAGTGGTTTCCAAAAATTTTGCAAATTTTTCTTATATTTAACAACTGAACCAAAATTTATAAACAAATTTTTCTATAAGAAAATATTCCACTATAACCATTTAACTATATAAAAGT
>CALMEO010000048.1 GCA_937862935.1 uncultured bacterium | reverse complement strand
CACAAATACAGGCTGCCATAAATACTATTGCATTTTTTGAGGATAAAGAAATTAGAAGAGAGCGGTATAATGATGAACGATGGTTTAGTATTATTGATATTGTTCTTATTTTGACCTGATCTTCTCAGCCAAGTAGATACTGGACAGAATTGAAACAACAACTCTTTGAAAGGGAGTGATACAGCGACCTTTTCGGTAAAATCGAAAAGCTGAAATTTTTATGAGCTGATGGTAAAAAATATCCATGAGACGCAGCAAATACAGCAACAATGCTTCGTATAGTTCAATCTATCTCATCTCCAAATTAGCTTAATAACTAGATTATATCGCCCTAAGGGGGAGATTTTTTTAAATTTTAATTATATATTATATATTGACTTTCGTTATTTAATAATTATAATCAAATTTAGATATTTATTTTAATAATTATCTTTATGAGAAAACCTATAATTCGTAAAGAATACTTCTGATTTTCGTACTACAATCCTACTACTCTTTCTCATTCTTATATTACAGATGAACTAGCTAAAAGTTTAATTACTCAAAATAAAGTTGATATAATCAAAACTAGATATGAGGGTAAAATTGAAAATATATTAGTGGCACCAATTAGAGTTTATTATGAAGCAACTAAAAAATGTAATTTAAGTTGTAGAACTTGTTTTAATTCATCAGGGAAAGAATCTACTAATCAAATTCATTCAAAAGAAGTTATTAAAATACTTGAATGATTTAGGAAAGACTGAGTTCTTGATATTCGTTTTACTTGATGAGAATTCACACAAAGAGAATGACGAGATGATATATTAAAATCAGCAAAAAATCTATGATTTATTGTTAGTTTAAATACTAATGGGGTTTTTGAATCTAATGATGTTATACAAAAATTAGCAGAACTTAATTTAGATCAAATTACTATTAGTATTGATTGACGGGAAGAGTCTCACAATAAAATAAGAACTTGATGAAACTGAAATAATTTTGTTCAGGCCATAAATTCTATCAAACAATTATCTTCACTTTGAGCAAATGTCCGTATAAATACTGTACTAAATAATGAAAATTATCATGATGTTCCAAAAATTCTTGATTTTGCTGGCCAATATTGTCAAGAAATCAATTTCTTTGCAATGAGACATATTTGAAGAGCAAACTGATCAATCAAAAAAAACTCTCTTAATAGAGAATCTTTCGATATTATTAGTAAAGAGATTGCTAAAATTAAAAAGAAATATCCTAATCTACATACACTCTACTGACATCAAATTATGCAAGATGCTTCAATAAATCCAGAAAATGAATACTGATTGAAATATTGAGCACCTGATTGATTGACTCGTTTTAATATAACTGATAACTGAGATCTTTATGCATGATGATATACTCCCTATATAAACAAAGATTCCTTATTATTGAAATTAGGTAATGCTAAGGACGAATGATATTCTTTATTAAAAACTTGGCATGAGTCAGAAAAACTTAATCGGTTAAGAATCCAAAGCTGAAAATTAAAAGATATTTGTGCCGTATGTGAATACAAAAAAACATTAGAATGCCCTTGATGAATATTTGAGATGGAACTACAAAAAGCATTTTGAGAAATTGATAATAACCCATACTGTTCAAAAGATCTTAATTTTATTGATATAAATTCTTTACCTAAATAAAAAATGTATATGATATCCAATAATTTGATATTCGATATATGAGGAACCCTATATGACTGAAAAAGAAGTATACAATATTGACTTGAAAAGATCAATAGACAGCTTCTAAATAACTTATTATCGCAAGAAGAAATGTATTCAATATACAAGAATATTTATACTCAATATGCTATCAAACATTGAGATATTGTACTATGAGAGATTGCTCATTTTAATAAACTATCTATGGAGTTGTCATATAAAGGAGATTTAATGGAGCTATTTGAAGTATATAAACAAACTGTTATTGATAATATGTTTTTATTTAAAAATGTTAAAACATCTTTAGAAGAACTTTATAAAAGTTGATATAATCTATATATTTTATCTAATTGACGTACCACAAATCAAATTCTAAAGTTAAAAATTTGGTGAATAAGTGAATTATTTAAAACAATTTATATATCTGAGGATATAGGTATTATTAAACCAGATAAAAAAGTTTTTCAATATATTTTATCTCAAGAAAATCTAAATCCTCAAGACTGTATTATGATATGAGATAGTGTGGTAGAAGACATAAAACCAGCTATGGATTTGTGAATGAAATGATTATTATTTACTACCAATCCATCATTAAATCAAAAGAATTCTTTTAGTGAATATAAAGAATTAACATGAACAATAAGGAATCTTTAGAATTAGCTAACTTTGTATTAAAACCTAACTGATTTTATCATAGAGATTTTATTATAAATAAATTTAAAGATGATTTTATTAACATTGCATGGGATAAAAAGACTATATTTTCTGAAGAGATAATAAAAATACTCTATTGAGAAAACTTACCGAAAGATATCTTTAAAGCCATGAATCATTATCTTCTTTGAAAAGAGACTATAATCGGTCTTGTTTTGGATAAGAATGCACATAAGAAGCTTATCACTTCTACATGAAAAGAGACTGATTGAGAGAATTGTAATAAAGGAAGCATAAGAAATCTTTTTACAAAAAAGGTTATAGTTAATGGTATTGAAATTATAGATAATGCAATCCATAGATCAAAGGATGCTGACCAAGCATACAGAGATATGTATAGAATAAATACTCAATCTTTATATTCCGATACTACCCTTTATGGTATTCTAAATCAAAATAATCCATTTTCATCTTTTCGCAATAATATTGATGTTAATTCAGATTGAGACATACTTAAGAAGTATATCAATATAGATAATTATTATAACGAGCTTAGACAAATACAATTTCTACAATGATACTGATTTGATTTTCTACCAACAATCAAAGAATCTAATCCTAATTCATGAATTTTAACCTTTAAGTATGAATGAAGGAAAGTAAATAAGGATTGAGATCCTGGGATGATATTAAATGATAGAGAATTATGATTCAAACTTGCCTGAATATTATGAAATTTACATAAAATAAAATGATCCACTAATACAAATAAAGAACTAAATTTAGCAGATATTTCTAAAGTAATTAACACTTATAATATTGATAAAAAAGTAAATTATTCATGAATTGATTTTTTATGATTTAAACATTGAGATTTTACCCTGAACAATATCCTTAAGAATAATAATATTATTACTGTTATAGATTGGGAACTTTCTGGATTTTGATCGCAAAATATAGATATTATAAAACTATTTAGAAGTGTACTATTAGATATCGATTTAACGAACAACATGATTGATATATACAATGAATCATTATGAGAAGATAGACTTTCCTATCAGATCCTTATGAAGTTATTTATGGATAGTGCCATAGAAAACCTAATCAAACAAGATGCTTCTTGGCCAAAACTCACACAAGAAGAAAGAATAAGATATCGTAACAAACTAAATACTCATTGTATTGAAAATATTCAGTCAATTCTACATAACAATAAGATTAAACATATAGAATTTTAGTTCTTATTTATTATCTATGGAAATATTTCACTTTGATGATGAAAATAAATCTAATATACCTCCCGAAGACTTATCAACGCTTCGTGATTATATTAAAGATAATATTCTCAAAAAAAACAATCAACAATTTCTCAAATATAGCGATTGGATGACTATAAAATCATTGATTGATGTTCTTAAATTTGAGGATGATCAATGACAACCATGATTTATTTGAATTAAAAGAAAAACAAGCCTTGATTATTTAACTTCAATCCAGGAAAAATGTTATGATAGAAGATACGAATACAAGAAGATGTCTCATATTTTTGATAACAAAAAAGTATTAGATGTATGATGTAAATATTGAGACATGTCTCTTTATGTTAATTGAGACTATACATGATTAGATATCAATAAAGAAGCTATTCAAGAAGCAGAAAGAATTGGAAAATGAAGATTCATTGTGGGAGATTTTTTAAAATTCATTACCGAGGAAAATTTTGATATAATATCTCTATCT
>CALMEO010000047.1 GCA_937862935.1 uncultured bacterium | reverse complement strand
GCGATATAAAAAGCGTTGCTTGATGATTAAGTAGGCTATCACAAGACAACTGCCCTGATGGTGATTACTCAGCAAGTTATTATGACGGAACATGTAACAACGAGTATACCGACACCCATAATAGTGCCGATAGTTCATGAAGTATACATCATAGGTATTCTCAAGAATTTGAAAATGTATATCAATGGGCATATAGACATAAAATAACTACTATGAATACCATTGAAAAAGCTGATATAGATGGGCTCATTATTAGATCAGATTTAGCTAAGATGCTAGTAAATTATGCAGTCAAAATTCTTCACAGAACATCAGTTGACACATGAGCATCATGTTCTTTTGATGATATCTATAACCAAACACGTGAAGCGAGAACATATATCAAGTTAGCATGTCAGATGTGATTAATGAGTGGAGAATCAACACACTTCAATCCCAATACTACGATAACAAGAGCAGAATTTAGTACTATATTTTCTAGGATAGTATGGTGATCAGAATATAATAACTGATCTTCGTTTACCAATCATTTACAAGCACTTAAAACATTTGGTATTATCAACAATGTAGACAATCCAGAAAGCACGAAAGAGCTGAGAGGATATATTATGCTTATGATGAAAAGATCAGGAGATATTGTTAATCAATAAAAGGAATAGAACAGATAAATTGTTTCTTATCTTTAAAATTATAAATTCTCTGATTACAAGACTACTAATGTGTTATTAATGAAGATAAAAAAAATCTTGAAGTTTTATTTGATTTTTCATTACAAATATATATAACAAAAATAATTGACTTTATATTTATTCTAATTATAAATGGATAAAAATAGAATAGCTCTTTGAGATAATACTGAAGCACATGAAATAGGTTCTTGAAATAACATCAATAAGTGAACGGGAATTCAAGAGATTTCCAATGTTTTATCGGATGATTCACAAGCAATGGATACTCTTGAAAGTGATCTTCACTGGATTGATTATGTGAGAGAAAAACTCCATGATACATCACTCTCGCCAAGAGAAATTGCATATTATAATCGTATCTTAAGGGTTTTATCTATGCCAGACCTTTCTAGATCTCCATGACATCCTATAAATTTAGTGATCAATAAAATACTCTCTGCTGAATTTTATCAATGATTCGACCATGTACAAATTCCTGAATTTGTCTCAGAGTGGGAAACTTTTGATTTGTTCAATTTCCCTGAAGATCATGTAGCAAGAAGACCAAGTGACAGTTATTTTGTTAATAAGTCTGATGTAAAGAACGAAAGCATTCTCCTTAGACCCCATACCTCAGTGATGTGGTATAATTATCTTATAGAAAAAAAAACAAAAGAAGTCTTAGAAGAAACATGAGAAGTAAAAGCATTGTCTTTCTGAAAAGTATATCGTGTTGATGAATTAGATAAAACACATCACGAATGTTTTCACCAAATAGATGGGTTAAGAATAACAGCAAAAGATAAAGAAATCATTAATCAGGAGACATTGAAAGAGGTTTTATCCAACACAATAAAAGCACTTTTTTGAGAAGATATCAAATTCAGATTTAATGAAGATAATTTCCCATATACCACAGATAGTTTAGAAGTTGAAGTAGAGTTTGAATGAAAATGGTTAGAAGTTTTATGAGCATGAGTGATTCATCCTACAGTATTAGAAAAATTATGATTGAATGCAGACAAATACAATTGATGGGCTTTTGGATTCGGTCTAGATAGATTGGTAATGGCATTAAAAAAAGTTCCAGATATAAGAATTTTCTGGAGTAAAGATAAAAGAATTATCTCTCAATGGTGAAATCTTAATCCATATAAAGAAGTAAGTAATTTCCCTCCTGTATACAAAGACATATCATTTCTTGCTTCAAAAAATAAATTCATGAAGAATACAGAAGAAATGAAGAAATCATGAAAAATCGAGTTAATAAATGAAGCAGATTCATTTGATTTAGCTGGTATAGCAAGAGATGTCTCATGATGACTCATAGAAGAAGTGAGGGTAATAGATATTTTTGAAAACGACAAAAAGTTTGGTGAAGATAAAAAATCTGTATGTGTAAGAATTACCTTTAGATCATTAGAAAGAACACTTACCAATGAGGAAATAAATGTTGCTTATTTCAAAATAAGAGAGAAATTAGAGAAAGAACTTAATTATGAGCTAAGATAAGAATCGTCTTGATATTGAATTATATATGAATATTATACAGTAGATGTTTTATATTGTTATATAAAATATGGAAGAAAAAGATGTTCAGATCAAAGATGTTGCTGAAAAAGAAGTAAAAAGCAACACTGCAGACGAGTATTATGAAGCAGAATCTCGACAATTTAGCGGTTGTGGAGACTAATAAGAGAAGAAGATAGTTTTTATTATGTTAGTACACAGGTTTTGAATGGAAATAAATTTTTTTGTTGATCCAAAAAGCATAAAATATTTTTCCAATAGAACTAACATAAACAAAGCAAATCCAAAGATTTTACAAGACGCTAAAAAAACAAAAGATATAATAAGCAAATTACGAAAAACTCATGTAAAAACCATAAATACCTTATTTAATGGTTTTTTTTGTAACAAATGAATAGACGAGACAAAGATATCTGTAAAAGTCTTTCCAGAATATTTTGAATTATGAGCAGTCAACATAAAAGATAAGACGATATTACTATGACAAAAACAACGTAGTAAATATTTCTATCTATGATTACTCGTTCATGAAGTATGACATATATATATACACGAAAAAAGTAAGAACAAATTAGTAAATGAGATAATTGCTATGTTACTAGAAGCCCATATATATGATATATTAGAAGCTAAAATGATTGATGATATACGAAACAATAAAGAGCTAGATGCTTTTCACAAAATAGCTATGAAATATACATTAAAATTTTACAAAAAGTTTAAAGATACCATTAAAAAATGAGAATCTGTAAATAAATTTTTACCTTTTCTCATAAAAAGCATACCGATAAAATATAGAGATATAGAACCACCAAAATGACTATTAGCCAATTTACACATACAAAAAAAATACTATCTAGCTTCTTGATGTCTAGCGAGAAAAGAACATTTTGGAACATTGATATTACTTCCGCATGGAAAGAGATTTTCTGTAGATAATTATTTTTTTAAGGTAATTAAACAGCTACAAGGAAAAACAATAGATGAATTGGTCAGAATAACAAAATGAGACACAAAAAGAATCCATGACTTTGTTATTGATTGTCAAAAAAAATGAATAATTTCCTCAGATAAACCAAAAATATTACCCAGAATAATAGAGAACAAATACATTTCTCATGATTGTTTGACCTTTCCTAGAACAATATATGTGGAATGTACAAGAAAATGTAACTATAAATGTATACATTGTTATTCTTCTTCATGATGAACAAGCAACACAAAAGAAATGCCATTTTCAGTGATAAAAAAACTAATCAATGAAATAAGTAAACATGGTGCAGAATTTTTCAATATCTGATGAGGAGAACCATTATTATACAAAGACATCTATAAAACAATTGCATACGCAAACCAAAAACACATTCCTACAGAGATAACAACAAATTGATATTTTATAAACGACATAACGATTAAAAACCTTAAAAAATCATGATTAACATTTATTCAGGTGAGTTTAGATTGAGCAAATCAAAAAACATATGGAACCATAAGACCATGATGAGATATAGAGAGAATAAAGAAAAATATCAAAAAACTCATAAAAAATAAATTTGTAGTATCGATATGTACGGTAGTAAACAAAATCAACTATCATGAAATCTTTGATATTATAGAACTTTGTAAAAAATTATGAGTACAGTATTATAGAGTCTTACCATGTATTGAAGTGGGAAGGTGAGCGGCAATGAGTAGTTTACAGATTAACAAAGATGAATTTCAAACGCTTTATAAAAAAATCATACACCTCTCACATACTGATCTTGCGTGATTAAAAATATCTTTCAACGAAAATTTAGTAATACCAAATCGTAAAAACATTACGCGAATGCCAGAAAATCACTACTGATGTTCAGCAGGAAGAACCACTTGTTGAATTGATGTACAAGGCAATGTGTATCCATGTTCCTATATGCTCTTTGATTCCTTATGGTGTGGGAACATACAAAAAGAATCATTAATGAACATACGGAAAACATCAAAAGTTATGAAAGATATAAGGCACATAGAAAAGATTGAGGGGAAGTGTAGTAATTGTAGTTTCTTAAAACTATGTAGATGATGATGTAGGGCAGCCGCCTATGCAAAATACAATTCACTAGAGGCGGAAGATCCACTATGTTCAATAATATAATGTATATTGGTAAGCCACTAATAACTAAGAAAAACAGAAATATTTATCGCAGTACATGTGCTTAATGAAAGAGAAAATAAAACTCATTCGCAGTTCCACCATGAAATGTCTTGTGAGTAAGAAAGTCATAAATGCTTTTTATAATACAAAAAATACGTGAAAAGTATTATATAAAAGAACAGAGAAAGAGGGGATATTGGAGATGTTAGACGATTTTTCAATAAATAAAATACCCACAAAACAACAAAACAAAAAAACATGAAGTCGTTTTACCTCACCTATTGCGGTAAGATGGGATTTAACCTATCTCTGCAATTTTCAATGCATACATTGTTATTCAAGTTGTGGATATGACAAAAATAAACAGTTATCTTTGGATAATATAAAAAAAATTATTGATATATTAGACAAAGAGAAAGTTCAGTTTGTACAGATATTGTGAGGAGAACCGATGGTATACCCCAAGATATTGGAGGTAATCGCATATGCACTAACGAAGAAATTTATCTTTTGTATAAATTCAAATGGATATCTCCTAAACGATACTATAATACATCAATTA
>CALMEO010000046.1 GCA_937862935.1 uncultured bacterium | reverse complement strand
GAAACCTTGTGTACTCATTCATTGGTCAAGATATACATTTCTGGTCTATTTCCTGTCGGATCAGGAATATCAATATCAAGAACCTTATTAGCAACTCCCAAATCAAATTTAAACATAAAAACATAATAGAGTCCATAGCTATAATTGTTTTGGTTGGTATTTTTTGCTGGACGAGAATCATAGATGGTAAATGTTTGATTGATTCTATCAAACAAATATAAATATTTAGAGTTTATAGAACTAATAATTTTCACATCATTAGAATATTGTAGGGTTTTTTTATCTCATCAAAGTAATTTAATTTCACGAACATCAAGGGTAAATGCTGTTGGTGGATTTCTTCGAAACTGATACAATTTACCATTATTCCATGTCAAGAAAGATCAATCTACAGCGAAATCAGTAAGTCAAGAAGAAAAAGAGAATCCCGTCATATTTGCACCCAAATAATATTTTTGTCCTCATTGATAGATAGTTTGTGATCCTAAAGTATTACGATATCTGGTAACCAAAGTCGTATTTCATGCAGAACTTACATTATTTTCAAAAACATAGAGATTAGCTTTACCATAAGTCATAACTCCAGCTATATTTTTTGAGAATGGTTGCGTATCTGTAGTAGTTACAGGCTGAGCTCAAGCTTTATTAATAGAATAGATATTTGCATTGGTAGTAAAACAATATAATCCATCTTTTAATAGATTAAGATTACATCATTTCATTATATCGGTTGAAGGAAGATTATAATCAATCAAAGACCCCCTCATATTATCATCAAGCGCTCACACTAAAGCAGATTTAGTTCATGCTACAATCATATTTCTCCATACATAAAGAGAACGAACACTACCCAACTGTGAAATCTCCGAAGGGTTAAAACTCAATATTCTAGTTTTCTTACCAAGAGTATCATCATCAAACTTTGTCAAACTACTTACATACACGATATTAAATCATTTATAATATTCTGACTGTAATAATTTTCTAAATTGAGCAACATCCTCAAGCCATCTTCATTTGCTTTGAAGAACATCAAGTTTATTAAGGATTTCATTATATTTTATAGATTTATCCTCAGATGTAGGATCCATACCTTGAAACATAAAAAGGTCTTTTTTTATATCCTCTATAGTAAGATCAACCGTTACTCCATCAGAGGTTACAAAAGTATCAGTATTTGATTTTAATACTTGAGAAAGCAAATTAATAATCATAAATAAAATAAATATTCCAAGAACAGCTACTGTTGCTTGATATTTATTCCTGAGTAAAGTCTTTTTGATTCTACCAAAAAACGAATTTTCACTAATTTTCATAGCAGATTCTTCACGAATTTTTGGTACGGTTCCTGTAATAAGATAATGAAAAACAAATCCAAATGATTTTTTATCCAGTCTTGCATTGAGAAGTTCTTGAAAAAAGTTAATGAGATGCGTATCCTCTGTCTTTAAAACACTTTCCATTTCTTTAAAATCATTAGTATCAAAAACATCAGAGATTTTGGTACCTACATAAAGTATTTGATCATGTCCCTCTAGATCTCACTCAACAAAATCAGAAAACAAATCAATTTTTCATTTATCATTGAGTGAATTAGTAAGTGAATAATATACTCTTTCATCTCTAAATATCATTACACTGACATCACCAATCATAGAAAGCATAAGAACATTATCTATAACAAGCTGTATATATCATTTGATACCAAAAAAATCAATATCACGAACTTTATCTGCAAATGATTTGAGTTTTACATTAAGATTTTGGAGAGCTATTTCAAAATTATTTTTTACTATATCAATATCATAATTTTCATCAGTAATTTTATCTTTGAGCTCAGCAACAAAATCTTGAAGAAGATCTTTTTGAAAATCCAAAAATTTATCTGATTCAAATCCGACAAACATTTTGATTTTTATTCCATTGTGCACTTCCTCAACAAAATTAAATACATGATCTTCTGGAAGATAGAGAAACTTTTTTTCTTTGAGATGCATCAAATGAAAGCGTAAAACAATAAAATAAGATTTGGAAGAATCCTCAAAAGATTTTTCTGTCATTTCAGTCAATTAGGACAAAAAACCAGAAAAAATAAGAAACCATTTATTATGTACACATATTTACTTCTTTTTCAATATCAAATAAGAGAAAACATAACCAAAAAGAGCTAAAGTAGAGAGGACTTTCTTCATATTTCTCTTAGGATCAGAGATGAGTCTCCATAATCGTTCCAATTTTATTGTTCTTATACATTTCGGTGCCCTTTTTTGCTCCCCTACCCAAAAATCAAAGGTACCTCATTGATTCATGACAATAAGCCCGTGATGTTGGATATGGTGGATATTAGCCAAAGTCCAAATTTCTTGGATAGGATATTCAGGAGTCGATCTAGCAATTAAAAGTATATTAATACCTTTATCTCTTCATTTCAAAGCAAGATTGACACGATCCCAGTCCAAATTTGTATATCCATCTTGGGAATATACAACATTATATCATTGTTTGATAAGTAAAGCTTTAGTTTTCTCTAAAAGATGGGGATAAGTACCATAGAGAATAATAGTAATAGTAGTATTTGGATAGTGTTGTTTGACATAAGAAAGAAAATAGGGACAAAAATCAGTACCATTTAAATTACTAAGCCACTTTTTATTAGCAAGAGCATAAAAAATTTGCAAAGCAATCCCATCAGGAAGGACAATATCAGCATCAAGGATAGCTTGTTGATATGTCGTATAAATACCATGAATATTCATGGAAGTATAGTCAACAAGTAATGCCTTATAAAAGTCCTGTATAGGATATAACTCATGATGAGTATCAAATAGCTTTTTACCTGCAATATTAGCAAAATATAAATAATCAACGACACAGAACCCTTTCTTGGTATAAAGCTCAAGAATAGATTCAGATGCTTGATTACTATTTCCTTGGAATAAGGTAGCAAGAATTTGTTTGTACATAATATACATAAAATAAAATATAATAATTATCTATAACTAACGTCCTCAATCTACTTTTATTATACTACCATTTACAAAACTTGCTTTTTCAGAAGCCAAGAACAGCACAACATTAGCAATCTCATTTGGTTGAGCAAAACGTTTCAAATATATTTTTTCATTTTCCTTTTGAATAAAATCATCCGGCAAACATTTGTTCATATCTGTAGCAACTCGACCTGGCGCTACAGCATTTACTTGAATTTTGGGAGCTAATTGTTTTGCTAAATCTCTCGTCAAGACTATGATTCATGCTTTTGATGTATCATAATCGACTGCATCTGGACTAAAGTCTTCCATTGCGTTAGTCGAAGATATATTAATTATTTTGCCTCAATTATTTTTTAACATAAATTCTGATGCATATTTACTACAAAGATATGTTCAAAGTAAATTTACATCTAAAGTTCTTTTCCATTGGTCAACTGTTTTTTCGAAAAATGGCACATCAAAAACTATTCATGCATTATTAACAAGAATATCAATGTTTCAAAATCTTGTAATAATTTTATTTATCATGGAGTGAACTTCTGATTCTAGAGAGACATCACATTGTAGAGCAATAGCTTCTGAACCAATATCTTTTATTTCTTCAACAACAGAAAGCGCTTTTTTTTGGGAAGTAAAATAATTAACAACAACTTTTGCTCATTCTTTAGCAAACTCCAAAGCTATTGATCTTCCTATTCATTTACTCGCTCAAGTTACTAAAACGATTTTGTCTTTGAATTGCATATCTCTAATGCTAGGTCATAAAAGAATCTAAACAACAATATAATACTATTGATTAATAAGTACAACACCAGGATAGTAATACTGCAAAATTTGTTCTAATGTCCATCACTTTTCAGCAAGATATTGAGATCATTTTCCACTGAGACCAACACCATGTCCACTAAAATCAAAACATGCTGCAAAATCCAATCTAGATTGTAAATATGGGGTATCATTCCATCACCATTTTTCTTTTGCTGACCAAGTAAATCAAGCAGAACAACTAAAATACGGTAAAATAGGCACATAATCATCATACATAATCACCATATTTTCTATATCCGACAATAAACTTGCAGACATTTTAGATGTTTTCTCTCGTCCAGCTCATACATATTTTTGAAACATATCAGGATTATCAATAGCTTGATAGCTAGCACCAACAGGAATAGAAGGATGTACATTTTGTCCATTGATATAAAACAGCGTATACATCTTTGCAAGCAACAAAATTAATTTCTGTTTCTGTATATTATCAGTATCACTGGTTTCTGCAATACCCTTCATATAATTGGCAAATGATGTCTTATTGATAACTACAGCCTGATCAACAAATTGACCTACAGAAAGGTTCTTTATAGATTCTTTTTTCCAAATCAATGATCCTCTAAAAGTATTTCGTGGCGTACCTCAATATGATTTTCTCGTATAGTTATCCACATGAAGAAGGCCACCATTTAATGAAGATATTTCAAGTACATTAACGGAAAGAGGATTCTCAAATTGAGGAAGTGTAAGATAAACGAATCAATTACTCGCTTCTATAACAGGAGCAGTACCCGTATAGACAATAGTATCTGCCTGAATAGAACATCAACCATCACAGGAGACTTCATATCTTGAATAGTTTGTACTTAATTCATAGAGTAGAATACTAAGAGGCGACTGAATCAGTTGTTGTATATCAGATAAATTAACTTTTGAAATGATTTTATTGATACCTTGTGATGAAGAAGAAATTCATTTTCTGGTCATATATTCTTGTTTAATTTGATCAGCTATGCGAGCAAAATCTTCTTGCCAAACAAGATTCATAGAAAACATCTTGGTTCATGTGGCAGTAACAGCTGAAATCGTCTTGATACCACCGGTTCATTTCTTTGTCAAAGCAATAGTAAGCTTATCATTATTCGATGTACATGATAATATGCCAATACTAGAATCTGTGCTTGTACATGCATCTACTCAGGTCCGTCTAATAGGAAGTGTAAAAGTATCTGTAGTTTTATCCGAGTAATATCGTCCATCCACAGTAATTCACCTAGGAATAATGATCTTAGGTTGGGTAATCGTACGAATACTCACCAATGAAGCAGTAGTTAAATTTTTACTAACCTGTTCTCTGATTTCTGGTAACAAAGCATAAAGATTATCTCCTGGACACGAAGTAACTCATGCATCTTGATGTCATGCGATTGCATAATTAGTATATGGCTGAACATAGGGAACTACAGTAGATTTTTTGAAATAAGTAACTGTAGACTTAGGATTAATTTTATATTTTTTAGCCAATGCCGTAGTGAGTGCAACTAAAGATTTCAAAGAAGCATCGGTTGGTGTATTAATATTAAAATTACCCATCAAAGAGATTCACACACTTGGTGTATTATTTCGACTTACATGAGCTCAGACAGTTCAAGCTCAGCCTGCTCTTCCTTCATAAATATTTCAAAAGGGATCAATAAGAAAATTATATCATATATCCCCTCGTCAATGAGTCAAAGCGTGATATTTATAGATATTTTGAATTTCTTGAAAAGCAGCTCAAGTTCATCAGGTCAATAAAGAAGTATAATCACTAGCAGTATGATGAATAATTATTTTTGATTTATTTTTATGAATACTTTCTGGCCATTTGAGAAAATTACCATTTGACGATTCACGATATTCATCAACGACTTGTTCGTTTGGTGTAGTACTAATCAAATAATCAGTAGCCATTTGTCATTGATAAACAGAGTCCGAAATTGGTATTCCTTCTGCATCCATTTCTTGCTGACGAAGAAAATCTCTTTCTGTCTTAGAAGTAGTAGAATATCTCCAAGATTCATTAGCTCACCATTGTGCACGAGTAATGATTTTTATACCAGGGAGATTCCATGAAGCAGCAGACACAAAAGAGAATAGCCCACTAAATAAAAAAAATCCTATAATTATTTTCTTATACATAATAACATACACAAATATAAAGCGAACAATAATATACAAATAATGTTTTTTTGAGTAAGAAAGGGAACCAGAAAATGGTAGAGAATTAATGATAAAAAAAAAGCGTGTTTTTTCAATCAGAAATATTTTTAGAACAAAAACAAAAGATTCTATAAAATACTTTTGAAAAATAATATATTTTTCCTATAAGAAGACACATATATTTTTTATCCTGATTTTTATGATATGCCCAAACTTTCTTCTCATTTTCAAAACAGGAAACCGTCCTCTATTAGAATGGCCCAGATAGAATTTCTCAAAAGAACTGATAATGTACAAGCAATCAATGTATCTATAGGTGATGTATCATTACCCATGCATCCAAAAATGCAAGAAAGAATGTTTCATCTACAAAATGAAGAAAGTCCATTCAAAAAATGAATAGTACCCTATTCACTGAGTAAATGATATGAAGAAACAAATAATGCCTTTATAAATATTATTGCTGCTAGTGGATATGATACTACATGACTCTATAGCCAGATAACAGATGGAGGAAGTTTGGGTATGGAATTAATTATCGTATGATGTTGTGGTCCTGCAGGAAGCAAAGAACAGCCATTATTATTAATTGACGCAGCATATACAAACTATATGACTATGGCTAATAGAGTATGAAGATCGACTATTTCCGTCAGAAGAAATTTACAAAAAGACGGAAAATTCACCTTGCCAGATATAACAGAGTTAGAAAAAACTATTAAGGAAAATAGACCAGGAGCTCTTGTGGTGATTCCCTATGACAATCCAACAGGACATTTTTATGACCAAGAAAGCATGATTACTCTAGCACAATTATGTGTAAAATACGATTTATGGATGATAAGTGATGAAGCATATAGAGAGTTATTTTATGTAAATAAACCAGCAACAAGTATTCGGGGAATCACTAACAAAGATGTTCCATGAATTGAATGAAGAAGAATCAGTATTGAAACAGCATCAAAAGTACGAAACGCATGTTGATTAAGAGTTGGTGCATTAGTTACAGACAACAAAGAGTTTCACGAAAAATCTATAGCTGAGTATACAGCCAACTTATGTACCAATGTCATCGGACAATATATCTTCGGAGCACTTGCAAACGAAAGTAAAGAAGATCTTCAGCTACGATATAAAAAACAAAGAGAATATTATAAGGAGATGTTAGAAACTACAACAAATATGTTCAAAGAAAGCATTCCTGGTATCATAATTTCTAGTCCTGAAGCATCATTATACTCTGTAATAGATGTAAGAGATATTGCAAAACAAGACTTTGATGCAAACGAATTTGTGTTTTATTGTGCAAGCAAAGGACAAGTACAACAAAAAAGAAATGGGAAGATGGAAAACCTAACACTCTTAGTAGCCCCAATGACGTGATTTTATTCTTCACATGAAGGAGAAAAAAATCCTGGAAAAACCCAAATGAGAATAGCATATATTCTTTCTCCAGAAGAAATGAAACTTGTCCCAACACTCTTTAAAGAGTTATTTGAACAATTTGAAAAAAACAGATAAAACATACTATAAATAATATAAAAGCAATATACAAATTCGAATAAATTTTTGAGGAATATATATTAGAAAAAAATCAAGACTTTATATAGAAAATATCAATTTCTAGTATAATTTGATTTTCTTATACAAAAACATACAATCCTCCATATAGAGATATTCAATGCTTTTGAAAGCAAATAAAATATAGTTTTTTTGAAATAACAAAATATCCACACTAATATATTTCTTTTACTCTTTTTCTCTTTTAATATAATGAATTTTACACATTTACATGGTCATAGTACATTCTCTTTTCTAGAGGCTATAGGGAAACCAGCAGCAATTGTAAACAAAGCAAAGGAACTTTGAATGAGTGCAATAGCAATCACAGACCACAATGGTATGTACGGAATAGTAAAATTTTATCAAACAGCAAAAGAAGCGGGAATAAAACCCATCATAGGAGTGGAAATAGGATTCGTTATGGACAATAACTCACAGATTCCTGAACAACATATAGGGAATATTGTTATCATAGCAAAAAGTAAAGAAGGATATCAAAGTCTAATGGAATTAACATCATTAGCGAATAAAGAAGCGATAAAAGGGAAATGAAAAATAGATCTACAAACATTGAAAACATTCTGAAAAGATATTATTTGTATATTTGGATGAGCAAATTCACGAATTGGAAAGATGATAGCGCTTGATGAAAGAGAAAGTAAAATGATAGAAATAATACATTTAATAGAAGATACAATAGGAAAAGAAAATGTTTATTTAGAAATCATAGCACAAGACTATAACGAAAATACAGAACATAAAAAAACAAATGAAGTACTATTAGCAATAGCAGAAAAAGAAAATATTGGAATGGTAGTAAACAATAACTATTTCTATCCTTCATCTACAGATAAACAGGCACGAGAAGTTGCATTAGCCATCAAAGATGGACTTAAAATTTATGATGAAAACAGAAGAAAACCCAAGGGACAATTCCACATTATGAATGAGGAAGAAATTAGAATGATCTTAGAGCATAATGGATATGAAAAAAACATCATCAACCAACTTATAGATACCAATAACAAGATTGCGGAAAATATTAATGTAGAGATTGATCTCAACCAATCACTTTTCCCAAATTATGAAACCCCTGAAGAAGTTAAAGATTTATACGAACAATATAAAGACAGATTAGTAGAGGAAGAATAAATATATAGAAGGTATAATATGAAGAATAAGGATTCATAGAATTTTCAGGATATTTTTATAAGTAAAGGAAATAATAATATTCAAATTGAAACAAAACTTTTTTTTCATACACTTCCAACTACAAAAATATATTTGAAATATATATAGCCAACATGGATATAATTTTTACTTTTGGACGTTTATAAATGGACATTAAAGCATATGTAGCAACACAACTAAATGAAGAACAAACAAAAGCGTGTACTCATATTGATACTTCTTCACTTATCATAGCAGGAGCAGGGAGTTGAAAGACAAGAGTACTTACATATAAAATAGCATACATTATACAAGCTAGACATATCCCTGTAAATAGGATTTTGGCTGTAACATTCACAAACAAAGCAGCAAATGAAATGAAAGAAAGACTCGTTAAAATTTCTGAGGATATTGTTTCTATGATACAAGAAAATCAAAGTACACCAAAAACACAAGAAAAGGATGATGACTCCATCACTGAATTTTTAAACAGTGTAAGTAAAGGGAACAATGTAACTATTGAAAGAATTGAAAACATAAATTCACTTAAATGGATAGGTACTTTTCATAGTATTTTTCTTAGAATATTAAAAGAGGACATAGAGAAACTAGGGATGAAATACAATAAAAACTTTGGAATTTTCGATACCAACGAAGCACAATCAGTACTCAAAGAAGTATTAAAAAAATTAAATCTCCAAGAAGTATTTAAAGTTCCTGAAGCAAAAAATTTTATTTCCAAACAGAAAAACAATTGATTAGATCCACACTCCTCTGGTAAAGACATAAAGACAGATTATGATCAAACTATGTATAAAGTATACGAACAATATCAGAAAGAATTAGAAAATGCAAATTCACTCGATTTTGATGATTTATTACTCCTCCCCTACCTCTTGTTTAAAAAACATAAGGAAACTCTAGCAAAATGGCAAAATAAATTTGATTATATATTGGTAGATGAAGCACAAGATACTAATCGGATCCAATTTGAACTCATTAAAATGTTATCAGGGAACGAAGGTAATGTAACACTTATTGGAGATGATTTCCAGAGTATCTACGGACGAAGATGAGCACTCATGGAAAATTTTCTCAATGTGAAGCACTACTGGCCAGACATTCAAATGTTTAAATTACAGATCAATTATCGTAGTAAACCACATATTGTACACGCAGGGAATCATATCATAAAACACAATACCAATCAATATGAAAAAGAAATTGTTCCACATAGAACAGGTGATGAAAAAATAACCATCTTTTCTCATGGAAGCGAAATGGATGAAGCGGGTAATATTATTGATTTGATAAAAAAAATGAAAGAAGGAAATAAACTCAAATCACGATGATCGATTGCAATATTATATAGAACAAATGCACAGTCATCACCTTTTGAACAGCTATTTATCCAAGAAGGTATCCCCTATAAAATATTTTGAGCGTTTAAATTTTTTGAAAGAAAAGAAATCAAAGACATTATTTCTTATATAAAATATCTGGTCAATCCAATAAACAATGTTTCACTCAAAAGAATAATAAATATTCCAAATAGAAAAATCTGAAAAACTACTATAGAATACCTCGAAGAACAAGCAGTACTTCACGATATCTCATTGATTGATGTACTCGAAAAAAGTCTAAACGAATCTTCTGGCATCAAAGTTACTCCTATGGCAAAAAAATGAATCCATGAATTTATGGAAACAATGAAAGAAATTACAAAAGATATCCAACAACATAGACCAGCAGAAATTATAGAAAGATTAATTAAAAAAATAAAATATAGAGAATATCTTATTAAAGAAGAAGGAGGAGAAATTCAAGCTGACGAAAAATATGAGAACATAGGACAATTGATAAATATGGCAGAAAAATACGTAGAAACAGGGGAAGAAACACTGAGACAATTTTTAGAAGAAGGAGCTTTACTTTCAGACATTTCCGAGAACGAAAAAGGTGATATCGATGCAGTAAAGTTGATGACTGTCCATTCAAGTAAAGGATTAGAGTTTCCTGTAGTATTTGTTGCAGGATTAGAAGACAACATTTTCCCATTATCAAATGCAATGATGGAACCAAAGTTGCTCGAAGAAGAACGTAGATTGATGTATGTAGCGATTACCAGAGCCAAAGATGTATTGTTTCTCTCCCACGCAAATAGTAGAATGACTCGATGACAGACAAAAATGAACCCTCCAAGTAGATTTTTGGACGAGATACCAGTGAAATTAATCAAAAAATTTGATCTCTGATGAGATATGGATGCCTCTCATAGTCCAAAAGTAGATGAATGAGATAGTGTAAAACATAAATTGTTTGGAACATGATATGTCTTGGAAATATGGAATCATCTCGCTATCGTAAAATTTCACAATCCAAAATTTGGAGTCAGAAAAATTGAATGTAGATTTTTGGAAGTTATTTAACACGAGAGAATATATCCAACAACTCTGACAAACGTGAAATTTGAATATAATCAACATCTTTTTTGATAAGAGATTGATTTCTTTGAATATGTATAGGTTCAATACCAGTATTTTTTGCTCACTGTACATCAGATTTTAAACTATCACCAATCATAACAATTTCATCTGAAGTATGTCACGAAACAACTTGAAGATAATCAAAAATCTTTCTATCGGGTTTTTGTATACCCACCACATAAGAAAGTATAGTATAATCAAAAGTATTTCTAGGAACGAGATGTATCAAAGGATAATTGTAGGGTTTACTAAGATTGGAAACAACAGCAGTTTTGTATCATTTCTGTTTCAATATTTCTATAGTAGAAAGAAAATCATCATATAAAAGCAACGAAGAAAGTTGATTATATATATTTGATACTAATTCATCGATCAAAAAACTTATATTTTTTTGAGACTGAATATTTTTTGGTAGTATATCTTCAATATTTTTATCAGTTGTTTGCAACATAAAAGAAAGCTCTCTAATTACAGAATCTTGTAGTCAAAGTTGAGAAAAAAAATTTTTATATGGATTAGGGTATTTTGTCATATGTACCCATGTATCATACATATCAAATGCTATAAGCTTTTTGTTGTTCATAAAAAAATAAAAAAAATAAACACCAATAATATATATTTTTGACATACATTTTCCACAAAAGAAAAAATAGAGAGATTGGTTGCTTTGTAAAAAAAATTATATAATATATATACGTTTCATTATTTTACCATCGTATCGTTTTATATGATCAATAAAGATTTTCTCTACGCAATTATCTGAGCATCTACCAATCCAGAAAAATATGGATACAAAGTTTTTAAAGATTTGTTGGATGCAGGATACAAGGTTATACCTATCAATCCAGCAGAAAAAGAAATTTTATGAAAAAAAACATATCCAAGACTTTCTGCAAGTAAGAAGAAAATTGATGTAGCTATTTTTGTGACACAACCAACAATCACAGAAAATATTTTAAAGGAAGTAAAAATATTAAAGATAAAAAAGGTATGGTTACAACCAGGCGCACAAAGTAATAAAGCAATAAAGTTTTGCGAAAAAAATAATATCGAATGTATCCACAATGCATGTATAATGATTCAAAAAAATATATAAAAAAAAATTACCATAAGATTTTATTACTATAATAAATTTTATAGCATTTTATAGTAGTCTTTAATTAGTATTTCTCACATAAAATATTTTTTTATATAGATAATAATTTTTATGAGATATAGGTGATAGTTAGCTAAAAAAAATAAATATTATAACATAATTTATACACTTAATTAAAGATGTAAACCACATTTTTTTTGGTATTATAAGTTAATAGGTGAGAAGCGATAATATTCAGATACCATTTTATAAAAAAAAGAATGATTATGTTTGCTTTTTCTATTTCCTTACATATAAAAATTGTAGCAAGGAAAGTTTAACTGTTATAGTTAAATTTCTACCTAGCATTTTATCTTTTATTAATATACCACAAATGGTAGTAAAGAAAAAAGTTGCTAAAAAGGCACCAGCTAAAAAAGTTGTAAAGAAAGTTGCTAAAAAAGCTCCAGCTAAAAAAGCTGTTGCTAAAAAGGCTCCAGCTAAAAAAGTTGTTGCTAAAAAAGCTCCAGCTAAAAAAGTTGTTGCTAAAAAAGCTCCAGCTAAAAAAGTTGCTAAAAAGAAATAGTCTTTTTTTTAGAAAAACAAAAAAAAAGAAATACTCTGTCTACTGGCAGAGTATTTTTATTTGAAAAAAAGAAAACAATAACTACAAGTATTCTACATTCTACATTCTACATTCTACATTCTACATT
>CALMEO010000045.1 GCA_937862935.1 uncultured bacterium | reverse complement strand
TATGAAAATTTTGGTTATTAATACCTGAAGTTCGTCATTGAAATATCAAGTCTTTGATATGAAACAAGATGTTCTTGTGCTCAAGGGGAGTATTGAAAAAATCTGAGAAGAATGATCTTCCTTTGTTGATCATACTCAGGCTTTACAATCCGTTGTAGATATATTGTCTACTAGCTGAAATATGGATATCGAAGCTATAGGATATAGAGTAGTTCATGGTGGAGAGTATTTTAAAAACCCGGTCATTATCACTGATGAGGTGATAGCAAAAATCACTGCATGCTCTGACTTAGCACCTTTGCATAATCCTGCCAACTTACAAGCTATTCTTCCTTGTAGAACCTTATTTCCTACACTCCCTCAGGTAGCTGTCTTTGATACTGCTTTTCATCAGACTATGGAACCTGCACATTATCTTTATGCTTTACCTATCAAATATTATGAGACGTATAAAATCAGGAGATATGGGTTTCATGGAATCTCTCATCAATATATCTATGAAAAACTTCTTGAGAAGTTGAAAAATTGAGAAGTTGAAAAATTGAAAGAAGTAAAAACTGAAGATTTGAAAGTCATTACTTGTCATATAGGAAATGGAGCTAGTATCACTGCAATCAAATGAGGAAAAGTAGTAGAAACTTCTATGGGAATGACACCATTGGAAGGTCTTATGATGTGAACGAGATCAGGAAATATTGATCCTGCTATTATTACTTATCTTATGGTTCATGAACATAAAACAGCTGAACAAATAGATGAACTTCTCAATAAACGTAGTTGATTGCTTTGAATTTCTTGAGTATCTAATGATATGAGAGATATTGTTGCATGAGTAGAACAATGAAATCCTACATGTTCTCTTGCTTTGGATATGTATATCAATGCACTCGTAAAATACATTTGAGCCTATGCTGGTATCTTATGATGAGTCGATGCTATTGTATTGACTGCTGGAGTAATGGAACATAGAACAATCGTAAGAACTATGCTCCTTCAAAGATTATCATGGATGTGAGTTGTTTTTGATCCTGAAGCTAATAGAAGTGAAACATTGGAAAAAATAGTTACTACTCCAGATTCTCAAGTTACTGTACTTATTATCCCTACCAATGAAGAACTTATGATAGCAAAAGAAACATATACATTGATTTATAATGTCTAATATAGAATTTACAATTGTCAATAATTAGTTTTTGCTTTGAAGGCTTGAAATCAGGTATAAATTTCATATAAGCTAAGTAACTTATTCTTATTTTTTTAGTTTTTTTACCTTATATTTCTCATGGAAAATACTCATCAAAAAAAACGTTTTAGTGAAGAAGCTACTTTGGATAAAATGGAGAAAAAAATTGATCAGAATATGGAAAAAATTATGAATACGTGATTTGTCCATACATTTCTCAATTATAAAATCATCAAAGATATCCTTGCTGGCCACTTTGTACATGATATGAATCAAAAACTACAACCCTATCTCAAAACTATTTTTACTATTGTAGGACGAATATCGCTCATTACGTGAATCATTGGTATCTTTTCGTTTTTGATTTCTTTGAGTGGACTTGGATTTATGTTTAGTCTTGGATTTGGTATCGGACTTCGTGTATTGATTTATGTTCTGTTAGCTATTGTATTCTCATTACTTTCCTTTTTTACGTGAATTGGAATGATTAAACGTAAAAAGCGAGTTATATCACTCGCTATCCTTTGATTTGTTGTCTCTACAATTTCTCTTATTGTTAGTATAATACCTGTAGGATTATATGCATATAGAACATATGGAAGTTTTGGTTGAAGCTTTTTTAATCTTTTGATAACTTTTGTTTTGTTGATATTGATACTCAAAAATCAACATATGTTTAAAAATTAAATCATCGTACAATTTATTTTATTGATTTCTTTTATGAAAAAAAATATCCTTCTTATCGTTTTGTTTTGTTTGCTCCTTGTATGATGTGCTTCACCTAATATTGATCAAGTAGCTATGGTTAACTCTATTAGTGATATAGATATAACTACTATTAATGACTTATCTACACTGGAAACTCTCATATATCAGGTTTCTGACGCAATAAATGCAGGAACATTATCTGTAGAGAAGGCTCAAAAATTGATAGAACAACTTCAACAAAAATATATTGTTCTTCTGGATACAAATAATGTAAATATTGAGGATGCTTTTGCTCGTATTCAAAAAACTTTTAGTACTCATCCAGTTAACTCATATACTTTACCTTTGTGGGCAAAGAAACTATGAATGACTTTACCAGAAGGGATGACTATCGACAAGACACACTCCAAATATATATATGATACTGGTTATGATTCTACTATTCTTGTCTATACATGAGATCGTATTGTTGCTCTTCAACAAGCAAAAATTATAGCACAAAAGGCTCATTTACAACTGAGTAAAAGCCTTCAACAAGCACAATCTATTGTACAAGATGGAAATGTAGGATATATTTCTGGTTTGGATATCTCTGAGCTCAGCTCATGAACTATTTATGTAAATCATGAATTGCTTGATACTACTATTGATCAATTGCTTTCCGTATATGTTGATCAGGAATGAACATTGACTATAGAAGCAACAAACTATAAAGACTAATCTTCTCTATTTTACTTTATAAATTATATGTCGTGATGAAATATGTTTTGTGAATTGTTGTTTTTATGATGAGTATGGTAAGCGTAAGTTTTGCTCAGGAATATATTTTGTTTTATGGAAATGGATGTCCGCATTGTGCTCAAGTAGAGCAGTTTATCAAAGATAATGCAGTGGATAAAAAATTTGATATTGACCTGAAAGAAATTTATTTTAATAGAAATAATCTGGCTGATCTTCAGGTATATCTTGATAAGCTTGATTTGGATACTCATCAGATAGGTGTTCCTTTTCTGGTTATTACTAAGGAAAATGAATGTAGCTATATCAATGGTTCGCAGCCTATTATAGATTTTTTTCAAGCAAAAATGAATATGATTGCTACATCGGAAGATGAAAATGTACAATGTAATACACAAACTTGTGCATGATTGTCTTGTGAAACTCAGACCTTAGCAAATGTTTCTCCTGTAGTACAAGATATTTTGGAATCTACTACTCCTATAGCTTCTTGAGCTACATCGTCTCTAAATACTCAGGACAAGATGACTTGACTATTGAAAGATTCAAGTAAGTGGGGGTTCTTTGGTATTATGCTTCCTGCTGCAATCTCTGATAGTATCAATCCTTGTGCTTTTGCTGTCATGTTACTTTTGCTTACTACCATATTGAGTAGGCACAAGAGTAGAAAAAAGACTCTTCTTGCTGGTTGATTGTTTGCTTTGGCTGTATTTGTTAGTTATCTTGCTATGGGACTAGGAATATTTTCTGCTCTGGCAAGTTCAAGTAATACTTTTGTACTTAAACTTGTTGTATGAATCTTGGGTGTTCTTGTCTGACTTGCCAATCTCAAAGATTATTTCCGATATGGAAAATGGTTTGTGATGGAGGTTCCTATGAGTTGGAGACCTAAAATGCAGGATGTGATACATAAAGTCTCTTCTCCTCGATGAGCATTTGTTGTTTGACTTGTTGTAAGTATCTTTCTGCTTCCTTGTTCCTCAGGACCATATTTTACTATCTTATGATTTTTGAGCTCTCAGAGTAAAGAACTTCATTCTCGATGATTTTTCTATTTGATTGTATATAATCTAATATTTGTATTACCAATGCTTATTATTGCTATTTTAGTCGGATTTGGTTGGGCATCAGTAGATAAAATTGCTAAGATAAAACATGAAAAGACTAAAATCATACATCTTATTGTAGGACTTCTTATGCTTGGACTATGAGCTTATGTACTTATGACCATCTAATAAATGATAGATTATAAATTATAAATGATAGATTTTGGTATTTGTTTTTTGACGAACTATTGCACTATACTCAGTGGTGAAAACTGCTGAGTATTTTTGTTCATTATCCCTTGATTTTGTAATATATATCGTTATATATGAAATATATTTCATATATAATATAAAAATGTTTTATTTATTTACCAATTATATGATGGCTAATAGAGATGGAATGTGACCTCAAGGAAAAGGTCCAATGACAGGAGCAAAAATGTGATCTTGCTCTGATGCTGCTTATGGTGACGGGAAAAATGTCCCTTTTGGACAGGGGAAATGAAAAAGATGTGGGAAGTGAATGAGAAGATGAATGTGAAGTAGATGGTCTTCTGTTGCAGAAGGAGGAGAAAAAACTACTAGAGGGGACTAAACCCCCTCTGTTTTATTTGTTTAGTACTTACTGGTATGGGAAAAAGAATACATAGACATATTTGTGGTAAACCAGATGTTTTGATTTTTAAACCTGCTGGAATTCAGAGAAATAATTTAGAAGAAAATGTCCTTGCTTTGGATGAATATGAAGCTTTAAGATTTTGTGATATAGACAAACTTACTATGCAACAATGAGCTGATAATATGAAAATATCCTCAGCTACATTTAATAGGCTTGTTCAATCTGGCCATGAGAAAATTACTAATGCCATTGTGTATGGTAAAGTTATCAGGATAGAAAATACATAAGTTTTTTGAAAAATATTTTGTGTTATTTCTTATTTTACTTGACTATCCTTGATAAATACCTATATCCTTCACTACAACAAAATTTGAATCTATGGCAAAGAAAAATGGTTGCTCTGGAAAGGGCGGAAAAAAATGCTCCAATTGGAGTCGGAAAAATGGCGGAACGTGTTCTGCCAAAGGCGCTTTGTGCGTCAACAATTCAAAGTCAATTTAAAAACCGAGCTGGGTTTATTCGAGGTTTTCCTCGTCTAAAAACTCAGCTCAAACTCGTTATTGAAAATATTTATTATACCATACTATATTATTTATTCTATATTTTTTAGTTATAAACTATTTATTTTAGTTACTCTTTTATTTGTGAGGAGAAAGAGTGTCCTGATTTTTTTTATTTTAATAATTCTTCAAAAATTTCTTGGGCAATTTTTGGGCTTGTCTTACCTCATGTTTTCTTCATTAATTGTCCAATAAAAAATCATATAGTTGTTGTTTTTCCTCATTTATATTGTTCTACTATAGTTGTATTTTCTTCCAGTATTTGTTTGGCGAGAATTGTTATTTCATCGCTATCCATAGTTGGTGTGTCAAATCATTTTTCTTTGATGATTTCTTCACTACTTCTTCCTGTAGACAACATCTCTTCCATGACTATTTTGAGTTGATTTTCTATGAGGGATCCAGCTTGTGCTTTAACTAAAAATTCATTAAACTGTCATGGAGTAAACTTAAGTGTATCAATGGTAGTAAAATTTTCTTTTAATCGTGCAGCGATTGGTCAACTAATTCGTTTGGCGGTAAGTTTTCATAAGATTGCTTCGTCATTTCATTCTTTACAATGACTTACTATAGTAAGAAAGTAATCTAATACTTCTTTGTCACTTATGAGTGCGTTGATGTACTCTTTATTGAAACCATATTCTTCTTTAAACTTTTTTATTATTTCATGAGGAATTACTATTGTTTGCTCGTCGAGTCGTTTGTATCTTTCATTCGTGATTTCTAATGGTGGTAAGTCAGGTTCTGGAAAATATCTGTAATCAAGTGCGTCTTCTTTGGATCTCATAAGATATGATTCACTTTTTGTATCATCTCGTCCTCTCGTTTGTTGGGTGAATGTTTTTCCTGATTGATATATTTTCTCTTGTCTTGCTTGTTCATGTTCTATTGCTCTTTTGATCATACCAAAAGAATTGATGTTTTTAATTTCTGCTCTGGTTCCATAAGGATCATTTTCTGATTCTCTTAATGATATATTTACATCTACTCTCATCTGACCTTTTTCTAGATCAGCGTCTGCAATATCATTATATCTTACTATTCTTTGTAATTCTTTCAAAAATTCTATCACTTCTTCTGCATTTCTAAAATCTGGTAATGTTACTATCTCTACTAGTGGTGTCCCTGCACGGTTAAAATCTATTAATGCTTGTCCATGATCATGGATCATTTTTCCTGTATCGTTTTCCATATGAGCATCTTGGATATTGATTATTTTCTCATGAGTATAATTGTTCAAAAAAAATGAGACTTGTCCTTTGGTATTAGTCGGATGATAGAGTTGGGTAATTTGGTACCCCATAGGGAGATCAGGATAAAAATATGATTTTCTATCGAATGTTGAAATTCTATTTATTGTACACTTTAATGCTTTTCCTAGGAGTAATGATTTTTTTACTACTTCATCACTTAGTGTAGGAAGTGCTCCTGGTTGCCCTGTACAGACTGGGCAAATATTTGTGTTTGGTAAAAGATCATCAAAATTTTGCTGGTTCTTACACTGACAAAACATCTTGTTGGTACTTTTTAATTTGATATGTATTTCTAGTCCTATAGTTAGTAACATATTTACGAATTGATAAAATAAAGTGTTCTTTGTACCTTTATTTTCTATTTATTTTTTCTTTTTTTTCAAGCTTGGATTCTTGGGATATCGAAAATACTCGGTAGAAATTTTATTATTAATAATGTTTATAGTATCAGCAGTTAGTCTTTTTATCTTTTCTTCGACTCATCAATTGTATCCTCAAATATATCCATCACATCTTATTACTTTATAACAAGGAAATCTGTCTGGTTCTTTGTTGTTTTTCATTATTTTTCCTATTGCACGTGGTGATGTATTGAAATATTCGGCTAGAATTTTATATGAAATTACTTTCCCTTTGGGAATCTTGTTGAGAAATTGGTAGATGTTTTGTTTCATGATGTATATTATTTAAAAGAGAAAAATTCTATATTATATTCAATTTTTTTTAATTATTTTACGAATCTCTCTGAGTGATACGAAGGTATGCCCCCTTTCTTTATTTTCTTTACTTATGCGATATGCGATTTTTCGATGATGAAATAATGTTGTGTATGCATTTCGTACACTATGATTTGGATCGTAAATATGTGTTGGTAATGATCACATTCCGTTGAGTTCTATGATTTTAAACTGTCATTTTTCTAGTGATTGTATGTTTCTTGCTTTGATATCATAACGACCAAAATAAAATCCATCTACTTTTTTACTTATTTCATCAATAATCTTTTCTAGCTGTGAACTTATGTTTTCTGAGACATCATAAAATACTGAACCTCTACAATGATTCCCTATATAATTTAATTGGAATTTTTCTCAATCAGCTAAAATATTTGTCCATTTGTCTGTATATTCTTCTTTAAACTGCTTATAATAATATTTTGCCCTCGGATGATTGTATACCAATTCTTCGAAATTATTTTTTCCATTACCATGAAGAAACATGAATTTTTTTTCTACAATTCAGGTAATATGTCCATTTTCTTCTCCTGGAATACGATAATAAAAGACTCAAAATTCGCATGGATCTTCAATAAATTCTTGGATAAGAATATCTTCATGGACGCGTTTTAGATATGTTTTGAGTTGTTTTGTATTGTGTATTTTTTTTACATCTCTTCCTGTTCTTCCTAGGGTAGGTTTGGCTATACATGGGTAATGTATTCCATTTTTTTTCATTTGTTGTTCACAATATATACTATCATGTCCGTTTGTGATGAGGATACTTATTGGTAATAATGTTTTATCAAATTTATCTATATCTTCATATTTGCTGTATCATGCAAATCCACTCAATATCATTCCTGGATTGACGTTGGAAAAAAATCATAAATGTTTTGCTCTGATTGCTAAATAAAGAAAATATATATATACCGGAATATCAAAAATATATCCTGGCCAGAATTCTCGTCTTCTATATTTTTGTATCCATAAACGTATATATTTTTTCATTATATTAATTTCAGAATACATTTAAAATCCATTTTGCTCATCGTATTACTGGAAGATATACGGTTGCTTTTCCTATTGTTGCTGCAATGATAAATAATACAAATGGTAATCTCTTGCGTACAATACCTATTACAGCGATATCAGGAATAGCTGAATCAATGGCCACGATAGTTAATAAAAACAATACTCGTTTACTATTTTTTGCCTCTAGATAATTAGTTATTTTTTTATTGAATTTATTCAATCCCTTTCTGTTTTCTATATATGTTGCAAATTTACTTTCCCAACGAGATATCCAATCTTTATTGTCTCTTTTTTCTTTGAATTTTAGTATCCATCTATGCATATATCCGTAGAGTAACCATATTGCAATGCTACTCAATGCTGCTGGTATTACGGTTCCTATCGACATCGCTATCGGACCTGCTCATTGGACCAAACGAATCCCCATAAGGGTATAGGTTATAGGTATTATAACCGGTGGGAATATCGGCGAAATAATAACTAGGCATGATATGATAATGTGTTTTAATAACATGTTTATAAAACTTAAAGCTTAAAGCTGTGTTTTGAATTTGATCTATATCTTTACGTTTTTGACCTGTTTAAAAAAATTGTCGATATCCTTTTTTGTCATATCAGCATTTACACACATCAATCTTATAAATTCTTCTCATCTCCGTCTTCAATAACTCACTTTGATCAATCCTTGTTTGTCCAATGCTTCACAAATTTTACTTGCTGATTTTCCTTTGACTTGAAAACATACATTAATCCCTTCTGGATCTAAAACAAGGCTAAGATCTTTATCTTTTCTGATTATTGCTACTGCATATTTTGCATTAGCAAATTCAGTATTGATTCTTTTTTCATATCCATTTTCTCCCAAATATTTCAATGCTGTCCATACTTTGAAAGCATCATTTCTTCTTCCACATTGTATAGACTTATTCCCAGGATTTAATTGTTTCTCATCCATTTGAAAAAGATAATCTGCATGCTCATTAAAATTTTCATAGAGAATGTTTGGATTTTTGACGAGCAGTACTGCTGCCAACAATGGTATGTTCATCATCTTGTGCAGACTTCGTGAAATTGAATCACTATTTTCTATTCCTTTGAGTAAGTGTTTATGCTTTTTACTCAATAATGCTCATCCACCTAGTGCAGCATCTACGTGGAGTCGTAACTTATATTTTTTTGCTAGTTTATTAATCTTTTCTATAGGATCAAAAGCTCCGAGTACGGTCGTTCACGCAGTAGCCGTTACATAAAATGGTATATATCCGTGATCAAGGTCAGTTATTATTTTTTCTTCTAATATTTTTATATTCATCTTCCCTTTATTGTCCGTTGGAATTATTCTGATAGCGTCTTTACCAAGTCCAGTTACACTGATAAATTTTTCTGTAGAATAATGTGCTTGATCTGACGTATATCAAACAAGTTTTTTTCCACGTATACCTGATTTTTTGATAGAAGAATATTTCTGGTTTCTTGCAATTACGAGTGATATCATATTTGTTAGTGATCATCCAGGTCCAAATATTCCGTCACCATTTTTGTAGCCAACAGTCTTGAGTAAAAATTTTATAACTTCTTGTTCTATGAGTATATGTATGCCTGCTGATTTATATGTGTGCATAGTATTGTTTAATACTGCTGTAAGCATCTCTGTCATTACTGCGGGTAGAATTTCTCCACCAACTAAGAGATTAAAAAATCCTTTACTATTGGTTTTTGGACTATTTAGTGCTATTTTTTCTATTTCATTAAACAAATTTTCTATTTCTATACCTTTTTTGTCGATAGTGAGATTGATGTTTTCTTTTAATGTATCTGGTGATTTATATTTGAGGACAGGATGTTTTTTTCAATGATTATAATATTTTTTGATTATATTCATTGTTTTGTCCAAAAGGTTATTCGTATTTTCCATAATGTTTTTTACGGTTAAATATAGGAGGGAATATAATTAATTTGCGATATATAGCAAGATAGATTCTTATTATTTCATTCATATGTCCAAGAGTTGTACAATACCTTTTCCTACAAAAATAAATGGAATATGAGTTATACTCTTTCCTATAATAACTGCTATAATAAAGTACGGGATTTTTATTTTTTTATATAACATCCTCGTGCTTATGATATCTGGTATGATTGGCACATAACAAAATATTGCAAATAAAAATGTCGCTATTCTTCCTGATCTTTTTTCTATATATTTTTCCCATTTCAGTCATAACTTTCCTATTCTTTCTTCTTTTTTGAAATAACTATTCATCTTGTTTATTATATGAGCGAACATATTTTTTTCTTTCTGTGGATTTTTGTCTATTGTCATCCTTGGTATAATAAAATTTTGCATTTTCCGAATAATTATGTCAGCTATAGTTGCAGCTCCTACTGATACAATGCAAAGTATTCGTGGATCTATATTTTGCAAGATTAAAGCTCCTGTTATTGAATATGATAAAGGAACGAGTATCGGAGGTACTAGAGGGGATATGATAATAATTATTCACAACAAAAATAATTGTAGTATCATATAGTTTATTTATTAAATAAACATGTTTTTGTATATCATGTTTCTTGATTGTTGTCGGTGTTTTGAATACTACATGGTTGTATTGTTTTGTTAGATTGTATTGCCTTTGTACTAGCTATCGCAAATAGCCATCATATAGTCAAGATTAAGATTAAAATCTGTATTCGATTTGTTTTTTGAATTGCTTCTTTTTTTGTTATTTCACAAACTCATCATGGGCACAACTTAGCCTTTTCTTTATTAAATAGATTATATATATGACAACCTATACAAATACCAAATGATGATTCAAAAAATAAAAACAGTAAACAGATAAAACATATTACTATATTTATCGTTCAAATGGTACTGTTTACTACTACTCCCCAAAACATAATTATAGATAATATAAGTCCTATTGATCGAGCAAATCTTTTTTGGGGGGCTCCTACATATTCTGGTTTTTGATTGGAGATAAATAATCTTCAGAGTGTAAGACTAGGAGCATATTTAGGATTTATTATAACCCTAATAATGAAATCTATCAAAAATGTGATTATAAATAATTTGATTATAAAGAGATTTCATAATGTACAAGCGCTAATAGATGCTATTATAGCAAAAAAGAATAATATCCCTGCTCCTGCTCTAAGTTCTCTTTCGTTTAGTACTCTAACGTTATATTCCTTTATTTTTTCTCAAAAATAAAAATGTCTTTTCATGATTTTAATCTAATACTAATTAAAAATTATAATAATTTGTTTCTTTATAAAAAAATATCTGAAAATGAGTGTATTTTTTCAGACTTTATTTTCAAATAGGAATGAAAACTAGTTATTAAGCGACACTTGACATTGCGAAGTAAAGTAATATCATAGATAGAAGTATATCTATTTTTTTATCTGTAATACTATACTAATGTTGTTTAATGAATGCTGATTAAAAGCTGGATTATTAAGATCATTGGAAAATATCTGATATAAAGAGGTTACTCCTATCCAAGAACAGGTTATGAAGATAGCGTTGAGTGGGAAAAATATTGTTTGACAATCTCAAACGGGAACCGGAAAGACAGCTGCATTTCTTCTTCCTATTCTCAATAAAGTAGACACTAATAAAAAAACTTTGCAGGTATTGATCCTTGCTCCCACAAGAGAACTTGTTGTCCAAATAGGTGAGGAAATAAGAAATTTGACCAAATTTTATGGAGTAAGCTTTGCTTGTCTCTATGGATGAGCAAGTCCGCTTATTCAAAAAAATATTCTTAAAAAAAATCCTGCGATTGTCGTTGCAACTCCTGGAAGATTAATGGATTTTATGAATCAAAAGGTCATCAATATTGGTGTTGCTGAATATTTCATTTTGGATGAAGTAGATAGAATGCTTGATATGTGATTTGTTCGTGATATTAAAAGAATTCGAGCTCAACTCAAAAATGTTAAACAGACGCTTACATTTTCTGCCACGATGAATGATGAGATGAAAAGTATCATTAAAGAGCATATTTCTAGTTATGAATTTATCAAAATAGGCGAATGAGTTACGGTAGATAAAATACATCATAGATATATTGCTATCGATCATGAACAAAAATTGTATAATGTGATCAAACTTATAAAAGCATATCCACATCAAAAAGTACTTATATTTACTCATACCAAGAGAAACACGAAAACAATTCATCAGATTTTGATTTGAGATGGTTTCAAGGCTTGATTATTGAACGGTGACATGGCACAAGGGAAAAGACAATCTACCCTCAATGCATTTAAACTCTGAGAAACTCAAATATTGGTAACAACTGATGTTGCTGCTAGAGGACTTAATATGGAAAATGTCTGATTAGTTATTAATTTTGATGTTCCTGCAGATCCTAAAAGTTATATTCATAGAATCTGAAGAACTGGTAGAGCTGGCGCAAGTGGTAAGGCTATTATGTTAGTATCACCTTTAGAAATACCATTGTTTAAAGAAATAGAAAAAATACATAAAATTAGAATATTATCATCAGAACATACTGTCTTATATGATAAACAATGAGCTTATGGTAATCTCCGTTTGGATAGATCTACGGATAAAAAATGAGGAAAAAGAACCCAAACGCCTAAACGTCAAAGCTTTACTAAAACTTATAGTAAAATCTATCCCTCGGATGAACAAAAGGCATTGAGGACCCAAAATAATTATCGTAGTAATCCCAATCATAAACAATACACCGCTAGAGATCGTATAGGTGAAGGTAGATCTTGGAAATCTGATACAAAACCAGTAAGGTCTGAATCCAAATCGTCCAAACCATCTTGAAATCAATTTAGAGGAATGGGAAAAGCTAGACATAGATAAATAGAAAAAGACGCATTTCGCGTCTTTTTTGTTAGCACATTGAATCATCTGAGTCTAATCTATATATTTATTTCATTATTTTCCCTAAATCTATTATGTTAAAATTTTCTAGTTGATCGGTAAATCATTTATCATGACTGACCATAATCATAGCTCATTCATATTTATTTAATGCTTGAGCAATAACAGGAAGATGACGGAAATTAATGTGATTTGTTGGCTCATCGAGTATAAGGAGATGTGGTTTTTGGAGTACGAATCTTGCATAACAGAGGAGTCATTT
>CALMEO010000044.1 GCA_937862935.1 uncultured bacterium | reverse complement strand
TTTATTTTACTTCCCAAGCGTGAAGTATTAAAGCATTTTTGATACCATATTCACCTTGTACGGCATTTAGCATTTCACCATCTTTACAAACTAATGCGTGACCGTTTACTAAAATTACAAAAGTCCCTTTTTTGAACTTTCTTGAAAACGAAACCAAGTTCATTTTTCTCGTAATTGTGCCTCCGCCAATTGCCAAGTAAGCATTTGTAGCTTCGACTTTTTCAACTTTTTTACCTAACACTTTTCCTGTAGAGAAACTTTCAAGAATCGTAGCTGTTTTCACCCCATGTCCTCTTTTTCGTTGCCACAAATTAATGGCTTCTTGAGCTGCATCTTCGTACTTCTCAATTCCAAAAGCATTTTGAAGCATTTTAACTGTACAGTTGTTTTTGTCTCCTTCCTCAGTAAGTACAACTACTTTTGGCTCTTCAACTTGTGGTTCAACTTTTTGTTTTGGCTCCTTTGGAGCTTTTGGAGCTACATCCACTTTTTCAACTTTCAAATAAGCTTCAATAATGTTAGCTAATTCAGCTGTTTTGATTTGATGTGCTGGCTTTGGAGTTTCAATTTTTTTGTTTTTGATAACTTCCAACAATTGTGCTCTGTTTAAATTTTGAGGATTCATAATGTAATGTTTTAAATATTAATAATTGATTTATTTCTATACCCTAAAGATAATAACTCTCGTACTAACTACCAACTTTTTTAAAGTTTTTTTTAAAAAAATTTTAACCATTAATGTATAAGAACTATTTCTTTATTTTAACACCCTAAAGATAATACATTCCACTTTAACTACCAACTTTTTTATAAACTTTTTTTTAAAAATTTTAGGACTAAGGATCCCTTTGTCTCCTTAACTTTCATTACTTCTGCTAGGTACCATCTACTCAAATATATATTACATAGGAAAAGGAGAGCACTATACTCTCCCCTTTGGATTTTAATGTTTTTGGATTACCAAGATGGCTCCATTCCCCTGTCCAGGAACAATTGTCGTAGCCTTATTGCAAATGCTTTCATATCTGCTTTGTGTTGTTCCCTTACATTTAAGGATTGTTTCGGAGTTTCTGAAGTTCCTTGATACTCATTTTTTGCTTTTGGATAACTTGGATGTACCATAATGTTGATGTTTTAATTACTAATACCTAAAGATAATAATAAAGATTCTATTTTCAAACTATTTCATTAAATCTTTTAAAATTATTCTATTCATCTTCATCTTCAAAAAATTCAATATAACAATCCTGTTCTAATCCTTCCTCTAAAAACTCAACTAAATTATGTACAAAGTGATTTTCAATATCCGAATTTAGTTCTGTTTCTAACTTAAGTAAGTCTTCGTTTTGTAATTCCCGTAAAGTATAGCCCATGTTATTTCCTACATCTGTTAGTGCTGCTTTTAAAGCATCTACTTCTAATTCAAATGTAATTTTGATTTTTTTCATAATGTTGATGTTTTAATTATTATTAATACCTAAAGATAAGACCTTTTATACATGGTACCAACTTTTTAATATATTATTTTTCTATTATCCTGGATTTTTCTATAGAAATTAATTATTAAAAAATTTTGGTACTTAGAAGTATTCTCCTTAACTTTAGGTAAGAAATTTAACGAACATTATTTGTGGCCTGGAGTTGAAATAGTTCCGGAAGAGTGGACGGATCGGTACCTTCTACTCTCCCTCCCTGTGTTTGAGAGAAATCTCCATGTATAGGGGGAAAGGTCCTTTTTTGGGACCTTTTTTATGTTTGTCTTTTCTGGAGTATTGTTTTTTACTTTTGTGGACCCTACTCTGGGAAGCTGCCCACCTCTCCTGGAGAGTGATTTGAACTACTTTCATATCATACACTGTTTTCTTATAACTAGTCTAATTGTATCCAAACATAATCTGGAAAATGTTTAAATTCTACCCAACCTTCAGATGTTTTGGTATGTCTTCTACATTTACCTAGAGGATTGAAACAAACAACTATACCGTATTCTCTTTCTAACCTTCCTAAATAGACTCCTTTGTTTCCAAATTTATCTAATTTATAGGTTTTACCGTTAATAAGATTTGATTCTTTTACCTTAATCTCCATAACCTAAAGATAGTAAGTTTAAATAGTTTTACCAAGTTTTTAGTTGGGTTTTACCAGGTATGTATAACGGGTGTACGATCGGGTTTAGAACGGGTGTGTACAAACGGGTTTATACAGTGTAATTTTTAGATGTTATCCTTTGGTGTAGTTTGTCACCGGAAGCTAACTCTTTTTCTAAGTTATCTACTCTAAGTTGTAGTAATTCGAGAGTATATTTTAATCCATATAGAACTCCTGGGTAGTTACCCCATACGTTACCGTAACTGTTATATTTCTTTACCCAAGTAACTCTATAACTGTTGTGTGCATACTTCTCTGGAACATTTCTAAAGATGTAATAGCATACACCATTTTGAAGACCGTGGTCTGAAAGATATCTGTGAATTTCATTTCGAGATTTATCCTGGAAGTTTTCTTTAAGGTACTTGATGTGATACTTACAGGCTTTCAATACCATTCTGATTAACTGACCTTTTCTCATAACTTTTATTTGTTTTAATTACAAGCTAAAGATAGTAAGTTTACCTATAAGAATCAACTTTTTTCTTAAAAGTTTAAAGTAAAAACCTGTTTACTTATGATTTAGAAGTAAATTCTGAAATCTACTTAGACTTTTTACTTTTTGTTATTACGTACAACTTCTAAAGTATAAGTAAATTCCTGAAATTGATTAAATTTTTTAAGTAAATTCCGGGTAACAATTCAACGGGAACAGGGTTTCCTGTTTTTTTTTAAAGAATTCATAAAATTTCTGGAATTCTTGTATAGGGTTGATCATTGAATCATTAATGAATTCCTGAATTTGGTAAGAATCTTCTAATGTTCCGGGTATTAAGTAAACGGGAATAAGAGCCGGGTATATAGGGGATAAGTAGACGGGTATGCATAGACCCCAATCCCCAATTCCTTACCTACTACTTTATCTTCCAGATTAATACACATAATAATAGGTTCTTTCTATTCCTTATCATTACCTAATTGTATTTTTCTATACCTCTTTTCCCTTTTGTACACTTTATACCTTTTGTAAATGAATAACAATTTAACCATTTTCTCAATAATTCTCAATGGGTCTCTCATAAGTTCTTACACTTTTAATATAAAGATCTATAAACAATAAAACACTTTGTTAGACAATGGATTTCTCTACCCAATAGTCTATTCTTGAAGCCGTAGATATGTACTGCTCTTTAATTACCCTTCCCATTTGTTCTATTTCTTCTCTAGACTTTTCCCAATCCTGTTTCTCTACATCCCATTTTACGTGGATTATTTTCACTCTCGTAAATGTTGTTGCTTCTTTGTACAGTCTTTTTGCTTCTTCAATTAACAACATTGGGTTACCATCCGGGTGTGAGTTCATTACCTTTTTTAAGAACTCTAACATTTCTGGAGATTTAGAAATAAGTAAAGCATCACATTTCTTTTCTTCAGTTATTAATATTCCTGGTTTGGTCATAAGACAGATAAACTTTCCATCTACTGTAGTAACTACTTCACCGTTTGGATGCATTACCCATTTACCTTGACTTCCTTTATATTGTGACATAAGCTAAAGATATCATAAGTATCTCTGTTTTGTTTATATCAAGTTTTTTTCAATAAGGTCTGATTCAGTAACTAAATCATACCTATTATACATTTCTTTTTTCATTTTTAAATCAATAGTATTAATATCATCACCATAAGTTAGTTTAATGAACACATCTTTCATATTAGTAGGAAGACTATTCCACCATTTAAGAACCATTTTTTTAGGAGCAAATTTTTCTGACATATAATTTATTTCTACAAAGATACAACTAATTTTTAATCCAACAAACTTTTACTTTAATTAAACAAATTTCAATAAGGAAAGTCATTATTATCACTGTCTATTGATATTAACATTATCAAAAATATTGCTAAGACTATCATTACCATATTACCTGAGATTTATTATTACTTTTTCCTTTTGTAACACTAATACTGTAGTATTTCAACTTCTGTGATATCTTGCCAATTACTGAACCTACCTCTACTCTCTACTTGAACTCTAAATCCTCCTTCACTTCCTAAGTCACTACAGTAACCACGTACAGTTCCAATATCTCCTACTTTGTTAACACACGAGCTGTTACCTTTGTCAATTTTGATAACTTTTACTATGCTCCCGTTTCTTACTTTTCCCATTGTTTTTGCAATTACAAAACCTGTCTTAGGGGTGTACATACCGTTCTTATTTAACTTTCCGTAATCTGAATCAGTACAAGCAATGTTGATAATTTCTTGTGCTTGTTGAGGTGTAATTTGTTTCATAATTAACAATGATTTTACTTATAAACTAAAGATAGTGTAAATTTTTAAACTCTCAAACTATTTTTGAAACTTTTTCTTATTTGCTGTAAAGGAAATCACCTCATCTAAGTTGACAAACCTGTGACCCCTCTTCTTCATATCGTAGACTGTTAACAAGTTCTTTTTAGAAGGATCAAAAGGTAGACCCTCTCCTGTTACTCCTTTACGAACACCTCTCATAGCATTCATTGTTCGTAATTCTCCTGTAGTTCTTTTTCTAAATGTAACTGTGAATATCTTTTTGTTAGATGTTTCACGTAATAAATCTTGTACCAACATAACCTTTAAGTTTTTTAATTATACCTAAAGATAAGGAGAAAGGATTGAACTACCAACCCTTCCTCTAATTATTTTAATTTGGCCAACACATTATTGTTCCAGGGTCATTCCATTCAAACCACCATCCCTGTTCTTCAACAGCTTCCTGAAGTGTCTTAAGTATCCCCAATTCAAACTTTGAACTTTGAGAATAATAATCAAACAACCCGTCATCCTCTTCTCCACTTAGCTAAATACCTCCTTCCATTCCATTAAAACGTTCTGTGTCACCTACTACGTTACATCCTTTTTTCTCAAGGAATGTCATCATTGCTTTTCTTCCTAATGCCATAACTCTTATTTGTTTTAATTACTAGCTAAAGATAATTAAAAGAAAGCAGACTATCAACTAATCTGCTAACTTTTTTTAGAAATTATAATCGTAATAATATAGGGGTTCGTCTGACATCCTGAATTGGCCAAAGTTCCACCCTTTTTTATGTAACTTAATTGTCATTGTCTGAGCATCCGGTATTGATTCATAGTCATATTCAATTGCTCTATTGTTAATACAGTGTCCAGCAAATCCTCCCGGTATGATGATTGGATCAGTCTTTCTAATCTCTTTCATTGGACGGATTACCACTTTTTTCTCGTTAATAACTTCAACAACCTCCCAAGGATGAACATCTGTATAGAAGTGTTGATTACAGTACTTTTTGATTTCTGTTGACATAACTCTTATTTGTTTTAATTACACCCTAAAGATATGTAAAAATTAGCAGAGTATCAACTACTCCTCTAACTTTTTTTACTATTTCTCGTAAGTAGTAAAGTAAATAAATCGAGGTCCGTCTGCAGTTCTAGCTTTAACTCTGGAAATCTTCTTAGCATGTAACAAAGACCGTAATCTATCAGCATACTTCTTGTTACTTTCTTGGAAGATACCAATGTAGTTTGGATAGTTATACAGTTCTTCCATAATTTGAAGCTCTGTCTTTCCCGGATTATGAGTGATAAAGTTCAATATTTCCGGTTGATTAACCATTCTCATAGTTTCAACTCTTCCAACTCCAAACTTGTTTGTGTTCGTAAAATACTTTTTTCCGTAGTCCATTTGTTATTTGTTTTAATTACAAGCTAAAGATAGTAAGAATAAATCATACTCACAAACTTTTTTTTTTAAAAGAAAAAGGCTACTTTTCAGTAGCCTATTCCAGGTGTGTAATTAAAACTATTCTACCGTTTCCGATTGAATAATACTTTTACCGTAACCTAATACCTGTTCGGTTACTTTTACTACATCTACATTCTCTTCCCTGGCAGTATGATTTCCATGTTCGTAAGTGAATATTGCAGTTGCTTTCTTTTCTGATCTACTTAAGTCAACTAACTTAATAGTTCTTATAAACGGTTCAAAGTTAAATTTTAACCTAACGTGAACTCCTTTACTAAATGTTATTCCATCTTTGAACAACTGTTCTCTAATAGAGTTCGTTTCCTGTTCCTTAATTACTTTTTTGATACTTTCAATTTGCTTATCAAGATCGTAACCATCTCTCCAGTAATTACCTTTCTCTATTCTTTCTAAGTAAGTTGTACGAAGATTGTTTGC
This sequence comes from uncultured bacterium, assembly GCA_937862935.1. Taxonomy (GTDB): domain Bacteria; phylum Patescibacteriota; class Gracilibacteria; order Absconditabacterales; family Absconditicoccaceae; genus CAJBLF01. Next base: position 55,304 of record CALMEO010000044.1, on the reverse strand, counting down.
ATCAGCTAATATCTCTTCCTTGAACTTACTAAAAGTTTCTGCAACTCTTCCAAGATTAATCAACCTTTGTAACTCCCATTCTGAGTTAGTTGAAGTTGTATAGTAACTAATTTCAAGACCTCTGTACGGAGGTTGTTCCTCTTTACTGAAGTAATTTTCCTTTAGGTATAGGTTGAACATTTCTTTGTCGTAAGTTCCTTCTTCGTTTTTCTTTTGAAATTGAATAGAAGTACTTGTACAACTTACAGTAACATCTTCCGATACGGTACCTCTGAAAAACTTACTAAAGTGTTCATTCATTTCCTTGATGAACTCTTGTTCAACTTCCCATCTTGCATGATGAACAGCTTGTTTCTGTTTGGCTAACTCTTCGATTTTCTCGTTTAAAATATCTATCATAACACTTATTGTTTTAATTACTAGCTAAAGATATGGTGAATAAATTAAGCTACCAACTTTTTTGCTAACTTTTTTTCGAGTGCTTTCTGTTCATTACTTCTAATCCTGTCTCTAATAAGAGTTTGTATGCGTATTTTTTCCTGAGGAGTAGCTTTAATATCTTTGTACCAGTTAGTGGATATGTCGCTATAAATGTCCCAAGCATGTCCAAAATACGTAACATTAAATCCTCTCCTCTTACACTCCTCGTAGAGTTGTTCATACCGTTTGTATGTGAACTCTCCTTTATCAAAAAAGAAAGTAACGTGACCTGTATTAAGAGTAAACTGTTTAGGTATCTTTGTTAGTGAAAGTTTCTTAAAATGTTTAGCTACGTGATTTGGTATACGTTTTATCTCTCTATGTTCGGCAATCAAATGTTTGTTTGATAAATCCTCAACCGGAATGAATGCATTAATTCTCGTCATAAGTTATACTTCAAAAAATTCAGACATGTAACGTTTGTTTGCACTTGAAAGGATATACTTATGGGGTTTAAGAAAGGAAGTAGTTTTTTCCTCAACTATTTTCAATTCAAGCCATTCTCCGTCTGTAAATGTCAATTCAAATCCAGAATATTCCATAATTTCAGTAACAACTTCCTTAACTAAGTCTAAGATACGGTTGGCATGTTCTAAATCCTTTATCACATAACGTTCAACAGTTCCTAAAATGAAGATATCCGTAGGCATTTTTGCAATACAACGGTAATAGTTGTTATACGCAGCTTCTAACAGTTGCTCGTAGGTTGGATTTTCACCAAAGTAATACCCGTCTGCAATATGTTTAAGTATTTGTAATTTAGTTTTTTCCATAACTTAGTTTTTTTGTAGAAGTTTCGTAATGATTTCTTCTCGTTCAATATTAATTTCACCTAACCTAGCAAGAAGTTTAGATTTGTGACCATCTACTGAAGCTGTTCCATCAACAGGTTCAGTTATAATTAGGTGTTCTTCACCTACGGGAGTTTTGTAGTTGTCCAAAAACTTGATAGCTTCTTGAAGAAAGTTAAGCTTTTTTACCGATATAAATTTACTTACCATAACCTTATTTTACTTGTGAATTATATTGTTTAATAACTTCTTTTAGAAGGGATTCACTCGGTTTCAATTCAACAAGTTTGGTTGAAAATACTGTGGTTCTACCTACTTTAAGTTCAACCTGTTGGTTAAAGTCATACTTACCTCTAACAAACCCGTAGTTTAGTTTTCCTGTTTTCTTATTAAGGTAAACATTTGTTGAACTGTGTTTGAAAATATCAGTTTGTGAAATCTTAATTGTAAAAGATAATGTTTTCATAATCACTTTATTTCTTAGCTAAAGATAGAAAGAATAAAACAACCTAACAAACCTTTTACACATTTATTTTTGGTCTAAATGACGTTACTTTATCAAATCCTTTATTTACTAAACGTTGAACATCCGACAAATTATCTTGTCTTGCTTGAGATTGGTCTACTTTTCTAGCTAAGTATTCCTGAATCCACCTATACACATCTGTAGCGTCTACGAACTTTGTAACGGGTGTGGAGGATAGTAACGGGTATGTAGAAAAGTCCTCTTTTGTAATATCTGAACAGTGCCAAATAGTGTATGTATACAGAACTGGACAGTTGTATTTATACCTTTAATTTTAATTACAACCTAAAGATAGAAAGAATAGATCAAAGTATCAAACTTTGTATCAATAATCACTCTCATTATCTCCGAAAGTTACTACAAATACCACAAAAGAATATCCAAGAATAAAGATTCTTACAAATATTCCAACATGTTCCGGGTGTTTTAAAGGGCTTGAAGGAAAAGGAATTGACCATGTAACAAAACAGGTAAGAATGTAAATGATTACTGCTGCTACAGTCATAACTATTATCCCAATAATCCAGTGTACAATGTAAGACCCTACCCCGGTCTCAGAAAACTCTTTATAAACTTCTTTAAGTTTCTTAAAATCCTCTTTCTTAAAAATCTCTTTCATCATCATATACTGCTTTAATTACTGGGAATCGTAATGAATACCCTCCATGTTGATTTTGAGTCTCCTCAAAGTACTGGACAGTAACTGTCTTACCGATTATCTCTTCTGGATGTGCAAAGTATTTTCTACGTTGTTCTAAACTAAATCCTGAACCAACTTGTACATCACATCCTTTATGTTCAATTACAATACATTTTAAAGTTTCCTCTTCTACTTCTTCTCCGTTAATAATAACTCTTGAGATAGAACTCTCAGTACCTTTTACAACATATTCAGCATCAAGGAATGCTTTTACTTTAAGTATTTCATCAGAACGTTTACCTTTGTAGGTAGAATCCTTACGTAACATTAAGCCTTCCCACTCACGGTCTTTAGCCATTGTAGTAAGAGTTTTCAATTCCTCTTCATCAGCTATGAGAACTTGTTTTACCCTTTTAATCCTTGTAATCTCTACATTATCTAGTAACTCTTTAATTGAGGTATATCTTTCAGATAACACTCGGGTAGACACTTTGGAATTAAATTCCTCTAAAGTTAGTAAGTCAAAGACCAAATACTGTGGATTTTCTACAGTGTAATCTTTACGTTTGATTTCACTTACAATTGCAGTAAAGTTTTCATTTCCATCTTCGTCAACAACACACATTTCACCATCAAGTACCATGTTTTTAAGTCCAAGCTTCTTGATTTCCTCAACAAGTTTACCTAACGAAGTAAATTCATTCCCTTTTCTAGAATAAAAAGTAGGTTCACCATTTTCGTCAATGATGGTTAAACATCTTACTCCATCTAACTTTCTGGAACAATACCAACCATCTTTCCAGTTTACTTTCTTTTTGGTTCTATCGTCGTACGGCAACGCTAATGCGACGTCAAAAACGGGTATTAAATCGGGTATAACTTTGTTAATTAACGTGATAGTTGATCTTGTTTTAAGATTTCTATCAATGATACACCATACCAAATCTTCGTACTCGGAATTCTCAGCAACAAATCTATTAACAGCCATAATTGCTTCATGACCTGTTAACACTCTGTTACTTAAATCATCCAATAGTTGAAAGATGTTAACATGGCAACTCTCAACTGGAGCTATTAAATCAGACCTCTTCTTACAATTTACAGAAGTTACGTTATACTTCTTAAAGAAATTGTAAGTATAATGTAGCCCTTTTTTGACGTCTTCATCCTCACTCCACTTCCTAAGTACACTTATTTTATCTGTACTTGAATTGGTTTGATTTGAATCATCAATGAACTGTTGTAATTTACCTAATGATTGATCTTGCATATGTTTTAATTTGTAGCTAAAGATAATAATTACCTACTTAGTTACCAACTATTTCTTCAACTATTCTTTTAACAATCGATACGTCAGCTCTACCATTGAACTGTTTGTTAAACTCTCCAATTGTCTTTCCTTTTAATGCTTGTGTGTTAGAAACAACTCCAAGTAAGTCAGATGAGATAGAACGTACTGCATTCCTGATCTCGTCTTCTGTCATTGGTTTCGGTAAGTAGTTTTTCAATACAGCAGCTTCTGAAGCTTCAGCTAATGCTTGTTCTTCTCTCCCAGCTTTCTCGTAGATTGTTTGAGACTCTTCACGTTGTTTAATTGCTTTAATAATAATTTTTAATACTTCACCGTCTGTGGGTTTCCAATCTCCAGTTGCTTTTTCTGCTTCTGTAATCTTAGCTTTAACACTGCTTAATGCAGATTTAGCTGCATCATTTTTTGCTTTCATTGCTGTAATGAAATCAGCAAATATTTGTTGTTTTAGTGTCATATTTTAGGTTGTTTTTTTCTATAATCTGAACAGGCTTGAACCCATCCCCTATCCCAAGCATCTTCAGCTCCTGGACATTGGTGAAACAATGTTGTAGGGTCTTTCCCTTTTAGAATTTCGTTTTCTGCTTTACTGTACCCTTCCATGAAGGAAGAAGTAGAGTTGTAGTCTGTAGATTTAAAAATTTTACCGTAAGGTAAAAATATCAAAATAAAAATGAACAAGAGAGTTATTATAACTTCTCCCCATTGTTGTAAAAATTCCATAACTTACTTTTTATTAAAATACTTATCCACTTGAATCAGTACTTGATTTACTCTTGATTTTAATCCTTCTGAAAATTCATCCTATTTTTTTAAAGTATCAATGTCAATTACAAGATATAACATACCTGATTCAGTCTGCTTTGTTACTCCACTATCTACCAATGCTTGAGCATTCTTGGCATCTTTTTTAAATAGAAGCTCCATTGTAGGAGCCATGTAGATTACTTTCATATTTTACTTTTGATTTAAAAAGTTTCTCAATTCTTGTTTTGCTTCTTCTGATTCAATACCTCCAGCTACGAATATAATACCTTCCTTTGTTATCCTATAGTGAGTGTATCCAACCCAGTAATCTACTTTCGACTCTTTAAAAGGTCTTATGTGAGGTATTTGAACTTTCATATATTTAGTACCGTCTTTTAAATACAATTGTATCACTGTTTACAATTCTAAGAAGTTTTTTACCTTCAATCCCTAAGTATTTAACTTGTGTAATACCTAGCGTAGTTGGATTAATAATCTCAACTTCTAATTGATCCTTCCCAATTAACCTAACATGGGTCGTTAACATAACGGTTCCGGTCCCAAGTTGACTGTCGTGATTAAATTCGATTTCTGTTACCCTAGGTTTATCATCCTCTCTGTGGATAATAATTTCCATATCAATTTGTTGAGGGTTAACAGATTCCCAATGATAAAAGAACTTACAGTGTGATTTTTGATTAAAGAATTGAATATTACATCCTAAGCATCCGATTAACAGTATTAATGGATAGAACCTTTTCATATTAGTTTCTAACTAGGTCTTTTATCATATGAATAACTACGTAAATTACTAATACTCCTAAAGCAAATAAACAACATCCTATTGCAAATTCAAACCCATAGTCTACAAATTCTCTCATAACCTTCATTTTAATTATAAGCTAAAGATAAAAAAAAAGAGTTGAATAACCAACTCTCTTAACCATTTATATTTATGTAACTAAGATTAATTACAGTTTCCTTTTAATGTATAACCTGTTTTACCCACTGGGGAGTATACAGTTGCTTTTAAATCTCCTGATTGTTCACTAAATCTAACCGTTCCATTACCCATATTATCATAAATCACGAACTCTTTTACCCCTTTGTTGACCATTAATTCCAATTCAACAAGTGCTGGAGCTATTTCATTCCCTTTCATCTGCGGATTTGAACTATTTGACAGTTGTGAAACCAGATCTTGAAAATCTTTTACATGAATAGTTTTGATTGATTTACCTTGAACTGCTTCAGCTTTGGTCAATCTAATCTTAGTAAGTTCTAGTACATAAGCTGGTACATATTTCCAACTACTGGAGTATTTACTTTGCTCAGTTGTAATGTAACCTGTATCTGCTTTAATGTTCCCATTAGTATCAGTAATAACTAATCTATCTGGAATTTGCCCTGGATTAATTGTAAATGTACCATCTCCTGCTACGTAATCATCAAATGTAACGTATCCGTTTGATGCTGAACCTTGAACACCGGGTTTTACATTTGAAAAATTACAAACACTTTCAGCATTAACTTCTATGTTAACTTTGATAAATTGTTCTTTTTGATACTTAGTATCCTTTGGGTTATCAATAGATCTTTTATAAGGTGTATTACCAATTATAATTTGAGTTTCAATTGGAGCATTTAATTCTCTTTGCAGTCTCCTTTTAACTTCATCTGCTCTATGTTGTGCAAGTGATCCTCTCTTTTTAAATCCGTTTTGATTGGTTACTTGAGATTCTCCTGCTAGGACTACTATCTTAAATTTTCTTCCACTGTTTTTACTAATCCACCCTTTAATATCGGTTACAGCTAATTGAACTGTTCTATCAGTTATATCAGCTTTTCCACTTTCAAATGTTTGTTCCAAGGTGGTTGACAATACTGTTCTACTACCTGAAGTTGATTTAATTGTGTCTTTTGAAATTTCCGTTTTAATACCATTGTAGGTTTCTGGGGAATATTTATTAATTGCATTTGCTACGTTACTATTCATCATCAAGGCCATTAACATAGCTCCTGAGAATTTTTTCCAATTTGAAGCAATTCCCTTAATAAGTAGTTGAATGTTTTCTTCATTTACTCCTGAAAGTTCCTTGTTTAACTTTCTGTAAATTTCCAACTCTTTTGGAGTCAGTTGCTGTAAGATTTGTTTAGCTTGTTCCTTATTAATATTCATAATAACTATATGATATAAATAGTAAAAAAGGTCCTTCGAAAAGGACCTTTTACTTATCTATATTCTATTCCAGTTTATTTGATGTTCATCATGAATTTTTCACCACCACCGGCCATGTAAGTTGGTACCTGTGACCCACCTTTTCTCCAAGCTTCAATCCATTGTTGCTGGATTAACAGAGGTGTTAAAGTGCTTTGACGTAACCTATTTGACTCTGCTTCAGCTTTAGCTACTGTCAACATTGATTCAGCATTACCTTGTGCAGTAGCAACTTTGATTTTAGCTTCAGCCTCAGCTTGTTTTACCTTATTCTCTGCCATTAAAGCTGCTTGTACTGCATTGTTTTTAGCATTGATGGCATTTTTAAACGAGCCTGGGTATTCAAGATTAGATGTAAATTGGTTAATAACGAATCCTTCTTTAAGTAACTGTCCTTCTAACAGCTGTCGAACTTTTATTTCAAATCCCTGTCTGTTAGAGATTAAATCTTCAGCTGTATAGTTATTTGTAGCTAACCTAAATGCATCATACACCGCTGTCTTTAAGAACCCTGATTCAATATCTTCCAAGCTACGTCTATATTTATCAAAGATATGTGGCACTTTTTCTCGCTTAATTGAGTAGTTAATAATTGGTGAAACATGAAACTCAGATCCATCTTTAGTGTTTACGGTGAATGAATTCTCATCTTTATACTCTTTGTGTTGAATGTAAATTGGAAATTCGTAAATTTTAGTGGATAGTGGGTTATAAAATACCCAACCTGTACATTCTGTAACTCCGTTCACTCCTTTACTTGAACCGTACATATCAACTTTTACACCTACGTGACCAGCATCAATTCTTTCACATGAACTGACACCTATTAAAATGGCTACTACAAGTCCAAAAATACCTAATAATTTGTTCATTTTTTATTTAGATTTAGTTAATTACTTATTTGATTTTGGTTCTACTTTGGTACTTTTATCCTTAATAGAATCTTGTTCTACTTCAGATGGATTTTCATTCGGACCATAAAACGTTACATACAATATAAGTCCCAAAATTACACAAAATACCCCTATTAGTGCCCATCCTGAACTTGAATTATCTTCTTTAGTAGAAGGTAATGGAGGTGTAGATTGTTTGACTTCTGCTTCTTTACTATTTTCAGTTGAATCTACCTTATTTACATTTGCACTAGTATGTATCAAAGGTCTAACTAGTGGAACAACTGTCGTGACCGGTTCTGTAACCAATTTTGAAGTTGAAACTGGTTTAGTGGTCACAGATTTTGAAGCGTGAACAGTAGTACCGGTATGTGGTGAAACAGTAACATGAGTGGGAACACTAACGTGCGGTGTAGAAGTTACATGTGGAGTAACTGTGACATGTGGTGCAGCGTGCGGTGTTGCATGTTGAGCACTTACGTTTAAACTTAAACTTAGTACTAATACTAATAACGAAAACATTTTTTTCATTTGATTTTAATTTAGTTTCTGATTTAATTATTTGTTTAATTTAACTCTCTAAAAATATAAAATACTCAGTAGTGTCATTTTTTATCCTCCTTTTCTTCCTGTTCTTCAAGTTCTTTTATCAACTTACTTCCTAATTTAATTAGTTGAATAAGAATAAATACAAATAGTCCTACTGTAGCCCCAAACGCAAATACCCCTACGGTTGCTACAAAACTGTCTGGTGTATTCATAAGTTTGAAATTTACATCAAGAAATTGAAGTAATATGACTAGGGACATCAGATAAACTATTATCTTCCATCCTGTTGAAATTTGTATTTTCATAATTAATTTATTATTGAGGTAAATGTTGCTACTCCATTTACAATGTGAACCACTACTTTGAATCCCATACCTCTTACTCCCTCTTCGGTTGTAAGTTCATAAGATTTGTCCTTATATCTAACATCGATTACATATCCACCCCACGTTCCGGTATATGTTCCATCAGGTAATGTAGTTTCCTGAGGTATCCTTTCTTTTATACTTAGAATCTTTCCGCTCATATTTATTTAGAGTTTGTAGATTTGAATAAAAAACTAAATAGTACATTAATCCCCAATGCTTGCCAAAACCCTATAGGGTGAATTCCATCTACAGCTTGAACTAAACACCCATTCCATAATATCTGAACCGGCCAAGCTAATAATATTGCAACAACCATTACAATACCTAAAACCGTTAATACTTTTTCTACTACTTCCATATAATTACTTTTTATTGATTAGAGCTGCAATTGCTTTTGCTTTTTCTATTTTAGTGAGATCTCCCTTCTCAATAATACTTAAAGTTTGATAAGCTTTAAACTCATTTTCGTCAAATGTTTCCGAACCGGTTTCATCCATGAAAGTAATTTTAGCTTTTGTTTCCCTAATAAAAGCTTTAGTTCGTTTAATTTGTTCTTCAGCCTTTTCAATTTGTTCTTGGAGTTGCATTCTCTTACCTCCGGTAATTTTAGCAATTGCTACAGTAGGTACACGGTGTGTTAATTTAGAATCAACTGACTTCTTAACATGGTAGTGTCCATCATATGAAAGACTGTTAATTATAAGAGTATTACCTACTTCTAGCCCCCAACTTTTAAGAAGATATTTTGGGAATTTGTCAGTAACAGTTACTACTTCTCCATTTTGAAATTTTCTTGCCATTTAATATATTTTTAATTATAGCTAAAGATAATGATTAAAATTTAGACTAACAACCTTTTTATAAACTTTCTTCTGGTGTACCTGTAATGGCATCAACCCCTGAATAAGAAATTTTAACCTGATCTTTAGGTATTTCACGCAACTTTAAAATATTTTCAACACCTATTATACGGATTGCTCGTTGAGGATTTTTAAAAAGTTTTGGATGAATTTTTCCACTTTTTAATGTAACTTGAACGTAATTTTCTGTTTCTAACTTTTTACCTTTTATCATTACATCATATATAAGATTTTTCTGTTAATGTCCTCAATTTTTTGAACTTCAAATTTAACATCTAAAGTATCAAAAATGTTTTGTGCATGTATCTGAAAGTACATCCTGAAGGTTTGTAGGAATACTTCAAACGGTAATAATAACATCTCCTCTGTTTTATTTTGAAGATAGTATTGAAAGAACCAGTTAAGATCGTATTGACTGGTTCTTCTCATTTCTAGATATTGTTCCCTCATTAGTTAATTAATGCTGTTGCTAACCTAAACAACTGTTGATTGATGTTCAAATCTCTTTCAAAAGATTTAATTTTTCTCACTTTACGTACTTTAGCTCCTTTTAGTGCAGATTTGTACCCTCCTTGAGTAATTTTCTCTTGAATGACATTAAATACGGACCACAAATCTTCCCCTTTGTCAGCATCACGTAAAGGTTCTAACACATCTGTAATAGTGTCTTCATCCCATTCAGCATCGATTACGTTTGAACGTAACTGCATAGCATCAATAGCAAGTTGTCTTTTCTCTTCCTGAGTAAGCATACGTACTTGCATTTTGTTTAAAACTTGGATTTTGTTCGGTAAATCTTCAACTGCTGTATTAATAATCGACTGTAATTCCTCAAAGGTATAACCTTTGTGACGTAATTTAAAGGATGTAAACTGTTCATCGGCAATTACTAACCCGTTTGAACAAACTAGTCGAAAAATTCCAACTCGGAATTGGAATGAATTGAACCCATCATGTGAGTTTGTAAGAAGTATTCTTGGATAAGCATCATCACCGTTTTTACCTTTAATCTTTATTTCAGGATTTTGAAACGATACCAGATGTTTGGAAAAGATTGTTCCATTTCCTTTTGATTTCCTTTGTGCAGCTTGTACCGGTAACCAACCTAACTTAGCCATATCGTCAATGATATTCTCAGTGTTAATGTGAAGGTACTGAGTGCTTAACTTGTCATTAGTCGGAGCTGAAGCTAGTACTATCGGGGCTACCTTTTTGATTTGCTCTTTTGTTAGATATGAATCTGCAAGAGTTGTTTTGAAACGTAATAACATAACCTATTTGTTTATTTGTTTAACAATATACCTAAAAATATAGAATATTAATTAGACTACCAACATTTTAAAGTTTTTATTTTTAAGTGTAACAGTTACTTAATATTATTGTCATCTTCTTTTAATTTTTTAAGTAATAAGAATGTATCAATTTCGTCATCAGGCATTTCCCATTCATGAAAATGTTTTAAACAGTTTTCTAGAGCAATTTTCCATTGACTTTTCGGTAATGAGATCTCAATAATTGTTTCAACTCCTTCAAACTCTACCTCAAACAAATTTGCTGTTCGTTTATTTTGATCCAGAGCTTCTTGAATACTATCACGGATTGAGGTTGTCATCTCAACGTCCTTCTCTCTAAACATGTCCGAAAATTCACTTAATCCCTCTACTAACAGTCTTTTCATAATTTATTAACTTATTTTACGTCTTTAGACGGTTCTTTTACTTTGTATACCCCTTATTATTGTTTCTGTATTTTGTCGAGGTATAATTTCATTTGTACAATACCTGTACACTGGTCCATTGTACATGGTTGTGATCATTATAAGAGGTCCACCTACCATAAACTCAGATAATTTACCCTGCCTAGGTTGCCTATGAGGTAGGGTTAACTTTCTTTCACCATCAAAAGACCTAAATTCTCTCGGTGTTGTTCTATACCATGTACCTTTAATTCGAACTTCACATACGGAATGAGTAATGAAATCATACTCAAGCCTTACTGTCATTCCAGTTTTTTCCACTATTCTTCTTCTTCGTTTGGAAAACAAACAAGTAGAAACCCTACCACTAAATAGGCTAAACAACCTAAAATCCATGCAACAATTATGTTAGGAAACCAAATAGGTACCAGTACAAATAGTAACGAAGTTACAATTGTAAGCGGAATAATAAAGTGTAAGAGGTCGTACGTAGGTTTAAATATTTTATTCAACAAATCTAACCAACCTGTTGAAGTAAAAAAGTTAACCAGTACTAAAATAAGGATTACCAAATACATAACATTTCTATTTATTCTCTAAAGATAGTGAATTAATCTTAATGAAACAACTTAGTTTCTAAAGAGTTCCTGTAAAATCTTTGGAAATATACTCACTACCCGGGGTAGTATCTTCCTGCCACAATCCTAATGAAATTAAATGTTCTTTCATATGGTCATCAATTTCAAAATCAACTTCTGGTGCTTGTTTATCAGCAAAATCTTCCATTGCAATCACCTGTTTATCTGAAATGGGTGAAATTGAGTACAAGAATGAACAGTTGTAACACATTAATTCAATGTTGTTAAGTTCATAATTTTTCTTGTTTCTATCTTTAAAGTGAAGGATAAGTGGAATTTTCCTGTCAGCAACTCTTTCTTCGTGAAAGCCACATTTAGAACACTCCTCTTTCAGATAACCTTCAAAGATTAACCTTTGTTTTATCTTAGCAGGTTCAAAACTATCAATAGAAAGTTTACCTTCTATCAGTTCTTTTAACGGAGCTTGTTTACCTTTATTGGGTAGAAACTTTGGAATACCCTTACCAGACTGATTTTTGTGAAGTTCAAATAATGATACCCCATCCGCATTAGTATAGGTCTTTGCATACTTTTTATAATGTAGAAAACTACAGCGAAGAAATCGGGCAGCTCCCCGGTTACTCCTTGTGTTTTCCATTGCTCGTAAGCAATCGTCTTTTGATAAAAATTTAGCTTTTGGCATCAGTCTTCATATTCTTCACCGGAATCTTGAAGGATGTTATCAAATTCTTCAACTTCTTCCTCGTCATCTAACATATCAGGTAATTCGATAAATTCAGGTTCATCAATATCTTCCCCAATTAGAGCTTTTTCAGTAACATCTTGCAACATTTTCTCGATACCTGACACTTCTGTTCCATCGTAATCAAGTATTTCTAACGGGTTATTCTTTACTCCTCTTGAAGTGTTGTCCATCTCTTGTAACCTTCTAGCTACATCTTGATCAAGAATATCCAATTCAGTAGCTGTGTAATCTCCTTCTCCAATTACAACTACTCTACCTACCTTTGGTTTAACATCAGAACACTTAACACAAAAGTCGTAATTGTATTTAATTAACCTCAACATAGGGGTATCTTCCCCACATCTACTACATTTAAAAAATTCTTTTTCTTTCATAACCATTTTTTGTTTTAAACTTTATTTGTGTCGATACTTTGTAAATACAAGCTAAATATAACAATTTCTTTCTTATCTATCAACTTTTCGATGATTTTTTCTTTATACTTGTAATTACGTTCCAAACTTGTTCCGGTGTTTCAAAATCAACAGTAATGATCTCTTTTCCATCTGTCACATCTACTTTACCATCCCAATTCTGAAGAGTTGGGATTACATAAACATAGTGTTGTATAAGTGATAATTGTTCTTTACTAAAATGCATTCTAAACAGGTTTTCAATAACCTGTAAAAACTTTTCTTCATATACAGACAAATCAACTCCTAACTCCTCTTCCATGAAGTCTCGTCTATCATCAATTTCACGAAGTAGATTAAGAGAGTCAATAAATAATTTCTTATCTAAATTATCTTGAGTCATTGAACTTTCTCGTAGTGTTACTTTAGTCTGTAAGTAACTGTTTATTACTTGACGAATATCCTTCTTCATTTGTAAACTGTTTTACTCCAAATAGTATTTGGAATTGATCAATTGGTAACATTTTAGTTAGTGCAAAAAATCTAACAGCTTCTTGCGATGATAAAGCTTCACAAGCTCCAATTGGTTCCTGTCTAGGATCGGTTTTTGAATAGAAACAAAACTTCATATTTTATTGTGGATTAGTATTATTATCGGGTTTCGATGCTTGTGATAAAGCATTTAGTATAATTTTATCCAGGTATTCAATATAAATAAAGAACCCTAAAATTGACTTATCTTTTAATTCTCTATCTCTTTCTACAGATAGACCTAACGGTGATAATCCTTGATTCAACTTTTGTGCCAATTCCATTGCAACATCATCCTGTTGCTTTTTATCCATACCTGCAAAGGAAGTTGGTAAGAACTGCACCTTAATCCCTTTCTTATTCGGGTCTTCATTTACATCTACTTTCAGTACAAATGTATGACCTTTAAAGTTTACTTTTGTAACTTCCGAAAGTAGTTGTTTAACTTCTTTTTGTAAATCTAATTTCATTCGTTTTAATATAAATAGTTGGGGTCTTTAATAGTGATTAAGTTGTACTTGTAGTCTGCCATTGAGTTAATTGTCACTTTAAATATGTCCAATTCAAATGTTCCCACTTCTCCACTATCTTGGATAATTTGTGGTAATTGAGTTAAAATGTTAAACGATTCTGAAGTAATCGATTTACCATCTATCTCCACAATTATATCATTTTCTCCCCAAGGGTCATTATGGTTTAATGTTAATATACGTTTCGATAAATCAAATTAGGTATTTAATTGTTCTCTTTCGACGTAGTGTGGTGTAATCACTTGCATTTCATCATCGATGTATAGACGGTCACACCAAGGTTCAAGTAAATCAACCAAAGATAAGGTAGAGTTTTTTAACACGTAAGCAATGTTGTACTTAGGTCTTATGATCGGGTATTGAAATTCATCATTTGCAATCCAAGAACCCCACTTTCTTAAGTAATTTCTAGCTGCTCTTTTTGATACATCTTTGTAGTACTCATCATCTTTTCCTACTTGTTCACTCCATCTATGTCCTCTACAGGTTAAATGATACACAAAAGCATCTCGTGATTGCACTAATTCATACCCTGCTAGAATCCATCTTTGAAAAATATCTGAATCTTCATAAGGGAATGGAGCAAATAACGGGTCATGACCTCCTATTGCTTGAAAATCTTCTTTGTAAAGTATCCAAGGAGCAAACATTCCTTTAGTTGTCTCTCCTTCAACTACTTGTAAGTCTCTAACGAACTCTTCGAATGACTCTACATTTAAGGTATCAAAGTCCATCCCAAAATCTCTAATGATCTTTTCTTTTCCTTCTGGGTGTAAAGGTGGTTCAATTCTAGTTGCACATACAACTGTCTGAGGTTTTAAATGCTTAATTAGGTTTTTAGAGTAGTTAGGACCTACAATCATATCTGCATGTAAGATACCTACAATAGCGTTTGTAGCCATCTCGATTCCCTTGTCATACAGTATTGTGTGTCCTACTCTTTCTTCACTTCTAAACTTGATACAATTCTGTTCTTGTATCCATTCCCATGTTCCATCTGTTGAACCGTCATCAAGTAAGATTACTTCAGCTTCGGGTTCATGTTTTTGAATTGATAAGTAAACATTTTTTAAATGTTTTAAATTGTTAAAGCTAGGAATGATGATCGATATTTTCATAAATAATAGGATTCCCCATATTGTCTCAGTTCTAAATATAATGAATTTAACTCAGAAGTCAAAAAGAAACTATTCATACTCATTTCCGCTTTTTGACAAAATTCACTTACTCCGATGTTTATTTTATTCTGCTTAAAAGTCTGTGAGTTTAAGTGACAAATTGTATGTGTATCATCTACAACCGTTTTCCAATTATTTTGTTCTGTAATACATCCTGTGTAAAAATCCAATCCCCATCCATATATCAATTCAGAAGGGTAATGTTCAATCTTCTCCAAAACTTTCCTGTGTATCAATGGACATTGAAAATCTACCCATTTAACAGATCGAATTTTTTTCCCCCAATTCCACATTTGCTTCCAGTAACATTGATCAACTGAAGCATTTATAATAGAAGGTGAATACACATCAGCAAACGAAGTTGTTGCATTCTCAATTGAAGTTGTCAAGAAACTTGGTCCGTGAAATATTAAATCATTATTAAGAAAGTATAACCAATCGTGTTTAGTTTCGTTTAGGAAATAATCTAAAACTACATTAAACCCCCCTCCAAAGAATACATTTTCTTCAAGCCTGTGAGTTGTTGACTTTGCTAAAGGTTCTGTTGAACCATTATCCACTACCATTAGTTCACAATTTTGAAAATAGGGATCCCTTTTTAACTGTGTAACTAAATTATCAGTAAGGTTTGGTAAATTGTGATTAAGTGTTGCTACTAACATAAGGTGGGGTTAATTGATGAAAATAATAATTTTGTGTAGGTACATTTAGTATTTTATCATAAGATATTAAATTATTTTTTAGAATCCAATTATTCTGTACGGTTTTTAGGTCTACCCCATTCATAGAACGGGTATTAAAAAGAAACGGATAATAACCTGTTCTAGAAACTATAAAAGGAAATACACCTTCAAAATAATATCTGTTCAGTTTTATATTAAACCACTCTTGTGGTAATAAAGAAAAAAAATTTTTTACTATGTTTCCTTTGATTACATAAAGGGTATGTATGTAAAAATATTCTATAAAAGGAAATGGAAAATCCTTTGTGATTTCTTTGGAAAATATGGGAAGAAGTTCATCTTGTTCAGAATAGACCTTGTTATTGTCGTACTCTACTCCTAACATTGCACATGAACCAATTCCAGGTAAACTTGTCATAAAATTTTCAACACTATACCGTTGTCCTAAGAAATTATCTATGTACCACTTACGTAGATAATCACTATGTGAATTTACTCCACCCTTGGTGTGGATAAACCAACAGTATTCGTAATCTTCTTTAGACTGGTTAAGTAATTTTAATGCTAATTGATAGGCTGAAGCATCACTTTGAGTATAAAGTTCGTCTGATACCCTTGATATTGCTTTAATGTTCAATCCACTGTTAAGTAAGTGATCTTCCAAAACGGGTATAGACCCCGAATTAATTCCAATATATAAATCAGAATCTGAAAAGTTTAGTTGAAATTCTTGTACAAACTCTGATAGTACATGTAACCTATCCTCTGAAAGTATTGTACATGCAAATATTATACAACTCTTATTAACCTTTTTTGGTGATAAATGCAATTTTTGAAACATTTCCTTGTTCTATATTCACCTTATCGATGTGTTGTTCTAAATACTCTATTTCAGATTCTAACATACAGTTGCTAACGATCTTACCGGTCTTGATAAAAGTTTCAAGTACATCAATAGTCTCTGTATCTGTACCCCTATTATATGAAGGGTTACCACAGGTATGTAAATCTTCAATAACATACACTCCATCAGGTGACAGGTATTTGAACATTGTACCTAATGTAATTTGCATTTGGTGCATCATATGTCCACCATCGTCAATAATGATATCAAATTGTGGAAAAGTGTTTGCAACAATGGAATTCAAATCATCCCTATTTGATTGATCTCCCTGTAGGATAGTTGTGTTAGCTAGACGTACATGAGATAGGTCTAAAATGTCTACACCCACTAGGTGTCCTACATCGAAATATTCTCTCCACATTCTGAGACTTTCACCTTCCCATAACCCTATTTCAAGAAAAGTCTTTAACGAATTTCTGTACTTAGAAAAATACTTTTCATAAATTTCTAAATAGTTGTGGTAAATTGCTCCTTTATCTGATTTGAAACCTAAACTTATTTGTTCTAGTGATTTCATATATTAAAATTGTAGATTGATTGTAATCCTATACCTAAATACTGCTTTTTAATTTTATCTAATGTATAGTTAAACTGTTTGTCAAGTTCGTATTGATGTGGATAATGGTAATTTTTAAACAGTGGACCCTTAGGTAGTAACCTAAGTACTTGACTGTGTAATAACCATTCCCCGTACCAAGTAAATTCCGAACCGTTAGCTTCTATTAGGTCTGCGAATGATAGGGAGTTGGGTAATATGTACTCATTCTCTAAACTTTCCCACACCTTGGCTGACCATATTGTAGGTCCAGGACCAAAATCATAAATTACCCCTGTTCTTCCGAACAGTTCCATTATCTCAAGTCTTTCCTTTTTAAAGGATTCGTACGGATCAAATTCAAGTGGAAACTTATCCATAAATTCAAAGAAAGATTTATACTCGTGACAAATTGTATAAGGAGTTTCCTCATCAAACATAAAATCTGAAAGGTAAAAAGGTTTAATAAAGAAACAATCGGAATCAATGCAAAGATAGTTTTCACAAAGTCCTGTTTTCCAAAATTGACTTTTTACTATTTGTTGACCTTTCCAACCTTTATTTGTTTTATCAATATCTTCGTCAGCAAGAAGTATATAACCTTCTGTACCTAAAACTTGTTGAAACAGTCCCAAATCACTTGTTGGAACAGAAATGTAAAACGGTAAGTTATTTGAGTTATATTTGGTGACACTTTCTAATAATGTCTTTACTCTATAAACATCTTTATCATAACTTTTACAATATATTGCAAACTTATTCATAATATGTAACAATTCTGTAAGATTCTACAAAACCCTTTCCTTTTTTTAGACCTTGAAAATTGGTATGAAAACCGTCTACTACATTATCTAAAAAGTAGGGTTTTCCTTTTTGTGACTTGAACCCTTTAATCATCTCCTTTTTAATTCTGTACTGACTATCACTCAGTGATATAAACAGGTTAGGTATCCATCCATCTAATGTTGAAGGAGACCTATATTGTAAAATGCTATACGGTGTTACCCTAGATAGCGGAGCAGCTAATGACGAGACAACTACATGTTCATGATGACTGTCAACCTCTGAAGGAACTAATAAACAGTTGTACTCGTTTTGGAGTGTGAAAGTGTCTTCAATGTATTTTACCCATTCATCAATTCCCTTGTTTCTTAAAACAGGTTCATCACTAAAATATAGGTTGTAATTTGTTACCTTACTAACTGACCAGGCATCCCGTACCTCTTGGTGACGTGCTTTACCGGGTGTTATATCGCAAAATCCTCCTTGAGTTAAACATAAAATGTCAAAATGTGTTTCAGGGTATTTTAGTACAGCTCCTGCTATACTGTATTCAGCATCATCAGGATGTGGTGCAAGACATAATACTCTTTTAAAATTTAAAAATTTCATTATTTTCTCTCTAACTTAAATAGAAAACCATGTGGAGCAAATACCCTAATTCCGTACCTTCTAAGAAAGTCTCTAAAAGCATCAGAAACCTTATCATGATATCCTTCAAAAGTTAATCTTATAACATCAATAAGTAAGTCATTAACTTTAACAAACGGGTAAGAAGCCTCAACCTCTAACCTATCTACAACGTAGTACTTCATCAACTTTTTAAATTCATCCACAATTTCCCCTAAAATTTCATGTTGTTCAATTAACAAGGGTTCTTTAACTGTTTTTACAAGTTTTGCCGGTGTACCCACGTAAATTCCTTTTTCTACATCTAATGACTTTGTAACTGTTGAATGAGCACCAATTACAACATTGTTGGTAATGTCTACTCCTCCCATTATTACGGTTTTCCAACCTACAATTACATTGTTTCCGATATCAACACCTTTAAACATTCTCGGGTATCCGTTTAAAACAGATGACCAGAAACCATGTGTAATAATATCTACATCGTGAGAAAGTCCAACATCGTCTCCAATGTTTACCGGACAAGCAACATTAATGTGACCTGTGTGACATACCATTCTATCTCCAATGTGTAGCTTTGCATCTGGAAAGTTTGAAGCTCCTCCACCGATAAACATTCCTCTTGAATCTGTAGGTACATTAAAAAAGTAATCTCCTATGATGATTTCCTCTGCATTTGCTCTAAACCTGTCACCTATAACACTGTTTTCCCCAATTTTAAACTTACCTCTGACCCTAATGTCAATATCCTTACCTAATTTAATGTTATCCCCTAGGTTAATTTCGGCAGCTTCAATGTAAATGTTTTTATCTACGTTTTTGTAAATCATATAATACCTCCACTAATGTTAATATTCTGACCGGTAATATAAGGGGTTTTAACCAGGTAGTTGACTGTGTTGTACAACTCTTCTATGTCTCCCCATCTTTGAGCAGGTATATTCTTTACTATTTTATCCCTAAACTGTTCAGGTATTCTGAAGGTTAAACCTCCATCAAAGTATCCCAATTGCAGACTATTACAGGATATATTTTTACCAGCATTTTCAAGTGCAACAGTCTTAACAAAACTATCAACAAATCCTTTACATCCTGAGTAAATGCTAGTACTAATTACAGGGTGATCTGCTAAGACTGAAGAAACTAATATTAAACTACCGTATCCTTTTTCTCTCATTTGAGGTAAAGCACAGCTTGTTATGTTGATTGTTCCCTGTATGTTAATCTCAATTTGTTTCCTAACTTCACTTAAATCCTCTGCGGTTAATTTGTGAACAAATTTGTCGTAATTATACCCACTTAAATTAATGACAACGTCAATACTATGTGTATCAAAAAAATCTTTTACTTCTCCATATGAAGTAACATCTACATCTTTAGAACCTATTACTATTACCTTTTCGTAACTTTTTTCTAAATATGGACACAAAAGACTTCCTAGTCCTCCGGTTCCTCCAAAAACTGCTATTGTTTTCATTTTATTTCTACTTTACTTGACCAATTACTACTGCTTTTATTCATATGTTGTAGGTAGTACTTCTCATCTTCAGGTAAATTTTCCGGATCATAATAGAAAGGTGCATGTTTTACTATGTACGGAAGTCCAACCCTTAATGTACTGTTGCTCCAATCTGGCATCATACCCGGTGCATGTACAGCAAACGTAGTGTCAATAGGGTGTGGATAAAGTTCAACATCACCATCTTTAACACCGTTTGTCCAGTATGTAGATTCGTACTCATGTACCCATTTGTTTAACGGATAATTGAGGTCAATATCATCAATTCGAATTGACATCCCTACTTTTAGTTTTTGATACTTCACTGCATACCTGATTAGGTCTTCAATAAAGTTATCAGGTACATTTTCTTCCGGTATGATATCACTGTCGTTAAATACGTACCAATCTGAAACAATTTGAGTAAATTTTGGATGACCAATTTGAACTAAATTCAAAAATGCTTTATTATTATTCGGTACAATATCGTTGACAAATATATCAAGTCCTGATGTCTTGTACCATTCCAGTAATGGAGGGTAAGTAGATTGATTATCAATAATTGTGATGTTATTGTATCCTTTACTTTGTAGTACAGTAACCTGTTCTACTAATGGGACAAATCTGTCCCTATTCAAAATTACTATTGGTATGTGTTTCATTAAAACTGTTTTATCATTCCGTATTCATCAAAGATAGGTAATTTTCCCCACTTTCCCAACCACTTATATATGTTTTTCTGTTCTGCTTCTCTTTGTCTTTGTGAAGATTGTCCATTGTTTTCCTCTAACCTGTGTGAACCTCTTGCTCCAAAGTGCCAAACAATTGAACTGAAAGGTAGTACAAACCTTACTCCATGTTGTAACATTCTGAGGAATAAGTCCATATCATCCCAAGAGGTTGGTGCAAAGATCGGGTCATTACCTCCTACTTCATCCCATACGGATTTTTTAATCAATCCAGACACTCCTTCTCCTTTCGGAATTTCAAAATAGTCGTTACTTTCTTTCAACGCTAATACCCAATCTTCAAGTGTTTGACTTAAAAAATTATGGTGGTAACTTCCAAACATCTCTTCCGGTACAAACAATGTACCATGTCTTTGAGGATTTTTGAATATATCAGGTTCAATTCTAAAGGAATTCACCCATAATTTTTCTTCAGGATACTTTTCATGAATCTTCAACAATTCTAAGTCCCAATCTTTAGTTACGTAAAAATCTGAATGTAAGAAGTTTATGTACTCTGTTTCTACTTTTTCAGCACAGAAGTTCATACCACCTCCAATACCTTTTGGAGCTTCGTTATGTACATCAATGTAATAAGAGAGATTGAATCTCCCAGCATTTTCTACCAACCATTCATTAGTACCATCGGTACAATTTTCAGCATGAATGATAAACGGTGCACTCTTAAAGTATGAATTCTTTCTAACTGATTCAACAGCTAATTTCAAGTAAGGTAGGTTATTGTAAGTAGAAATACAGTGAGTAAGTGGATGATGCATAATTTTACTTATTTTTACAATTATCAAAATGAAACCTGTATATGTTGTTTATCGACATCTCCACATTACAATGTGGACACTGTAATCTTTGTAATGGTCCAAGTTTGCCCCTATCTAGATTTCTTTGTCTTACTTTTTCTCCAAATCCAACAGGTTTTGGATGTTTCATTTTTTGTTTAGTTTCTTCGGTGTGTTTTTTACCTGTATTTTTCTCTCTCATTTTTTGTTTAGTTTCTTCGGTGTGTTTTTTACCTGTATTTTTCTCTCTAATTTTTTGTTTAGTTTCTTCGGTTAGTTCCCTTCCTTTCAATGCTTCTGAAATTCTAAGTAAGTGTACAGATGTTTTTTGCTTTTTACTAAGTGTTTCCGAAATCTTACGTTTATGTTCTTCAGAAAAGGGCTTTTTTTTCTTTCCTTTTAGTGCTTCTGATATCTTTGATAGATGTTCCGGTGTTCTTGTAGGCTTTTTACACCCTTTTACCCCTTCTTTGTGATTTTTTCTAGCTTCTTCTGTCCAAATCCTACCTAAATTTGCTTTTGAAATTTTCTGTTTAGTTTCTTCAGTTTTCGGAAGAGTTCTAATTAGTGTACTAAAAGCTTCTCTAGCTTCAGCTACAATTCTTGAAGAAGGAACAAATCTGTTCATTCTTTCCCTATTTTGTACATCACACATCATCTTAAATGCAAAAAGTAGTTTCGAATTAGTAGGATGTAACCTATATAGTATCCAATGACATAAAAAATGTTCCCTTGCAGTTAGTAAAACTAAGTTTGACTTTTCGTTACTTCCTCCCAAACATTTCGGAATAATATGATGTCTTTCGAAATAAACTTCTTTACTTTTCCTTCTATTTTCTTTTTGTGCTCGATCAATTATTTGATCATAAATTTTTTGATAGTTCATTGTTACGTTCTTTCTGTAACAATAAATAGCTGCTATTTTGCTTTTCCTGTCTATCAATTGTTTTTGGATGATAAAGTGAATACTCTTGTCTTTCTGGTAATGTTGCATAACTTTTATACCCTGTTAACACTTCGTGAACTTTATTTTTCCACTTAATATAAGGACTATTTTTGTAGATTCTCCACTGAAAATCGGGAAAATTAACCCAACCTTTATCGTTCATAATCCATCCCCACTTTTTTATATGAGCTTCGGTAATACCCTTTACTGTATTAACTCTTGGAACCAGAATAATATCTACTTCACCGGTTAGTTCTAAAATTTCAGGTAAAGTTAGGACAAGGACTTCATCCGGGTATTCATCAGCATCAATCTGAAAAATGTAATCTCCAGTACAATACGATGTTAATAAATTTTTCCAATCAGCAAAGTTTCCTTTAAACTGGTCTTGTATTATGAAAATATCTTCATGATCTATCGAATCTAGATATACATGAACATCTACACTTCCTCCTGTGTCAAATAGTATGATGATTTCATCTTCTGTACGTTTATGCTTAATTAAAAACTCAATTAATCTCGTGACTTCTTCCAGTTCATCTTTTACTGTAATTGCATAACTTAACTTCATACTTAAATATATGAAGAATTTCTCTATTCTACAACTTGAATATCAAAGAAGTGAATCTCATCCAATGCATCCATGAAGTCTCTTTGTCCAAAAAATTTCATATTTTTTGTGTCCATTTTATATTTCTGATCTTTTGGGAACTTAGATTTTTCTTCTTTTGTAATTTCCACAGCTTTTACTGCTGCCCATTGCCAATTATCTTTTGATGTTCCATCTAAAAACACCATTCCTTTCTCCGGTAATGTGACTGTAGCAGGAAACCATACTTGACCTTTATCATCCGTATACATTAAGTCTTTGTACAAACTTGGTGATGTATCCAGTGTTTCTGTTACTAATCTACTACCCACTTTCATAGGTGTACTTGTGGACCATCCACATCCGAAACAGAATTTAGTTGTTACATCTTCCGATACTTGCTGTTCAAAACAGGCATTTCCTCCACAGTGTGGGCAAATTGTCATTTGTTCCATTATTTTAATTCTAATTTTAAGTGTCTAGGAATACCCTTAAGATTCTCTGTAATCCTTATAAAAGTCTCTATTCTAGCGTTTTGATCTTCTCTAACAATTTTTAAGATTTTCTTTCTTGCACCAGGGGATAGGTTTCTCAATGTTACAGTGTCCAGTTCATATTCATCAAACGATAGACTCTTGCTAAATTCAACCGGATCCAAAGTAAATGCTACTCTAGTCTTTACTGCCTCAGAGACGTCTGAACTTTTCATCTCTAAAATTTTCTTAGCTTGCTCTCTAAATTTATC
Organism: uncultured bacterium; assembly: GCA_937862935.1. Taxonomy (GTDB): domain Bacteria; phylum Patescibacteriota; class Gracilibacteria; order Absconditabacterales; family Absconditicoccaceae; genus CAJBLF01. Next base: position 31,417 of record CALMEO010000044.1, on the reverse strand, counting down.
TCCAAACGGGTCTGTATCCGGTTTAACTTCGTTAACTTTTTTATTAAAAAATTTGTTGTAGAGGTTCTTTAAAAGTTTCATTATACTTTTTTTAGTTTTGGTAATTCAATTTTCTTCAATTGAGGTAATTTCAATTGAACTTGGGTTGGAAACTCTGGTATGTTTGAGTCTAACAATGTTTTTACTAAGTCTCTCATATTTTCATAAGAGTAGTTAGTTCTTGACTTATGTCCCTGTCTTTTTGCATTCCCTATAAGTTTATCATAGTTGTCATAAACATTCTTAAATGCTCTTCCTACTTCATTTGAATCTGGTGTAAACCATAAACTTTCCCTTAGTATCATTCTATCAACAGCTGCTGACGGGTGTACAGGTGTAAGTGTACCCCCTACAAATGTAACAAATTCTTTATCTAAGAAATCTACATGTCCTGACCAAGCACTTGCAATGATTGGTTTGTTTATTAGACTAAATTCCAGTAAAGGTCTTCCAAATCCTTCCCCTTTTGTAAGAGATACCATTGCTTTTACTTTAGGACTATTGTATAACTCGTTGACCTCTGTATCAGTCATGTCACCGTGAAGTACATATACATTCGGTAAGTCACCTTTTACAGTTTTCCTTATTGCATCAATCTTATCTAACAATAATTCACGGTCCATAATAGATGTTCCAGCTCCAGCTTGCACCTTAAGTAATAATGCAGGACGTTTATTTACTGGTCTATTCTTAAATGTTTCTAAGAATGCTTTGATTGTGAATCCAATATTCTTCCTATCTTCTCCCATATCACCTGGAAGCCAATGTCCAACTACGAGAAATAAAAAATCTTCCGGTATTTTTAGTAGGTCCTGATAAATTTTTGAATCTGTTTTTTTCATAATATTCGTTTATTTCTTAATTTTTCCACCTATTCTTCTCATAGGTGGTTCTGAGTCCGAAACCCAATGACCTACGTTTTTAATCCTCCCAATCTATTTTACAGTACTTAGTAGTGTCAACTCCTTCGAATAACACTTCCATTTTAGTTTTTAACTCTATGTAACTTGTTACTTGTCCTGTTCTGTTATCTGTTACGTTATACTTACTTTCAGTGAAAACTTTTTTAGCATGTTGAGATGAAACTAGAACTAAATCCATATTATTACATCCCTGTATCCAAGAAGCATCACAAAGTGTTGTTTCAATTCCTGCTGTTACTCCGATTGCGTATTTACCTACTTTTTGGAATTCTGAAGGAATCGTGACCTGAATCCACACATCAGGTTGAAATGTTAAGTTTGTTATAATTCTCGATTGTAAGCCTGTTTCATTATGGTCTTCCAGGTAACCGAATCGTGTATTTCCCCACCTTTGGGACAATATTGTAATGTTCCAATCTGGTCTAGTTTCTATGATAGTTTTTATCAGGTCTCTGCTTCGAGCACCGTACCCACTGTACGTATCCACCGGTGCTGAAATAACGCAACTAATCTTATTCTCCATAAACTTTTTAAATTTTAATTCTTATAAATTTACACTTTAGTATTTCTTGTATCTTAAATTGTCTTTTAATGTCGTACAATTTCAATGTTCCGTCAGAGAGAAAATGATGATTTTCATCGATCTCTAGTACTACATTCTCCTTTTCGTCATACGCATCTACGTGATAATATGTTCCTGGTACCCTAAATTCACCTCCGTTCAACGCATGTTTAAAACAGTACCCGTATAATTGACCGTAACTTTCAATTATTTTAATTGAATCCGGGTTATAATTAGCTTTGTATCTTATTCCTTCAGAAGAAACGTAACAATCTACTGAACAGTATTTTTGGTGCTGATTCCATAAAGCTACATAGAAAGTTTTTTGACATGTTTTACATACCTTATTATACCCAGTTCTTTTTGACAATAAGGGTAATCCAATTTTAAGTTCGTTAGCACATTTCGGTGAACAACTTTTTCTATTGTTTTGAATTTCTTTGTACTGTGCATAAAAACTGTTGTTACAATTTAAACAGGTTAACATCTTACCTGTTTTACGTTTATTTACCACAACTTTAGCTTTGCAGGAATGTGAACAAAATCTGGTGATACCTTTCTGGACTTCAAAAGGACGGTAATACAGCTCCTTGTCACAACCTCTACACTTCCTATACTCCCCTTTTCTTTTGTTTCCCTTGTCTATATTTTTCTCTTGCTTTTTCATCTATCTGTTCTTTATTTTTCCAATAATAAGAACGAGACCACTCTTTTTGAGCTTCTATCTTTTCTTCTTGCGATAAATACTTTTTAAGTCGTCCCATTCTCTATTATAAATAGCTTGTAAAATAAAAAACTAATAAAAAAACTAATATGAATAATCAATATTGTAATTTATGTGTTAAACGTTTTTTAGGTCTATCTGTGATCTTGTGTAATTCAAATCTCGGTCTTGGAACAAATTTTTCAAATGCTTCGTCCATTGATTCAATAATGTTTTCACACATTTGTCTTGCTGACATTCCTGATTCATTTGAAGTTACCCATTCTCTAGCTAGTAAACCTCTTCTTTCTCTCTCTTCTTTGTCCATGTGATAAACTTCGTTTATTGCATCAGCAACATCTTCAGGACTACATCTATCGTCAAAAATATACGGAGTAGATGGTGAACCTACTAAAGATAGGTTAGAAGGGAATACTGGTATTGCCCATTTACCACATTTCTTGAAAGTTCCCCTATGGTTAGAAGGAAAATCCGGAGTAAAGTCAATCCATTTTCCATCATTACCTTCAAATCTCATTTGGTCTTGCATTCCTCCTGTAACATTTGCAATGATCATTCTACCACTCATCATGGTTTCAGTTAGGGATAATCCCCATCCTTCATTTGAAGTAATGAGTAAACCTACATCCGCTATGTTACATAACAGGTTCATTTGTGGAGTTTCCAGTTTATCTTGTGAGAAGAATACATTTATGTAACTTTCATCACAAAGAGCTTCTCTAACTGCATACAGATCTGTTCCATTATCATCTACAGCTTGTGTATGCATTACTAATGCACATTTTTTAGAAGCTTCTTTTCCAATTTTATCACAGAAGAGTTTGTAAGATAGTATTACATCCCCAGGTGATTTTCTTCTAATGTTTCTTGAATTAAAAAGTACAACAAATTCAATATCTTTTCCTCCAAACATCTTACTTTTAAACTCTTTTAACAGTTCAAAGTTCTCATGTCCTTCTCTGATAGGAAAGAAATGATTTTCATTTATTCCGTGAGGAACATATTTAATGATTTTGTTTTTAGCTTCTTCACCTAAGACTATCTCATTAATGTTTTTAGTTTGTTTTGAAATAGCCATTAACAGATCACAGGATTCATAGTATGGTTTATTGTATAATGGAGTTGGAAGATCATCCCAAATGTTTAAATAATAAATTGGGATTTGATTTCTAATCTCTCTTTCCAATTCAAATAACCATACCCAATACCTAGGGTCTGTAAAGATAAAGATTGCATCCGGTTTCTCCTGTTTCATCAAACCTCTAATCAGGTTTGCATCTCCATAACCATTACTACCTATTACTCTTACCCAAGAATCTTCCAAACCTGTTAATACATTTATATCGTTAGATAGGTCAAAACCCTTTCCATTATCTGGGTGATTAATTGCAGCACCAACATTTAACCAGTTAAAGTGATGTGCTGTTCCAATAACTATTTCTCTAGCCATTGTTGCAATACCGCTGTGCATTCTGATTGCTTTCCTCCCCCTAGATTTCTCCAGGGGGAGCATCAAATATCGTCACACAAAAGCAAGATTTTCTTTCTATCCTCTCGCTTAAGGTGACGAAATTTTGTTTCGTAACTTTTATTGTTCGACATGTTTTTCTTAAATATAGTTTAATATACAACCGGGTCTAGTACCTGTTGTTTTGTTAATGTGTATATAGGTCACTTTCCTATACTCTTACTATTCTACTTTTTTGGTAACTTAAGATTGGTTTGTAAGTGAAGTCTTTGCCTAAACCCCTCATCTGTTAAATACAGGTATATTGAACGATCTACAAGTTTCTGTAGTGAAAACTTGTATCTAACACACTCTTCTTTAAAATCTTGGAACAACTCTTGTTCCACCTTTACGCTTGTCAGTTTTTTTGAATCCATAGTTAATAAATATATGTTTATATATTGTATAAATATATAACAATATTAAAACCTAGCATTACAATGTTCAGTATCTTTAAATTGACAAAACATACAGTTACTTTTTGAAGGTATTTTACTATATTCCTTCTCTATATACCTACCTTCCTCATCAAAAGCATCTGTTACAAATCTAATCAAAGCTGCTAAAGCTTGACCTCTTTTGATTTTTCCTGAAGGTGGTGCAAATTCCTGTACTCTTCTGCCCATTGCTGGGTATTCTGGATCATCTGGTACTTTTCTTTTTACGATAAAGTATTGAACATCAATCTTATCTACATCAATGTCAAACTGTTTAGCTAAAAATTCCTTGTAGAGTAATAGTTGAGCTAACTTCTTATCATCTTTCTTTGCTGTAGCATTCCACCCTGAAGTGGAAGTCTTAATATCTAATATCGTGTACTTATCCGCATTAGAATTGTACAGGACTACATCAATATACCCTTTAAAGTATACGTTCTTTGCAACGGAATATACCAGTGGAATCTCTACTCCAACCAGGTAAGTAGCTCTATTACTGAAATACCTAGCTCTATTTCGCTTAATGTATCCCAGAATTTCTACACCATCATTGTGAAATTCCGATAATTCCTGAGAATTACTGAAATGTTGACCGAATCTTTCCTTCTCTTTCTTATAGGTTGTATGCATTTTCTGTAAAAGTAATACACCTAGATCTATTTCGGTAGCTGCTTTAACGGTTTGAGTGTACAGAACTGTTAACCATTCTTGTAAAGTTTCATGTAAAGCTGTACCAAATACAGTGTGAATAGAGGGTTTGTACGTTTGCAAGTTTTTCACATATGATAATGACCATGCATGAGGACATGTACTGTACATTAACGTTTGTGAATATGAGATAGACTTACTAATTGAATAATCTATCTGCTTTTTCTCATACTTTTGGATTATCTTAACCTCGTTTGGTACCTTTTTTGCCATGTGCTTTACGTGTATCTATTTCTCTTAATATAAGAATGTTTTCTCAGAAAATCAAGCATAGTACTTAAATGGACTTTGTAACTTTTTACAACTGTACGTGACAGTATCTCTTGAAACCTGCTCTACAAGTGAAGCTTGTTTAATAGAATCATAGACTATACCGGTTAGTATGTTAATGATTTTTCTACCTTTTCTTTGGTTAGTTTGTGTATACTTTTTACCTTTGTTCCAAGGTACTTTCTCCGACATAGACTGTCGTTGTAAACTTTTCGACTCTTCAGATTTAGGTCCTCGAATAATCCCTTTAAGTTTTACTGAAGTTTTCAAGTTAGCTTCTACAGGTTTTGTTTTACCTTTCCAGTAACCCTGTACCCCTTCTCTAGAAGGGGGACGATATCCCATTTTTTTCATTGTAATTGAAATCTTCTCTTTTACCTGTTCTGAACATGTACCTGACTTATCTTCTGTTTTTGTTAATTTACAGTTTAGTCCGTTTCTTCCAATTACATCGTAAAATTCTTGCCAATAACGTTCTCTTTCGTTTAACTGTTCCTTTGTACACTCCTCAAGTACTTCGAAGTTGTGGTTTTCAATTCCGTACTTTACTAAAGACATATATAACCTCGGTTGACCTTTACATAGTACTTTCTTGTAGGTTTCCCACCTGTGTAGAACATTTGAACTTTGCCCAATGTATACTCGACCTTTTGGACTTGTAATTTTATAAATCCCCACTATCATATTAAAAAGAAAGGAGAAATTAGATACACCCATCTTGCCCATGGGAAAGTATCTAAAATCTCCGTAATGTTTTTCTCGGTAGGGCAAGTACCTTCTATTTGATATAAATAGGTTAGGTTTTTGTTTTAGGGGAATAAATTAACTTTCTGTAATCTACTTTCTCACCCTCTATAATTTGTAATATGTATACACCAGCAGTTAGATGTTTAATGTCAATACCGTTTGTAAGACGTTCAAAATCAGTTACTTCAGTTCCAATTACAGTGTAAATCTTAACTGTTATATCTGTACAAGCTGTAGTTCTTATCAGTAAGACTGTAGTATATGTAGGGTCTTCCTGTAAAATTAACCCTGGAATATTAGGGTTTTCCCTGTTAAGTACATGTATACTCTTCTGGCTAAAACTTAATGTGCTCAGTAATAGTAGAGCTCCCAAAAATAATTTTTTCATATTCCTTATCTTTTTATTAATAGTTAAAGATAGTAAGAATATTTGAAAGATACAACTATTTTTGCTCTTTTTTTAGACATTTAATTCTACGATCTAAATACCACATAGCTTTCTCCAATTCTTGGATTTCACTATCTTTTTTACCGCATCTTGCAATATACTTAATTGTATTACCTAGGTAAAAGTCCTTATCAAGGCCCCAGGCTTCTAGTACTTTTACCACTTCGTAAGGATTGTCCTTACCTCCGTAATGTTGGGGGTGATTTACTGCTTCCATTGTAGTTTCATCATCGTCATCATCAATTGTAACATGGGTTTCTCTTGAATTCATATTCTAAATTTTCTATAACCCAATATAATAAAAAAGGCTTGAAAAATCAAGCCTGCTTTTATCATTTACGAAATTTTATCTTCCAAAGAAGTCCACCCTGTATAATTGTCCTCTGATCAACTCCGTAACCAGCTGAGAGTAAATATACTCTATCTGATTTAGTTTTCAACATTAGTGTAGGACCTACAAAGTTAATAGGGCTTTTAGTATCGAACCCTACCGTACCTCCGATATATAGCTGTGTTCTAGCTGGTTCTTTTACAATTGTAGTTTCATGAATAGTTTCCTTCTTTAATCTAGCACTCCAACGTCTCCCTATTATCTTATTTTGAGAAATTGTATCAGTTACACTTACATACCCCATGTTCTCACTTAAATGCAATGTGTCTCTATAAACGATTGCAGAGTAATAATCCTTAATAACTTCTAAAGAATCCACATTGGGAGGAATAGGGATATAAATTGGCTTGTCCCTATAGATTGTCTTACCGGGTTTATATACGATTGTATCTTTCGGTACATACACTGTATCTGTTCTCTTATCAACAACTTCATATGCATGTCCATTAACGTTAATTGTTTCCGGTTTACCGGTATCTCCTTCACCACTACATGCTCTCATTACCAGTATAATAATGATTAAACCAAGAATCAGTAATGATTTCAGGTCTAACTTTTTTAAAAATAGAAATAGTTTAGTTAGCATCTCTCTCACCTTTATGTTTATCTAATCTGTCTAATATTTGTGTAAGAAGTTCATTCTTTATTATCCCAGCTAAAGATGCATTTTTTAGTATCGATACTAACTGGAATACTAAGAAAGGTGCCATAATAGTTTCACTTAACCAGGCAGTTCCTGTAAATCCCTTCTCTATTACTAAAATACAAGCTAACATCATTACCCAAAATATAAATGTTTTAAGAACTTTAAGAGCTTTGTTGGTTTGAAAACCTTCCCGTTTAATACCGGCCCATATACCGAAAAATCCATCAGCAAAAACTACAACTCCTACTGCTAGAAACTGTTCAACATTCTCTGCTGTCAAATTATAAAAATAAGTGCCGATAAAGGTCATAATTGTTGACATTGTTAAAGTAATAATTAGTCCTGTTTTCATAATAACTTATATATGTTAAAAACCAGTGTTAGACATACATTAGACAAAACTGTAATATTTTTTAGTTTTTACTTCTCTATCATCTAGTCCGTGAGTACCACCATTTACCCTTTTTGTTAAAGCTAAAATAGTTGCATCATTTACTCCTTGATCACATATTGACCAAAGTTTGTTTTTATCGAAAAAGAACATTGCAGATTCAAAAGCATAAAGAGTAGCTACTAAATCCGGGTTTGTTAAAATTTCTGGTTTTTGAAGGTGTTGAGCAAATGTTGTGTAATTGTCCTTTCCTGTTAACTGTAAAGCACCTCTACCTCTAAATTTGAAACCATCTCCTGATTTCTCATCTCCATTACCCATTCTAGAGGCATAAACCCTATTTGCTATCTTTTCTGGTTGTCTAGCATAAAGATCTGCCATATTTCCTGGAAAATATTTAGGGAAGATCTTTTTCAATCCATCTGCAGAGTAGTTTAGGTTTTCTACAAATAGTTTGAAACCTCCGGTTTCATGTTCTGTTTGACCAAAGAAGTGAGCACCTCTTTCTGGAGTTAGATTAAAGAACTTACAAGCAGCTCTAAATGACGTTGGCCCAAAGTCCCCGTCAGCTTTTACTCCTATTTTTGTTTGTAACGCTTGAATACTCATTACTGTGGTGTGTTGTCTTCTACAAAGAAGCTAGTTAAAAACTTACCTAACACTCCACTTACCATTGTAATGGCAGCAACTACGGGTTGTTCTGCATACATTGTATACCCCGAAATAGCTGCAGAAACAGCTAATAAACCATTCCCCAATTGTCTCCACACTTTTGGTGTAGGACTTTTAAATCTATCAAACAGTGTCATACCTACTTATTTATTGTTATACTAATAAATAGGCATAAAAAAAGAGGCCTTAGCCTCTTTCCTATACTATAACGTTATAGATTATTCACCCAAGTCTTTCAATTCTCTCGGTAAAAACTCTGTATTAACGTGTTGACATTTTTTACAAGCAAAGACAGGTATCGGTATCATTCCAGGTTGCGAAGTTCCTGTAAGGAACTGAGACACTCTTCTGATGATCAATCCTTCTTCAAAGATTGTATGTCCACATTCGTCACAAGTTACACCTGTTGTATCTGATAATGCTAATTTTGGTTGTACTGTTGTGTTTTCCATTTATTTAATTTTGTTGCAAAGTTCATCCACTTTAACTGCATCTGCTGCAATTTGAAAGACAGTTGCTGGTGTGTGGTTTGGTGTTTGTTTTGAAATCTCTAGAGCTTTGTTAACAAGCTCCTCAACTAGGTCAGCCCTTGAAGCTGCATGTACTATCTCACAAATAAGCTGTAAGCTTTTTTGATGTGGAGTTGTTTCTTTGAAGTCTTTGTTCTGAATAAGATCTTCATACTTGGCTCTTGAATCTGACATTACTCCTGAACTTTAGCTGGTTTCTTTTTTCTTGGGTACTTTTTCTTAGCTTTTGGCTTATCGATAGGAAACTCTGATTTTGGAGCTGTTCTTTCTACTGATAATTCTACCGTTACTGGTGCTTCGTCTGATCCTGTAGCCTTACTTAGTAATGCTTCTGCATTAATGATCGACTCCGGTGGTAGAATTTTAGGAGTTTTCACTAACTTGGCTACGAATTCCGGTTCATTTACCTCAATATCTACAACTGGTTTGTTGTAAGCCTCTTCTGCTGCTTTGATATTAGCATACTCCTCTGTGGTATACTCTGTAAAAGTTTCAACTTCTGGTTCATCCTTTCCACCTTGAGAAAGACCAAATCCAAGTACTCCTGCAAATAGGAATACACCTACTATCAATACGATAATCTCAATTGTTGTCATAAAACTGTTTTTAATGTCGACTACGGGTTTTTACTCGGTCGTAATCGGGTTTCTAATTGTTGAAATTGCGCGTGGCACCTTCGGTGAGGAGCTTGATGCCCCCCACCTTTCGGTCCTTAAACTGCTGCTTTTTGTTCGTCTACTGATGCTTTTCTGTAAGCTGTAATTAACTTCTTAACTTCGTTAATTCTCTTTCTAGCAATAGCTTGAGATCTTTTTGTAGTCCCATTGTGTTGAGTCTTAAAGTCCTCAAACAAATTACTCATTTCATCAAATAATTCTTGTTTGTTCATCTTGTTTTGTTTTTAAATTAAAATTACATAAACATGTTTGGATCTACTTCTCCACCCTGTTTATTTTTATCTTCAACATTTGCAATTACGCATTCTGTTATTAACATTGTTCCTGCTACTGATGCTGCATTTTCTAAAGCTAATCTTGTAACCTTAGTCGGGTCGATAATACCCTCTTCCATCATATTAACATACTTACCTGTTCTAGGATTGAACCCTCTCCATTTAGCTTCTCCTTCCAAAAGTTCATGTACTCTTGTACGGATAGTTTCTTCAGTTTCTCCTGCATTTAGTAGAATCTGTTCAAAAGGTTTTTGAATTGCTTTAATTACAATGTTAATTCCTTTTTCTTGATCTGGATGTGATGTAAGTTCACCTTCTAGGATATTTTGCAAATGTAGTGAAGCTTGTAACAATGCAACTCCACCCCCTGGAAGTATTCCTTCTTGAAGTGCTGCTTTAGTTGCATGTAATGCATCATCAACTCTATCCTTTTTCTCGCGCATCTCAACTTCTGTATGACCCCCTACGTGAATCATTGCTACTCCTCCGATTAGTTTTGCTAATCTATCTTGTAGGATTTCTTTTTCGTAAGGTGAAACTGTAGTATCGATTTGCTCTTTTAAGTTGTTGATACGTTCTGTGATAGCTTCTTCAGTACCTCCTCCATCGATAATGGTTGTATCATCTTTACCTACAGTTACTTTTCTAGCTTTACCAAACCAATTTGCATCAAACTTATCCAATCTCATTCCTTTCTCTGGTGATACAACTGTACCTCCTGTTAAGATAGCAATGTCCTCTAGTGTAGCTTTTCTTCTATCTCCAAATTCAGGAGCTTTTACAGCAGCTACGCTAATAATACCTCTCATCTTATTGACTACCAATGTAGACAACGTTTCTCCATCAATATCTTCTGCAATTATTAATAATGATTTACTTTGTTGAGATACTGATTCTAACACAGGTAATAACTCTTTTACCTGTTGTAATCTTTTGTCTGTAATTAAGATTAGTGGATTATTTAGAACTGCAGACATTGTAGAATTGTCTGTTACGAAATAAGGTGATTTGTAACCTCTGTTGAATTGCATACCTTCTACTGTCTCTAGGTATGTTTCTCCTGTTTTTGACTCTTCAATAGTGATTACTCCATCTCTACCTACTTTGTCCATTGCTGTTGCAATCAAGTTACCTACTTCGGTATCGTTGTTACCTGAAATAGTTGCAACATGTTTAAGTTGATCTTCTTCAGAAACTTCTTGAGAATAATCATCTTGTAGGTATTTAACGACTTCTTTTACTGCAATGTCAATACCTCTTTTGATCTCAACAGCATTTGAGTTTTCTAACTGTTCTATTCCTTGCTTGTAAATCTCTCTTGCAAGTAATGTTGCTGTTGTTGTTCCATCTCCAGCTAAGTTTGCTGTTTTGATAGATACTTCTTTTACTGCTTGTGCTCCAGTATTTTCTATTGGGTCAGATAGTACAATTTCTTTTGCTACTGTTACACCGTCTTTTGTTGATGTTGGATTACCTCCTGCATGACTAATAAAAACATTTCTTCCTGAAGGTCCTAATGTACAAACAACTGCATCTGCTAATTGATTAACCCCTGATAATAATGCTTGTCTTGATTCCTTTCCAAACTTAATTTCTTTGCTCATACTTAATTTTGTGATTCTAAAACTGTTGCTAAAATTTCTCTATCTGCTGTAATAAAGTACTCTTGTCCTTCAAAATCGATTCTTAGTGATCCAATTTTTGGGATTAGTACAATGTCTCCCACTTTAGCATTAACTTCTATCCAACTTCCAAACTCTGATTGTCGGCCTGGACCTACTGAAATAACTTCTCCCATTTCTGGTTTTTCTTTACCCATATCTGGTACGATAATACTTCCGTACATCTCTTCTCCAGATTCGATAGGTTTAATAATTACCCTATCGTTATTTGCTTGTAACGTTTTTAACATAAACTACTTTTAATTTGATAACTTGTTAAACAATGTATAAATAAATATTCAAAGTTACAACTGCCGATATTTCCAAACATATCCTTTATGAGTCTTTCTTTTACCGTTAGCACACTGACTGATACCTGTCACACCAAATTCTCCTGACCTGGTTGCTTCTTTAACAGAACCGTACTCTTGTAGGATATTTCCAAACATATCACATCTTTGAACAGGTTTTTGTAAAAAAAGTCTTCCTTCAGTCCATCCCTTAGTTATGTACCTGTTCAGTTTGCTTTTCGGGATAAATTTTCGAAGTGCTCCTTTATAAATGTGCACTTCCCCTACTGTAACTCCGTTTGAACTGATATAACATTCTCTACTGCAGTAATTCTTCTCCCTAATCCAAGAGTAGATTCTTTCGAACCCTTTCTTACACCCTCTACAGGGTATGGTTTTACGTTTTCTCCTCATTTCAGACACCCTTTCTTTCATTCTCTCATACGTACGTGCACTTACTGTGTAGGTTCTCTGCCCTTTCTTACCTCTTTGATTACACATTGCCCAAAATGCAAATTGTAACTCTTTCGTCTCCGGATATATTTCACAAAGAAGTCGGTGACATAAAAAATGCTCTTTTGCTGTCAGCAGAACAAGGTTTTCCTTTTCATTAGAACCTCCCATACACCTTGGGGTTATGTGGTGATTTTCAAAATACTCTTGCTTTCCCCTTTTCCTATTTTTCCCCTTTGAGGATTCAACAATGTGATTGTAAATTTTTTCGTAATTCATTACACCTTTCGTATAAATAGGTGTAAGACCCGAAACAATGAGGTTTCAGTGTCCCTCTTTTAAATTATTTGCAATTTCAGGTTCTGCTACAAGAATTACACCGTCCAACTTTGTTGTATTTTCCATAATATTCTGTACATGAGGTGCAAACATTTTCGCTTCCTCTTCCCTTACGTTAATTACTAATTGATCGTGAATTTGTGCACAGACTCTGGCGTCAATTCCAAGTTCCTTTGCCTTTCTATTAATCTGGATTGCTGCTCGATTAACAACAGAAGCCCCCATGCTTTGTATTTGAAAATTAAGACAGTTGTTAATACCGTTTTTATAATCCCTGTAGAGTTGTGTGACTGCTTCTAATCCGTATCTTTGTGAAAGTTCTTTTCTAAATTTGTAGTCTAATATCTGATCACCGTATTTGGAGTAAATTTGTTTTACCTTAGGTAGGTGTCTAATTCGTCCTACCATGTTTTTTATGTACCCATTTGCTTTGGTAAATTCCCTAGACTTTTCAATCCACTCCTTTAGTTTTGGAAATCCATTCAAGTAACCTTCGTGTAACACTTTTCCCTCTTCTTGTGATATTCCAAGGTTCATTGATAATGCATATGGACTCATACCGTAGGCTAACCCTAGGGAGTATCCTTTAGCCATGTTACGTTTAGTCGGATCTATTTTCTTTAAAAAGACCGGTGATTGTATATCTGGTGATACTCCATTAGGGTACTTTACCTTATCTTGATCTAAGTTCTCAGTTTTGATAGCAATTGTAGAGTAGAAGTCCCAGTTATTTCTGTAAATATCTTTCAGTCCTTCGTCCCCAGTCACTGCACTAAATATTCTAGGTTCAAGACTTGAGTAGTCATCATCAATAAATTTTCTTCCTTTTCCTGCAATTAAAAAAGACCTTACAAGGTTATTATAATGAACGATGATTGGAACATCATCTCCTTCTTCTTTTGGTTTAGGTAACTGTTGTGCATCTGAACCGTATCTACCCGATACTGTACCATTTTGTTTAAAATAAAAGTAATACTTTCCATCTTCTTGACCATCTAAAAATCTATCAATATATGTAGACTTAACCTTAAGAAGTTTGTTGTAGACTCTCAGGTTATTGGCCCATGCATGTGACTTTGACAACTCTTCTAACATTTCCATATCAAATTTATCTTGACCTTTTGCTGTTTGAGTTAATGGTTTAATTCCCATATAGTCAAATGCAATTTCACCTAAGTGTTTTTTAGATTGAATGTTTACGTATTCCCCTTCATTCAAATCTTTCCACATTGACATTGAGATTCTAACAACCTCCATTTCATCTAAATGTTTTAGATCTCCGGATAATAGGAACTGTTTTACGTTACTCTCTTCTAACTCTTCTAGTACCTTCTTAGTCAACGAATACTTACCTGTTTTTTCACTTTTTGGAATATTCAGAGAATATAACGTAACCAGATTTTGAGCCCAGTTTCCTTTATTAGAAGGTGGAAAAGTTTTTAAAGCAGTATCAACTACCCATTCTTTGGCTTCTGGTGTACTTAGTATACTGTTGATGACAATACGTCTGTTCTCCTCCAAGTCTTTAGTAATTTCCTCTCTAGTTTTTTCCAACAACGGAATATCTAAATCAACACCCAACTCTTCCATTGGAATTGTGACTTCCTTATAGAGTGGCATTACCTCTTCTTCAAAGAAGAACTTTTCTAAATTCTCTTCTTTTAACTTAGGTAAGAAATAGTTGCAGATTCTTAACGTTAAATCGGTATCGGCAGCAGCATATTTTGCTAAAATGTCCATATCTGCTTTATAGATTTCAAAACTCTCTTTTGTAACCGAACCTCCGTTTTTCTTGATAGATTCTTTTAGTTCTATCTGTTCCTTGTTTGCTGCTTCTTCTACGTTTAATCCAATGTGTTCTTGAATTGAAATAGCTAAAGGTTTTAGACCGAAAACTCCCATACCTGCTCCCTCTTCTTGAACTGTATGAACAAGTAAAGCTGTATCTATCCAAAGATCTTTCAATAAGTCTACCCCATAGTAATTTTTCGTATACCTCATATCGAAACTGGCATTGTGACATACAAGTTTCTTCCCTTTTAACATTGGTAAGATTTTCCTTGTTACAGTATGAGCTCCTTTTCCACCAATTAAACACTCTTCTAACCTTTCTTCTACTGGGTTCCATTTTATGGTGGGAAGATAAAAACCTATCCCCTCATCTCCAGATACCGACCATCCAACAATTTCCCCTTTTCTCGGGTTTAAACTTGTTGTTTCAGTGTCATATGCAATAACATCAGATTGGTTAATATGATCTAATAGTATATTTACTGTTTCCGGATTATCAACTATGTAATATTTCTTTTCTATTTGAATCATATATTAATTTAGTAAAAATACTTTAACTTTCAAACTTTTTTACTAATGAATTTTCAATTACATTCACCCAGATTCCTTTGGAACCGTCTGAGACTTGTACTATCTTGACAGTGTTAATCTTTACTCCATTTGATACATATTCTCTCATTGGGTTTACCCCGTAGTAGTAGATTCCCTTTGTAAATCTACTGTAACAGTAAATCCAGTCTGACTTAGTTAAGTAAAACCATCCTAAACTTCCGTTACCTTTGTACAATTCTAAAAACGTATAGCCGTGTTCTGTAATATTTGCCTTAGCATCACCTCTGTCCCAAGCTCCAGTTTCTTTATTTAGGAATTCAAAATCAAGTCCTTTTTTCTGATATGCTTCGTATTTACCGTAATCAGTTAGATCTCTTACATCGGTAACGTTGGAGAGAGCCAAAATAATAGCTCTCTCTCCTTCTTTACCTTTGGCTAATCTCTCCTGAAATGTATCTCCATTTACTGTTCCAGAGTTTTCTGGATTTCTATTTTTCATTTTTCTGTGGATTATGTTTACAGTTGTCAAAGTGCCACCTTTGCATTATATTAAAGTTACCCTCTTTTACACAATGTGGACATTTAACTCGACTTTTACTTCTGGTTTCCCTAAACCTAGCTCTAAACTCTTCAGACTCCCATTTTTGTTTGGATAGTCCGGAAAGTTTTTTTCTTGTCTCTTTAGATTTTTTCCAACTTTCCGGATTGTTTTTATACCTTTCCTTCACTATCTGAGACATCTTCTGGTAAAATTGAGGTCCTCTAGGAGCTTCATTTAACCTAGATTGTCTGAGTTTTTCCCTTGTTTCAGGAGAATGAGAATAATTTTTCCCTCTTTCCCACCCTAGTTCCAGATAAATCTCAAGTTCTTCTCTGAAGATGTTCTTATGGGTTCCGTCTTTTTTCACCCAACATTTTTTCTTGTACAGTTCCGACTTGAGCCTTGCTGAGGCTTCTCTTGCTTCTGCAACGACTCTCCCACTTGGAATGTACCTTAATTTATCTAAACTGGGATCTACATCACACATCATCCTAAAAGCTTCAGCTCTAACGTAACTCTCAGGTTTCTCCCTGAATAGTAACCAATGTGCTACAAAATGTTCTCTAGCTGACAACCAAACCAGGTTGGATTCTTCGTTTGTACCCCCTTCCGATTTCATCAAAATATGGTGCAACTCGCAGTATGTCCCAGGATCTTTTTCCCTTTTTCTTGCTCTTTCTACAAGACTGTTGTAATGCTTTCGATAGTCCATAATTACTCTTTCCTATAAATATGTACATATACACAAAAAGGAAGAAGTGTTAGACTACCTTGACTTGTTTACTGTTTTAAAGTTTTTTGAAGTTTACAGGTTACATCCTGGAACCATCTAGGAATTAATTCTTTATGTGTTGCTCTTACAGGATTAATATCAATCCCGCCACGGCGACTGTAAAGACATCCTACCATTAACTTGTTCGGTGAAAAAGCCTTCATAAGGTGCATGAATGTCATTTCACAAATTTCCTCATGGAAGTGACTAACCTGTCTATGACTTACTACATACCTTGCAATGGAATCCAAATCAGGTAAATTATCCGACTCAATATGGATATACATGTTTCCAAAATCCGGTTGGTTGGTCACCCTGCAGTTAGATCTTAAAAAGTCTATATCTACCTTTAACACACCTGATTGGCCGGATCCTTTCAATTGCGATTCATCTGAATGGTATGAAGTAAACTCTAAATCATCAAGACCTGTTATCAATTTCTGTATTCTTGGGAAATCCTCAAAAGAATATTCCTGACTTGGCGTCTCTGTAAAGATGCACGCTTCAACCAAGGTCTCTAACGCTTCTGATAAGTCTCTTTCTACCCTAAAGACAAGTTCTTGTAGACATTCCTGTGCTGTGTCACCCATTTTAGTCATATTGAATGAGTTTAAATACAGTTTAATTGATTTAGATTCTACGTGAAGTTTTGAATCTGCTGAGTAGTAGATTTTTAACATTCCAACTACCGGTAGCCCTTTGTTTGTAATTGCTGATACTTCATATGCATTCCATACATCCCCTCCTATGAAGGGAAGGTTATTGTCATCAATTCCATAAACTTCTCTGTTTAGGTATCTCGGGATTGCAACTAATAAACTTGGATCATAGGTATCTTTGTATCCTTCTCCCCCCACTTTTCCTAAATGTGTCCCTGCAATTTTTACTACTTCTGCTTGATTATTCACCATCTACTTTATTTTTTAATTGTTGTATTTTACTTTCTGTTATTTTTGATTCAGGATAGTAAGCTATAAACTGTCCAAACTCTTTTCTCTCACCTAAAACCCTATAGTTAAACTTGTGATAAATTCCTTCTGAACCTTTGGTTATATTTGTCCAGATCATATGGGATTTACAATAAGTTTTATGGAGATAAGTTAACATTGATTGACCTATACCGTAACCTCTAAAATTCTCTCTTACATATAGACCTCTGTTTACTATTTCACCTTCTTTATGTTCAAGTAGAATAAATCCTAGAATTCTGTCTGATTTTTCGTAAATAATTGCTTCACCTCTCAACTTTCTATTATGCCAAAGTGTAAGTAACTCTTTTGCAAAAGGTTCAGAACAATCCTTTAACTTATCTACCGATACAATTGCTAACCTGTTTAAGTCTTTCATCAATAGTACCAGTTAATGTTATTACATTTGTTTGATTTGATAACAAAGTTCTAATTTCAATATCAACACTTCTTTGTAACTCTTTATCAATACTCCGAATTCCGTCATCTACAATGTCGAATTCAATAGGTAAGTAAAATATCTTATCGTACTGATTCTTTGATAATCTTTTCTCACATTCGTATTGCATCATTGCAGCAAACGTATCTGAAATTTTTCCCTGTTTGTTAAAAGTAAGTGTATAAGCTGTAAAGTCTACAAACGATCTATCCATAAAAATAGGTAAACTATTGGAAACTTGCAAAAGTTCTACCTCTTTTACTTCGATAGCTTTGAACAGTTTGTTCTGAGAATCGTCAGAAATTTCATATAGTCTCCTTTCTTCCTTAGTTGTAACATCTCTTGTAGATGAATCATTAAAGTAAAAGTTAGGGTAAACCTCTTTCAATTTACTAAGCAACGTAGACTTACCTGTACTATGTGTACCTGTCAATGTATATATCATATACCTAGATCTTTTTTACACAAGTTAATAATCTCTGACATATCAATGAAAACTTCATCATGTGGAATTGTAGTACCTGTATATTTTTTAAAAGGTCCTGATCTTCCTTTTTGTTGCCTAGTCTTTTGCCACCCTAAAGCATCGTTTATGTTAAAGTCTAATGTAGGAAACCTAAAGTTACCTTCTTTAAGAATATCTTTCACAGGTTTTCCTTTTTCACCTTTTAGTGCTTCTTCTGTAAAACGTCTTACAAATGTAAAAGATGAATACAACTCTGCTGGGTTAATGCTGGATCTGAAGCATCTAAATTCAAAAGTTTCTCCCTTAATGAGGTTGAACAAGTTGATTGCAGTTCTATTTGAATATGTATCGTCGGTTTTACCTGTTATCCAACATCTGTTAACTGCATTATAAGTTTCTAATGCAGAAATAATTTCATCTACGGATTTAGCTTTATCAACTATCTCATAAATTTTAGGGTTAATGGTTTTACATCCATCGAACTGTAAGTATGTTTTAACCCACTCTTCCAAGTCTGAAGACCATACCTCATCATGAGTTTTATCATCCCATGAGTGGCAAGCTTTTTGTGTATCAAGTTCATTTAACTCAACATACTTAAATACATTTTTGAGTAAGTTTAAATCTTGTTTGAGCCCTTTAACGTAAACATGAACATGACCATGATTAACACATCCTGTACCTACTACAGAAAACAAATCCATAATTTCCATTACACGATTGGTTAAAACCTCAGGAGAAGTAGCTGGTTGAACATTTATTTCACCTCCTACTTTACAATCAATACAGAGTGGATCTGTTCCAATTCCTTTCCACACCCCAACTGTATTCACTATATCAATCTCAGAACCCATATAATACCCAGCTATTTTAGGTCCTTCCCATTGTCCTAACTTAAGAGGTATATCAACTCTACGGTCAATATCTGACCACTCTATTTCATACCCATACGATATATAAGTCTTTTTTTCCATATTGTAATATAGTGATTTTTATTTAGTCTCACAAATTTTTCCAAGAAGGTGCTCAAAAGGGATAGGGTATTTATATTTCCCGTCTGACACTATGTACCTAGGTCTAACTGATCCATGAACATCTACCTTGTTAAACTCTAGAATTGTTCCTACGTGTGGTGCACCTAGAAACAAAAATTTGACCTTATCTCCTGTGTTATACTTTTGAGCCATTTGTAAACCATCTAAATTTGTGAATGTTGTACAGAATTGTATTCACATCTGTAACATCATGGTTGATTAATTCAAATAGTTTTTGTGACTCTTTTGACCATAACCCATCTTCTCTATACTCAACTCCTTTAATACCATGTACTACAGGGTTGGAAGTGTCTAAAGAATAAATCCAATCATAGTTTGAATAAAATGCAAATTCTTGAGGTAACGAACAACCTAACAAGTGATGAGGCTTAGAAGTATTTATAACACCATCTCTCACTAAATCTCCTAAGAGCTTAACGCGTCCTAACATCCACGATACATATTTATTAGGATGTGAAAAAGAATGCGTGTAATATGAGTAATCAAAGGATATTGCAATCATATCTACACCTGCAATCTTATCCATGTATTCGTAACATGTTTTGATTTGATGATATGTTTTCCCTTGAACTACTCCAATCTTTTTACCTGGTAGATTCTTGAACTTTATGTTCCATTCTGCCATCTGATTGCAAGTCTTTTTAGCATCTTCTAATGCATCCGGTACAATATACCAATCTGGTTGTAAATCTAGTACCCATCCTGCAAATTTTTCTGCATCAAAGGCTTCTTCCAACTCAAAGATTGAGTTATCTAAAATTATTTCTCTTCCACTTTCCTTAGCTTGTCTAAACAAAGCTAGATATTCTGGATCTTCTTCAAATAAATGTACCAAAGCATAATCGTAATCAGTTACTGCTTGTACTTTGTCAAATATTGACTTAGGACTCTCGTGAGCTATCTTTATCATCTTCTAAATTTTGGATTTCTTGTTCTGTTTCTGTAAAAGTCCCTTGGATTAGTGCAAGAGCTTCTTCTAATTGAGAGTTATACGAAAGTTCAACAACTTTAAATGCCTCTGTTACCGGAATCATAAAAGTTCCTAAACTTTCGATATAAACTTTATGCTTTTCAATATGATCTAAAGCTTCTTGCATTACTTCCCTGTTAACTGCATTAAGTGCACTTTTTGAATTTCCTTCTCAGAAAAGAACTGATGTAAGTTAGGTTTAAAGTAATTGGTATTTTTCATTACTTTTCTATCTCTTGTTCTGTAGACGATGAACATTTCTCCAACTTTTTCATAGTGACATGCTTCACCTTGTTCGATACTTCTCTTCTCGACAGTTGCGATTGCTTCTTCTTCAGTTTTACAAGCTTTCGACAAATTTGAAGCTTGTACTTCTTGATATGCCGGCCATATCTTACTCTTAAGGCCATGTAACATAGTACCGTTCCCAGTGGCAACATAAGCAATATCGCACAAAGCATCCAGAACTTCCACGATGTCTCCTTTTTCGCAAGCTTCTCTATATTCCTCAAGTTCTTCAAGGACGAAATTGTATACAAACTCCCATTCTTTTCTTTCGGGGATGATTGGTTCATAGTTGTTCGGTTTACCCATTAGGTGGTTAAATTCCTCTACCTCATCGACAAAATGTACGGAAGTTGATTTTAAGATTTGGATTTCTTCTTTAAGTCTAACGACTTCTTTTATCACATCGTCACCCAGTTCTATTTTAGAAAGTAGGGTTAGTTGTGTAATTTGATCAGACAGTAGATCGATTAATTCTTGTTGTTTCTCTATTAAGGTCATAATTTGCTTTTTCTTAATATAAGAAATTGGACCCGAAGGTCCAACTCTTTACTCAATTACTTTGATAATTTTAGATTGTACTGCTCCTATTACCGTAAAGTTTGATTCACCTTCAAACTCTTTGTAAATTTTTGCTTCTGCATCTGAAGCTGAAACTGCATCTACCAAGTAGAGTTCTCTTGTTCTCTGAACACGACCTGTATCGCTTTCATGTTCCAATTGTACTGTGACTGTCCAATATTTCATACTGTTTGTTTTTTATTTACAACTATACCCTTTTACAAATTCGTAAAATTCTGCTCTTGCTGATGCTTCATCTAAAAAACATCCTGTTAATTTTGCTGTCTTCATAGAAGCACCTTGATGCTTAATTCCTCTACAGCTTACACAATTATGACCTGCTTCAATCATAACTGCTACTCCTAGATTACCTTCACAGATTTTATCCACTGCATTGTGAATGGCAACTGTTAATTGTTCCTGGATAGCACCTCTTCTTGCAAATTGCTCTACAATTCTGTTTAATTTTGAAAGACCAACTACTTTTCCATCTGAGGAAGGAACATATCCAATATGAACTCTTCCTGTAATTGTTTGGTGATGATGAGAACACATTGACGTAATTGGAATGTTTCCTTCAAATACAATTCCATCATATCCATCAGAAGGGAATGCTGTAATTTTAGTCATTGGTTCAAATCGTCCGGCCCATAAATCATTTACATAAGCCTTTGCAACTCTTTTAGGAGTATCAGATGAATTTGGATCATTCTTCCAATCACATCCTAAAGCTGATAGGAATTGTCCAAATGCTTCAGCAGCATCTTCAATAATATGTTGCTTTTCTACTTCAGTTAATCTTGCTTCTGGTCCGTCTATTAATTGCTTCTTAGCTAATTGTGTTGAGATACCATTTGCGAATCCGGCTTGTACAAGTTCAGTTCCGGATATAAATTTTTTTTGAGTATTCATACTTTGTTTTTTTACGAGGTTCTTCGACTCTCTTTTGCTGTTATTAATCAGTACTTATTATTATTAAAATATATGAATTTAATTCTTCATTTACAACTTCTGTTTACAGTTTTCAAAATGCCAACGTGACATGGTATTTCCTCCTTCTTTTAGGCAATACGGACATTTTACTTTTTGTTGCGGACCTCTAGTACCTCTAGGTCCTCTTAACTTCTCTTTATGTTCTTCGGTCTTACTTTTTTGAGGATTTATTTGAGGTCCATAAGGTTTTCGCGGACCTTTCATCTTTTCTAATGTCTCTTCTGAATGCCATATACTGCTGTTATTCCTTCTAGAAGATACTCTTTTATTGATTGTCTCTTGAGACTGCTTATTCCCTCTTCGCTTTTCTTTTGTGTCTTCAGAAAGTTTTCTTCCTTTTAATTTCTCCGAAATCTTATTCTTAGTATCTTGAGGCATTTGCCTACCCTTATTCCAAGGTGTATTTCCTTTTAGTGATTCTGAGATTTTTCTCCTGGTTTCTTCGGAAAAAACTGTTCTAACTTGTTCTGTGCTTGTTAGTAATAGGTTTAGGCCTTCGTGTAATACATTAAAATACTCCTGCCAATACCTTTCTCTTCTGTTCAGCTCTTTTAAGCTACATTCTTCCAATACTTCAAATACATGCTCAGATATTCCATACTTCTTTAACGAATTGTATAGTTTCTTTTGAGATTTACAATGAGTTAATTGTTTATACTGGTTAAATCTTTTTTCTATATCAATAGACTGTCCTACGTATATTCTACCTTTCGGATTCGTAATCTTATAAATACCTATCATTCCTTCTATAAATTTTTTATTTATTATAAATAGGTAAATATACTAAAAACAACTATTTTTTTAAATAATCTTGAATAGCATCTGAATCTTTTCTTTCCCATGGATATACAATCCAGTCTGATCCTACTTCTTTTGCATAGAAGTCAGGAGTAAATCCTGCTGTTGGCTTGTAATGAAGTGTTGCAGTATACAGTGCTATACTATTTTTTAACGTCTCTCCCGTATCGCAAATATCATCCACAACCAAAGTATCTTTATTAATTCTGTCTACGTAAGGTATGTTTAATTTATGAGAGATCATTACTGCTGGTATTAGTCCTCCTCTTTTTATTCCTGTAATAGACGTAATGTGTGCTCCTGAAGATGCGATTGTATTGCAAAGATCTTCTACTAGGATATTTATATCATCCCAGCTTAGATACATTTTATTTCCTACCTTTAGTGCCATTAAATTTTCGCTATTGTGATTCCTTCCGCACCTACTACTTGCAGTTGTGAGATAATTTCGTCTCCTGATACTTCTGGGTCTGTTTCTTCTAGTACGTAATTTACTAATTCGTCGATAGATACTTTGTCTTTGAACCCTGCTTTACCGGAATCACTCGGTATTAAGTGCAGTTCAGTTACATTAGTTGCTTTATTAGGTAGTACTTTGTAGTCCCATACATATACTCCATCTGCTTTTGGATACGATTTTGCTAAATCTCTTTCTCCTGCTAAATCGATTAAATCTTTTAATGTCATAACTTTATTTTTTATTTAATTGAATACTTGGTTTTTCCATCTGAGGATTCTGCTTTAATTTCTCCGTTTGCTAAAACTGTTAATTCTAAGTTAAGATGCTCCTTCAGTACCTTTTTTACTTGGCTCGTTTCCATGTACGAACCCTTCCACAGGTTGTGAAGAACTCTCAGTGTTTCGAACGTTGTTGCTTCTGCTACCATTTTCTTTCTCTAAATTGTCTACATCTTCCGATGTTAGTGGTTTAAAATGTGTTTCATCTGAACCGGTTAATTCCGTTTCTACAAGAGTAAGCAACATACGCTTCTTTACCTCTTTATTAACAGCTGTGTCCATTAACGTAATAAGCTTATCCGGGTCTTTTCCCATAATGTTAAAAAATCTTTCAAAACTCTCATCCAACTCTTTACGTGTATCTCTACCTCCGTATCGTTTACCTCTCTCGAAATCGAGATCAAGTACAAACGTATTTTCTAAACTTAAACGCATCTTTCTTTTATTCTATTTTAGTGTTCTTATATGGTTTTCTTTGTTTACGCCTTCCTTCTGCGTAGGCTTTCTTTAAACTTTCTGATGTTTTCCTTGATCTAGCTTCCGGGTCTTTTAAAGGAGATTTTACAGCTTTATGGGATGTTTTTCGTATTTTATCTACTGTCTCCGGTTTCATTCCCAATGTCCAACCTTCTTCCACGATTCTAGGGTCATCTACTTTCATTTGACGTTGTTTACCTTCTTTGTGAAACCATTTACTTCCTGTAAGAACCCATGTCTCAAATATTACACCTTCTTGTAACTTTTTCATCCTAGCAGCAATAGCACTTGCCTCAGCTATGTCTCCCTGCATAAGGTGTATATTATAATGTTCTTCTATTGAAACACATATTAAGTTTTGAATAGTATTATTATTTCTATTCCCATCTACATGGTGTATCTCATAAGTCCATCCGTTCTTGTCTTTAGGTATTTCTCCGTAATGTTTTCTCCAAATTCCTCTATAGTCCATAATACTGTTTTATTATAAATAGTATGCATAAACCATAAGGCATAAACTAAACCTCCCTCTGATCGTCAAACGCAATAATATGCGGTCTTCCTGTAAATTTGTATCCATTATCTCTTATCCAATTCATTACTTTTGGATAGGAGTTAAGCAATGCTTCTCTTGTATCTCCAGCTGGCATAAAATATACCTTATCTTGAGGTACATCTAATACCCTAATACAATTTAGAATTTCACTCAATGCCTCCTGATCTTCTCCATCCCATACCGGTTTTAAATGGTAGTTTGAATGGTAAACAATAGACTTGGACATTGCATCGTAATTTAATCTAAACTTATTATGTTGTTTAACCATCTTCTCATCAACGATATCACCGGCTGGAGTACTGATACCTGTGTGTGGAATAGAGTTAGAAAACTTAGGAGAAATGCTAAGTAAATTAATCGGAAAGTCTGTTTCCAAGAAATGTGATCCCTCTGTTTCCATAGTAATAAAAATTCCTCTTTCATGTGCAAAATGTGTTAGTTCGTTTACTAAAGCTGGGTGCATTGTCGGTGATCCACCTGTTAACATCATCTCTTTAATGTGAGGGTTTAGGTCGTATATGTTAATAATGTCTTGGAAAGTGTATTTACCTTTTTCTGGGTGGATTGAGTTTGCCCAAGCATCGCACCAGCCTCCCTCACCGAACCAGCAGCGGTGAGTACATCCCACAGTTCGCACTACTATTGTGGCATATCCTGCTCTACTCCCTTCAGCTTGGACTGCTGTGTACAGTTCGTTAATAGGTAATACCTTGTTGTAATCTGTTATTCTTTTCATTTTTATTTATTTAAATTCTTTTTACATTTATCGAAATGGTAAAAAGAAAAAGCAGAACCCCTACTGGTCTTTTTACAATGTGGACAAGTAACCTCAGGTTTATTTCTCAAAGTCTGAGAGATCTTACTACGTGTATCGTCGGAAACTAGGTGCCCTTTTAGTGTTTGGGATATTTTCTGTTTCTGTTCCTCTTTCATTGGAATCCCCAAATTAGTACCTATCATCCCTTTCTTTGATCTAGAAATTCTAGCACCAAACCATTCAGGCATTTGTTTACCTTTGTTAGAAACTCGTGTTCCATCCTCGTATGCTTTTTTCATAGCCTTAGACCTGTTATCTTTCCATTCTTGTGTCTTAGGTACTGATTTTCCTTTTTTACTGTTAGATATTTTTTCTCTTGTCTCTTGTGTTCTAGGTCCTTGCTTGATTCCTTTTCTTCGTTTCATGTTATTCGAATGAAGCTGTTTACCATATTCATACAACCTTGATGAAGGAATGTACCTATCAGATTGGTGTGGGTTTTTTATATTACACATCAACCAGAAAGCATATTGCAACTTTGTTTCGTTTGGATATATGTTAACTAATAAAAAATGACAAATAAAATGCTCCCTTGCTGTTAACTTTACCAAATTACTTTTATCGTTACTTCCTCCCAAACACTTTGGAATAATGTGATGCTCTTCTAAATATCCTTCCAATACCCTATTTTTTGCTCGATCAATTATTTGGTCGTAAATTTTTTGATAATTCATAAGTACTTTTTATTATAAATAGTACCTTTTTATGTTTATTAGAATTCACACCAACCAACTGTCACACCTGTTATTTTTCTAATTTAATTTCTAATTGATCCTTTTCTCCACTTGGTTTTGAATAAACAGCATACTTAGGTGTTAATTTAAACTCCTTATCTTTCAACATGTTTATATATTTATCAGCTTTACCAGTTTGTAAGTAAGCTATTGTACAATGTGGGTGGTAGTTAGGAAAGTTTGAAGTATGTGGATATTTTTTCAAAGCTGCATTAGCTGTATGTAATCCCTGTCCAACTACATCAAACTTCAATACATCGTAATTCGGATTACTAAATTTTGAAGCATTGTAAATTTTACAATCCCCAAATCTAACCTGATTTAGTGTATTTTCTACATCTTCATTCGATACACCTTCGTGCAAACCAAACAACAAAGTAGTGTGAGGTTCTTCTTCCAGTCCAAATGTTCGATCTCCTTCTTCTAAATACAGGTCACCTGTATCTATCTGTTCCTGAATTGAAAACATTTCTGGAAAGTCAAAATAGAGCATAACACATCCGAATTCGAATTTTTGCTCTGTAATCAGTTCTTTAAATTTTATCATTTCTTTTTCTTACTCTCTTTTCTTCCTGTTGTTTTTGACGTTCTTTTCTTCTATCGTCTTCATCTCTTCTACGTCTCTCTTGTAATACTCTATTTATATTCATAGATGCAATCACTGCTGTCCACGGAAATGCCATATTATCCTATTTTTCTATCATCATATTCTAACACTCCTTTGGTATCAGCATAAGCTTTAATCTCGTTAAATCTTGCCTGTCTAAAGTTTTCTCTTTCTCTGTCTGTGATACTAGCTGCTTTTACCTCTGTCCAACAGTTAGGAGTTTCGTAAATAGTTACTCTATGAATTTTCAACCCAGTTTCTGAATTTTTATAGACTTCATCAAACAATATTTCCATTGCTAGAAAGATCTCTCTTGAAATGTTTTCAACCGAAGGGTTACAATACTCACCTTCTCCATTAAGAGACATCAACCATAACTTGGTTCCATAATCTCTAGTTGTTTCTATTAGTCTAGTATCATGTGGATTAAGTATCATTCCATGATCTAAAAGATCATCTATCCATTGACACCCAACTCTTTTAATCTCTTTGAAGTCGATTGCATATCCAATCTCTTCCATATTTTCAAATGAGAATGTTAACTCGTAAAGATATGTATGACCGTGAATATTAAAACATTTCATAAACTCATTCATAACCCTGTGTCCTGAATCAAAATTACCTTTGCGTGAAATATACTGTACCTTTTTCATGATTTAATTACTTTATTCATTTTTAAAAACCCTACTGTTACCTTTTCTATACTGATAAATCCATACCCTAATTCCTTAAATGTTTTCCCCAAATCTGAAGAATTAAATCTATTATCACATGAAATGTGAGACTTTGTAACTTTTTTGTTAGAAAACTTACACCTTCTTGATAAACTTGTATAATCTAGATTGTTATGGTACTTTGAAGCTACTTTTGCTGAAGAGAATATACCCTTAGGAGTAATGTAGATTCCTTTACAACTATTTCCTAATAACATATTATTGTTGTAAAATTCTTCCAATGTTACCCTTACTCTCTTTTTGTTCTGTAAATCTAAACATAGGAGTGTTCCTAATTTCTTTTTTGGTCTTTTTCTCTGCCTTAACTTTGCTATTAGTTGAATTCTTTCTTCCCCAACTATTCCCGCAAAAGTATTTCCTCCTTCTCCACCTGATGCTATATTGTAAAAATCTTTTGCAGATGTAGCATTAAATCTGGAAATCCAAAGTTTCTCACCTGTTCTACAGTCCTCTACATTGTTGAACCTTTCCAATATTACCCTTTCAAAATTATGTACTCCGTACTTCTGTATAGCTCGTTTTATTAATTTTCCAGATCCTAGATACTTATCAGTCTCTTTTCCTTCGTATTTACCAATGTATTTTTTACCATTTACTAAACATATTGTCATATACACAAACATAATCTTTTCTGATAAATAGCTCCGTAATCTAAAAAATAAGACTTTGGAAGGTCTATGACATACTATATCTATGATTCTATTTCAATTTGTTGTCTATGTAAGTAGAGAATGTTAAACTCTTTAATGTTAGCAAAACCCTGTCTTTGTCCATCTACAATAGGGTGTTCTAACCTTACTTCAAATCCTTCTAGATCTCCGTAAAGTTCTTCCATATCATCTATAAGATCTTTGAGTTTGTCTTTTATCTCTATTTCCTTACTCATTTTCTTTTTTCTTTCCAACAACTTTCGCTATAGCTTCTCCTAATAACCTAGACTGTTGTTCATACATTTGCATAATATCTTGAGTTCTATTATCGCCAATGAAAGTGTGATTGACAATCTTTTCAATTTTAGAACGTGTTTTACTTTCAATTGATTCCGGACTTGAACTGAAAGGAATAAAGAAAATATATTCAACTACGTACTTATCAAATGTGAGTTTTAGTTTAGCTGATCTTGTATATTTCTCAATCACTTCAATCTTAACTTCACAGTATACCGTAGATCCTAACTTAACATACATTCTTGAACCATCTTGAAACGGTTTGTAGAGTTGAACTCTGATGCTATCTTGGATGATGTTTCCCAAAATAAAATCTACATACTTTTGTGTAATTGTCATTTCCTATCCTTTTAATAGTTTCTTACTTTCTTTTTTAGTTGAACCTAGTTCCTGTAATCTGTACATTAAATGTGAATCTAATATATCTTTTAAGTCCCGATCTTGATGTTGACTATAAAACAATTTGATTAACCTTCTACAAGCAAGGTAGTGATTGTATTTTTCAATTGAGTTTATGATTGATTGAATCCAATTAAAAACATCGTACTTATTATTTGAAAGTGCTGCCATTATTTTGTCAATATTAGAAGTGTTACTATTAACTGTATATAGTGTAAAACTTGATCAAACCCAACTATTACAAATCCATTATGTAAATCTCCTTTATCCCAGAAAGGCTTACCTATTCTACTTGTCATAAAATCTGTGATCCAGTGAAAAATAAATGTAAATGTGTAAAACACTAGAGCTGTCCAAATATTTCCAAAATATGTGTACGAAGCAAACAACCAAATTAATGAATAAACAGCAACATGGTAAGTTAAATATAGTACATCTGTACCCTTTTTTGTAGCTTGATCATGTGTTTGTAATCCAAAATCAGCTAAAAAGTGAATTAATAAAATATAGATCAGAGTTGAAAATGAAATCATAATTTTGAAAATGTTAAATATTTAGATGCTTTAACCATGTCATGTAAGATCTTAGTAGCTCTACTTTGTGAAACTTTACGTCCTGAAGTTGTTCTAATTAATGTTCTTCCTGATGTTTTAATGTCCTCACCTACATTGCTCCAATAAATGTAGTAATCAGGTTTAACATCATACTCAGGATACGGATCTTTTACCAATGTGAAACTTTTTCCATCAGTCTCAACACTGACGATAATTTCACAATCTTTAAACTTGCTATGTTTTACTCTCATTATTTACTGTAGTTTCTGTCGATTAAGTTGTGCCAAGACAGTGTTCCCGCTAATTGTGGAATATTCAAACTATCTGTATACATTGTCACTTCTCCAAAATCAGGGTCAACAAATTCAATTTCATAACAATCTTTTAAAACCTTAACTGAACACTCTTTGTTTACAAACGTATTATTTCCCATATTTTGGAAACTATTTCGAGTTAAAAAACCTTCAATTACTGTAAACACACTCATTGTGTGTAAAACCAAGTTAGATTTCATTATGTAAGTTGTAAATTATTTCGTACTTCGGTTAACATTTTAGTTTCGTTTTGAAAAATTTGATCTTCCAATACTTGACGATCTTTTTCAATATAATCGTGAACAAGTTTAATAACTATATCAAATGCCTTAGGATGCATTGGTTTACAAAAGGAAAATTTAGTATTGGTTACTTGTATATTCGGATATTGTAACATCATGTGATAATGCTTCTTTTCATTTGTGAGAAAATATTTTCTTGAATAGAAAGACATTCTAACCACCGTGTTAGGGTGATTTAACAAATCTGTTACAATATCAATGAACTGTTGTTCCTGTTCTGTTGGTTTGTAAGCGAATAGTTTTTTAAACATAACCTTTCTCTTCTGAATTACAACTAAAGATAATAATAAAAGCTCGGTTTCCCAAGCTTTTATGAAATTATTTTTAAGGAAGTTAATCTATCTTAGACAATACATTATTAAGTGTAATACTTTCAATAGTTTGAAGATTTACATTTTTAACCGTTTTAACCTCTTTTCTACGTACTGCAGAGATGTCTTTTACCAATATATAACCTAGTGGACTTACTCCCATGTCTGGTGTATATTGTCCGTTTAACACTCTACGTGAACCATCTTTCTTAATGAAAGTAACTGTAAAGAATTTACCGTTTGAGTTTTGAATTAAATCCAAAGCTTTAGTACGTGAAATCTTTTGTGTTGTCATCGGTGCTTTTGGAGCTTTTGCTTTTTTAACTTTACCTGTGGTTGTAGTTGTTACTTGAGCTGCTGGAGCTGTTGAAGTACCTTTTCCAACTAATGAGTAAGTTCTGAATGTACCGTTATCGGTATAGTCGAATTTACCTGCTGAATTAGCTTCAATCATCGTGGTGGATACTTTTGATTGATCCCAACGAGTGTTTGGATAACGTTTTCTCAACTCAGTTTTGATTTCTAAAGTCGTAACTGTGTTATTTGCTTTACAAAGCTTTTTAGCTACCGAAAGGATTTTTTCTTTTTTTGTCATATTTGAATTAGTTTAATTTTTTAACCAAATGATGTACTTGATTCTACATTGCTCTTCGTTGTAAGCAATAATTTCCGAGTTTAGTAACCCGTTTCCTGCTTTAACATAGGTTGAATCAAATCCACGTTGCTGTAAGTTTTTATAATCAAGTGTAAATGAATTACCTCTGTACCATCCGTCATAAACGAATGGATTACCTGTATGAACTTCATACACTACTAGTATCTTATCATTGTCATAACCTGTATAACCTAATGACTTTTGAACTACTTCTGAGAAGTAATTACCATTTCCGTATACTTTACCTGAGAATTGGAAGTTACCTGAAGGTCTAATCTTTAAACCTTGTTTAAGGATCGAAAGAACAGATGAACATCTTGTACCGTGAATTAAAATACGGGTCTGTTTATTGGACTGTTTTTCCATCCAAGTGTCAAAAGTTTTATTTTCT